>JANTGH010000262.1 GCA_024763055.1 Desulfobulbaceae bacterium
ACCAGCCGGCCGGTACATCGGTAAAGCGTTCGGTATCTTCGGTGTCGCCGCTTGGGCAATTGGGGATATAGCTTAAGATTTCCGAGCTTGGGGATTGATTGTAATAATCCCCGCGGGGGAAGCCGTTGCCGGCGGTTGCCGTCAGAGGATACAAAAAACAACATGCAAGGAGAACCAGAATGAGATAGTGCTGCTGCCTATGCAAACTTTCCCTGCAACCCGTCATTCTCATAGGCCGTTTATGACCGGGTTTTTGCCTTTTGAATTCATTATCGCTGAATTCCCATGAATTAAACATCATTTGTAACCTCTTTGTCAGATATGATGAATCGATTATACCTGTTGTTTTTTTCAACCACGACGGTGTAACACATACGACCTACTGCCGGAGGTCTTTTGTGATCGATCGCACAATTCGCACTTCCGATCAATTGTTAGCAGGAAAAAGGTTACAAAAAGGTTACAGTTGCAGTTTTTTTGTGAAAAAAGATTTTGTGTAAAAAAGAGGAAGGGGGAAAGTGAAAAGTTAATTCTTCTGCATCTGCAGATAAAGATTTCGGAGCATGGGGCCGGGTCCGATGCCACGCTGCCGCTCAAGATCACTGGAAATTTTGTTGTAAATATCAAGCGATTTTACCCTGTTTCCCAGATGAAGATGGGCCTGCATCAGCCGGGCGCATACCGCCTCATTGACCGGATCAAACTCCAGCGCCCGGCTCAGTAGGGGCATGATGCTCTCAATATCCCGACCTGTTGAAAAAAAATCACAGAGTTGCAGGGTAGCCTCTATAAATCGTTCCCGCAGATTTTCTCTGGCGCTGATAATCCAATACTCTGCGGATTCTTTCAGAAAATTACCATCATACATCGCCAAAGCGGCCGCCATGGCATCCGGTTGCAGAACGGGATTTCCAGCCCTGTGGACAAAATCCATAAAGACAAAGGCATCGACGCTGCAAAGCCTGCGGGAGAGTGTGATCCGTTTCTGTTTGACGATAAGAATGCGGCGTAAGGCCTTATTTCCATCGGTAAGAGTGGCGCGCAGCCGGGAAAGGGTTACCTTGAAGGCGTTCATGGCCTGGTCGCCGTTGGCATCCGGCCAAAGCATATAAGCAAGCTGCTCGGTCGACACTTGGTTGCCGCCGAGGGCAATAATCGACTGCAGCAGTTTTTTGACCTTGGCCCCGTGCCAGTTCCGCTCGGTGAGTGTTTTTTCCCCCTTGATGGTCACTGAAAATGTGCCAAGCGTGGTGATGATGATCGGCGCTTTACGCACTCGCTCCACCAGCGTTTGTTCCGGAAATACCATTTCTTCAAGACGGCGCACATAATCACAGGGCCGATACAGGGTTGCAATTCGTTCATTTTTAGGAGCAAGCGATTGCGCTTCATGCAGGGAATCACGGGCCAGGTCAATCTTTCCCTGCCGCAACAGGATATACCCCGTTTCTATGGCGCCCAGGGCGGCAATAATCCAATACTCGGCTTTTTTCCAGAGCGGCAGCCAGGTGCGAAAATGGTCCAGGGCCTCCTCTTCCCGGTCAAGCTCCATCAGGGCCTGACCGATGAGCAGGGCCGACATCCGATCTGTATTATTGCTTTCACACAGTTCTCCGTATCTCCTGCTCTCAAGGGCATGGATCAGGGCCTTCTGCGGTCTGTTCCGGACCAGCGAAACGATGGCGAGGTTAAAATGGAGGTAGGAATGGTAGTAATGATTATATTTCGGAACCGTCTTGGCCAGCATGACCGCGCCGATCTTTTCCGCCTCTTTATGATCGGAGAGGGTAGCAACCGTATACAGGTAATTGCCCTGAATTTGTAACCAGAGGCCGGGAGCAACAACCTCCAGCATGGGATGTTTGAGCAATGCATTAAACATTCGCCGTCCCTCTTTTGGCGCGCCCTGCAAGGTCTTGAGCAGAGCAAACGCAGACTGGTAGTACAGGACCGCCAGGGGTGAGGTTTGGGGGTTTTTGACAAAAGGTCCGACATCGGTAAGGACAATTTCAAGCGCGGACAGATCACCCCGCCAATAGGAAATATAGGCAACCAGGGTGGCATGCAAAACGATGAGCGAGGGCGATCTTGCCGCTTCGGCATCCTGTCGCATCGATTCAAGAAGAGCATTGGTTTCTGCAAGATTTCCGGGACCTGTGATTTCCGCCCAGACCTGGAACAGAGCAAGAAAGGCCCCGGCAAGCGGCGACAGGGAAGTATTTGCGAGGAGTTTCTCCGCCCGCGTCCGCCACGGTTGAAAACGATGAAAAGCATGGCCGCTGTCAATGATGAAATGCAGGGCAATCCCGATACAACCACAGGCGGCCTCGACATCGTCGTCCTCAAGAAAAAGATGATAGAGTCCTTCCAGATCAGAAAGCGACGGGGAGATACCGGGGTTTATAGCAAGCGTCAGCAATTGAATGCGGGGTGGTGGGAATTTTAGGGGAGGAAATTGGCGCAGGGGAAACAGATGGCCTGACAGCAAGGGAAATTGAAAATCCAGAAGCCAGTTCAATCCCTGATTACAGAGTTTCTGGATATAGCCTGCCTGGTCGTCGTCCTCGAGCAGGCAGGCAAAGGAAGGGAGGAGTGGTGGTTGCGAAGGAAGCGGCATATCACCATTTGTTATTTTTTCCACCTGCTCCTCTCATGCTTCCCTTGGATTTTTCCATTGTCAATGCATTAAGCTGCTTTTTCGCATCAAAATCATTACTATTTTCTTACCATTACAGCTCTTAAGTATGCAAGAATTTTAATCTGAAGAACCCGGATAGGGCATCAAATGAAGAAGCCGATCTTGCCGGGAAAAACTGGTGACTTGAGACTCCCTGTTCTGTTAAGGTACACGTCATGAAAACGACAATTCCTGATTTTGATCAACCGGTAAACCGGCAATCGACGGATGCCGCCAAATATGATGCTCGGAAGAGTGTGTTCGGCAGCGATACCGTGCAGCCGCTCTGGGTTGCGGATATGGATTTACCGGTGCCGCCGTTTTTACAGGATGCCCTGATCAAACGGATACAACACCCCTGTTACGGTTATACGATGCAGAGCAGGGCGCTCAAGGAATCAATCCAATGGTGGATGCGGGAAGAACATGGCTGCCGGACCAGCGCAGAAACGATTCTGTTTTCGCCGTCCGTGGTCACCAGTATGTGCAACAGTATCTCCACATGTACCGGAGAAGGGGAGGGAGTTGCACTTTTTTCGCCGGTCTATGAACGTTTCTATTCTTCCATCCTCAATCAAAAACGCAAAGTTATCAATATTCCCCTATGCCTTGACAACGGACGCTATACCATCGATCTTGCCGCCTTTGAACAGGCATGCCGGGCAGGGAAGGTAAAAATGGTGCTGTTCTGTAATCCGCAGAACCCCAGCGGTCGGGTCTGGAGTGTTGAGGAGCTCTCGGAGCTGGTACGCATATGCCGGGAATACGAGGTCTTCCTCTTTGGTGATGAAATCCATTCCGATATTATCTATCCGCCCAATACGCACACCTCGATACTTGACATCGACGGCGCAGAGAAGTGGACGATTCTGGCCCATTCCATCGGCAAGACATTTAACTGCAGCGGCTTGCAGCCATCCTTTGTCCTTATCACGGATCAACGGTTACGCAGACGTTTTCGTACGCAAACAAATCAGACCCACACCGGTGATATCAATCTATTGGCCAAGATTGCAATTCAGGCTCTTTTTTCCGAAGAGGGGCAACAGTACAAAAAGGCGTTGATTCACTACCTGATGGGGAACAGGGATTTTCTGGTCGAAAGACTCACTCCGCTGCACCAGCTCTCCATGATGCCCCCGGAATCAACCTTTCTTGCCTGGATAGATTTCCGGGAAACCGGGTTGGCCCATGATGTAATACGGAAAAAACTGGTTGAACAGGCGGGCCTTGGCCTCAGTGACGGACTTGCCTACGGCCCTGCCGGTGAGGGCTGGTTTCGACTTAACTTTGCCTTAGCCCGCACGGAGTTGGCAAAGGCCGTTGAAAAGCTCGAAGCGACTTTTGGGTAAGGGTTGTTTGTGTACACAGAAAAGGGGCCAGGTTTATTTTTTGGTCTTTTTAGGCCGTCCCGGTCCTTGATTGGAAATTCGAATGCCAAGCCGGTTCGATATTTCCTTGAGGAATCGATCACTGCCTGTCAACTGCCCTCTCTGTAGCGCATCACGGATCAACTTGATTTCACCCTCAGGGATAGTGGCGGCCACGTATTCTGCATAG
>JANTGH010000263.1 GCA_024763055.1 Desulfobulbaceae bacterium
ACATCTTGGAGCTGATTATGAGCTATGTATGTTCAACTGGCAAAGCCGTTGAACTCTGACCACCCCCAAAGGGGGTGGTTTTCTATTACGAAATAAAACAAAAAGAATTATTTTGCAGCACCCTTGACGGCATCAGCGGCGGCGCCGGCGGCTTTTTCCGTTCCGGTCAGCGCCTCGGTTGCCTTCTCAGTGGCGGCGTCAACAGCCTTGTCGGCCTGTTCCTTGGCCATGCCGATGGCCTTGTCCTTGGCATTGGTGACCACCTCGGCCGCCACATCTTTTGCCTCGGCTGCTGCGCCTTTTACCGCATCCGTTGCTCCTTTTGCGGCTTCGGCCGTTGCCTGTCCGGCAGCGCTCTGCGAAACCTGTTCGGCGGCCTTTTCAGCTGTTGCCCCGACACCGGAAGCATAGGCGGAAAAAGCAATACCGAAGCTGAATGCTGCGGCTACCGCAACAGTGATACATGTTTTCCTGATAATAGTCATATTGCCCTCCTATAGTTGACTCATCTTTAGGGCCATGGAACATCCACACCCCTTTTCATCAGGCAGAGAACATACCCTAATAATCCCATTCCTCCTAATAAAGAAATGGTAAGAATTCACACGGGATATCTCTTTATTTCTGCCGCCGTTGCTATGAGTCAGACCGCCCCTCTTGCTGAAAAAAAATCCGGGCGATGTTATCTTTGAAAAACGGCATCGCCGGCGTTTGCATGGTCGGCAGAGTATGTTATATACAATTCATCTCAATGAAAATACCTGATTATTTTAGAATTGAATCTTGAACCTCGCTTTCTCATGACACAACTGTTCTATAAATCTTTTTCCTTCCTGTCCTCCTATATCCTTATTTTTGCCGTTACCGGTTGCCGACAAGCGCCCTCGACAACTTTCTCAAACCCAAAAGGCAGCGTCCCACGGCTTGAAAAAATCGGCAATGATATTTGCAGGGACACTCTTTCAGGTCTCATGTGGCAGACCGGCCGAAGCAGAAAGATAAATGACAGACAAAGGGCGGAACAGTATGCGGCCAACCTTAAGACAGGTGGCTTTAACGACTGGCGCCTTCCCAGCCAGGGTGAATTTTATACCCTCCATATTCTCTTTTTTCTTAAAAAAAACGGCGCGTGCCGGATGAAATATAAAGGAAGTTACTGGTCTGAACAACCCGGGTTGGCCCCTCGTCCAGGACGATGGGCCTCTCCCTACTACACCTGTGGACTGAATTTCGATTTTGAAGAAACAAAGAGTGGTTTTGTCCGGGCTGTACGGCCTTAAAACCCGGCTTGTTCCAGTTTAGGGTGCCGAAAAAATAATTATCTCATCCTGTTAGTCTTTTGCTTCAGCTTCTGCGCTGTGAAAAGGGTTACATATTATCAATATGTGCCTATTTTCACGCCTTGAATCTGAAGCAAAATCCGGCACATTACGGAATAATTACTTTCTCCCGTCATCCTTATCGATTTACCTGAAAACCGGCAGCGTTCCCGTTAAAACAGATATCTTTGCGGGAACGTTGCCGTAAACAAACAGCCTGGTACATCCACGCTGTCCTGTTAAATTTTTCCGGAAGCCTGAACGCCGACAATGGAAATTGGTTCCGCACTGGGTTCTGAAGAAAGATCAGGATGCCCGGCACAGTTTATGGTAATCAGATCTTCCGGTACAGCCCCCATCCTTATGGCCATATTCATGGTATCGATCTCTTTCACTGGAGCTTCGGCCATGCTGACGATCTGGCTGCCGATTACTTTGCGCGTTTTGGTGTCAAATATCACCTTGAGCGTCCAGGGTTTCATGTCCTTAATCATACCGTGTTTACTACGGGAGTCCACCGTGAAGGCCGCTGTTTTCATATCAAGCTTGACGGCTGCTTCTTCACTTAAGCCCACAGAAGCCGCGCAGAGAGCAAAAAGCTTTACGCAGGAACCGTACAGCACACCTGGAAAAGGAATCGCGGCCCCGGCCAGTCTTTTGGCCACCAGACGTCCCTGGGAAACCGCTGTGCCCCGCAGCTGCCCGGATACTTTTTTTCCGGAAACCAGACAGGTGTTTTCAACGTTATCGCCGGCAGCGAGAATATCAGGATCTGATGTTTCCATATACTCATTTATCTTGATGCCATAATCACCCAACTCAAGACCGGCCTGTCGGGCAAGATCAAAATTTGTACGGGCACCAACAGAGACAAGAACCATATCCGCCGCAATTACTTTTCCTGAATCCAATTCAATTCCGGTAACAAAATCATCTGTGCCGACAATTTTTGCGACTCCAACTCCAAGACGCATTCTTATCCCCTGTTCTTCAAGATAGGGGGTCACCTTGGCAGCCATATCATCATCCAGCATTGCGGCAACGGGCCGTTGCAATAGTTCGACAACGGTAACATTTATTTCAGGATGGGTGGTTTTAAGCAATGTACCCACCTCAAGACCTATAAATCCGGCGCCAATCACGGCCAAATTCTTCACCTCATGATCCTGTATGAACCGGCTCATGGCTTCTGCGTCAGGAGTGCTTCTCAAAGTAAACACCCCGCCAAGATCTTTGCCCTCAAAAGGCGGAAGCACCGGTTCTGCGCCATTGGCCAGAAGAAGCTTGTCATAAGAGATCGTATCGCCGCTCTTAAGTGTTACTGTCTTGTCTGTGCTGTCCACTCCGATTGCCCGATCTATGATGACTTGCACACCGGCATTTTCAAGCATTTTATCCGGTACAACGATGGAGTCTCTGGTGGCCAGACCGGCCACAACATGGGGAAGGGCTCACCTGACAATGAAACTGGGTTCCGCCCTGATAACCGTCACATCGAGTTCAGGATTTATTTTCCGTGACAGGATTGCGGCCGGACCACCCGCGCCGCCACAGCCGATGACTACTAATTTTTTCGCACCCATTGCAACACCCTCCAAAGTTTATTTATTTTCGATAATAATTTCATAAAAATGCTCTTTTCATCTTCTGTCAATATAAAGCTCTATGAGTAACTTAGAAGGAGCACCCCATCTTCACTCATTTCGGTCTTCTCGAACAGCACAAGCATGCTTCAAAGACCTAAATAAGCAAATATTTGGCATTCCTGAACAATTAGATTCCGAAGTAAATGCAAGTTTTTTGCATCTACCTGAATAGTTACCTCTATTACAGGAAAATGAATTGAGCAAGACCCCTCTTTCCTGAAAAATGGTGATCATTACATTATCATCTTAAATAATCACGATTCCCTTCTCCATAGTTTTCATGGCATTTTCTTCGACAATCTTGTCGAAGAAAAACAAAACTTGTCGAATACAATCCTTTGACCCTCCACTCTTAAAGATTACAACTAACTGTAATATAAGCGATAATAATAAAAACGAACTCTGGCATAGTTATTGGTATACCCACCTGCAAAGAGAAATCGCTTTGATCAAACCTAAACCAAAAGCTTCATTTATCGATAAATGAAAAACAATAGAGGATTATGTCAACAGGTTCTCTTTAAGAGTGCCCTTTAATTTTTCAGGTCGGAAGTACAACATCATAAACAATAAACCAGCTGAAACGCCACATTTTTGAGTCCGGTTTTCGGACAAACACCAGGAGGCAGAAAGATTAATCATGCATATAAGCAAACAGTTAGCAGGAATTGCAGCGTTGGCGTTGACGGCAGGTATGTTGATAGCGCCTGTAGAAGGAAAGACAGGTGGAAGCAGGCAACTTGGTCTATCAACTCTTATAACAAACCTGCCTATGCAGGAGTTAAGCGCTGAAGAGGAAATAGGATTAACAAAGATGCGTGAGGAAGAAAAACTGGCCAGAGACGTCTACCAGGTCCTTTATGACAGGTGGAAGCAGCCAATTTTCAAAAACATCATGCAAAGTGAACAGCAACATATGGCGGCAATAAAGGTTCTACTCGATAAATACGACAGACCGGACCCGGTTGCCGATTCCATCGCGGGAGTGTTCGTTGACCCGGAGTTACAGGAACTTTATACCTCACTGATAGACCAGGGACGTCTATCGCCAACCGAGGCATTCTATGTCGGGGCAACAATAGAAGATCTTGATATCAAGGACTTGTCTATCCTGCTGGAACAAACAGATAACTCGGATATTCGAACCGTATATCAAAACTTGTCCAAAGGATCCCGCAACCATTTACGGGCCTTTGTCACCCAGCTTTCACTAAACGGCAAGAGCTATGAAGCGCAATTCCTGTCATCTGAGCAGGT
>JANTGH010000264.1 GCA_024763055.1 Desulfobulbaceae bacterium
TAAGTACCGTCGTCATCGATGCCATACGATTGCAGTGCCGCCCAATCAACGGTTGGTGTTGCACCGGTGACATCACCGTAGGTGCCGTCATTGTTCAGATCCCAGGCATAATCGAGGGTATCACCATCAATATCAGAGGAGCCGGAACCGTCCAATGTCAGCCAATCTCCTTCATCAATCGTATAGGTTCCTCCGGTATCGGCAGTCGGAGGAGTATTCCCCGCGTTGAATTGCCGCGCATAAACACCATCACTATCCCCACTACCTTCGCCGGACCACACAACAACATAGGTATTAATGTTCAGCATGGCTGCTGATGAGAACTGCTGATTACCGCTGGTCGTCTCGTTGATGAGTGTTTCATCGGTGAGGGCGTTGAGAGAGCTGTCAAAAGAGCGGGCGTAGACACCTCGCGCGACTCCATCCCCTGTTTTGTCAAAGGTAATGAGAAAATTTCCGGCGCTGTCAAGAGCAATAGACGGAGATGTTGAGTCGGGGTTGTCATTCGCACTGACCGCTGTTGGTCCAGAACCAAGTCTTGTGCCGACATTGTCCAGTTGGCGGAGATAAATGCCATCGGCAATATTATTCTCGGATCGCCAGACAACGGTGGATACGCCGCTGTCATCAAGGACAATTGCGGGTCGAATAGAATCATCGATAATGAAAAATGGCGGTATATTATCCGAGTTTACCTTGGCTTCTAAATTCTGCTTTATCCCGGAACTGTCGAAATATTCCAGATAGATATTTTCGTTGGATTCCCATGCTATGGAAAAGGCACCAGAGCTGTTTATGGCGACCGCAGGGTTTTCCTGCAATCCGCCGGTGGTATTGTTGATCCGAAATTCTCCGCCAACGGTATTGCCATCGGCAGCATAACGTTGACCAAAGATTCCATCGCTGTCACCGCTGCCATTGCCCTGCCAGACAATAACAAATGCTCCTGAGTCGTTCATGGCAATTGCCGAGTTTCCTTGTGAACCCGAGGTAGTCGAGTTGACCCGGAATTCACTTCCTGCCGGACTCCCGTCTGCATTGAATCGCCGGGTATAGACACTGCTTGCCGTGCCGTCCTGGTTCTCACTTGTCCAGGTTGCCGCAAATCTGCCATCATCGGCCATGGCCACAGATACCCACTGTTGATTCTGGGTAGGTTCCACATTGATTTGAAATTCACTTCCCTGCGCAACGCCGGTCGTATCAAACCGTTGTCCGTAGACTCCCCAACCGGAATTGTCCTGGTTCCAGCTGGACCAGACAACAACAGAGTTACCCGAAGCATCCATGGCCACGGCCTGTTTGCTGCCACCTGTCTGGGCTGAAGTCTGCTGAATTTCTCCTGTTGTGGTGTTGACACGAAACTCGGGATTCAACAGGTGGTTCCAGGTGTTCTGCGCCGACTCATTCACGGGTATATCCGCTTCGATTTCTCCGCTGGCATACTCCAGTTCCCAGTCACCGCCCATGGAAAAGTGTCCGGTTGTATCAATACTGGCCGCCACATCGGCGCCGGTGAGCTGGGCCAGGGTATCGACAAAATCACGCCCGTCTTCGCCCTGGCCGATGGAACAGCCATAGAGAAGGATGTCGCCGTCCTCGCTTAATGCATTACCCCAGCCGGTAATTTGCGTGCTCTCTGCGGTCAGGGCATCGGTATGGAGCCAGTCGTCTCCCAGGGCCAGGGAGCCGCTGCTGCCATGGGTGATAATATGCACCGCATCAAGGTCATGACGGTCGGTTAAAATGTCACTTACCTGCGCTATTCCGTCCTGCTGGTCATTAAGAATAATAACTTCAATATCACGTTCTTCAACGCTGTTTTCCTGTTCAATGGAGGAAATAAGCTGTTCGCCGTCCTTGACATTATCGTTGATCAGCACCAGCTCGTGGCGGATGTCACCATTTGCAAGGGATTCCCCGTCCGAGTCGGCAACATCCGACTCCGCCTGATCAGATGGCGTCGATTCGATACCGTTTTCCGCATCAAGAACACTCGTTTCCGGCTGCGATATTTCCTTGCCGTCCGCATTCGTTTCCGGGCCCGATGTGGCCTCGACAACATCCGCAGCCGTCCCGGTATCCGCATCGGTTTTCGGGTCGGTTTCCGTCGCTTTTTCCTCAGGAACGGATTGATCCGGCAAGGCATCCTCGGGAGTTGATGGATCAGGAGGAAGGTCATCTGCCGGTGCAACCGGAACTGCGGTCTCCTGTTGCCGTGCCACCACCGGCTGATCAACGGCGGCTGCTTCTGCCGGGGACTCCGGTTCAGCAACAACAGCCGGTTCTTCATACTCCTGTTGCAGGACCGGGGCGGCCAGGGTCTCGGCCCCATCGGCTGAAAAGAGCAGCCGCGGTTCCAGCTCTTCAAAAAGAGGAGCGGTTACGGTTTGTCTGCAACGTACCTTTTTCACGATAATGGTCTTTACCTGGTTCGGAACGAATTAATTACCAATGCGTAATTTCAGCAACCTCGCCTGGTTCCAGGCTGTCCACCGTCTTCGATGGGGCAATATCCTTGGACAGGCCAAGAAAATTCACCGTGCATTTCAGACCGCCTGGAAGACGATAGTCAGGATTGGGCAATTCAAGGCGCACACCAAAGGTACCGCTGGCCGGGTCAATGACCCGGTCAACAATGGTCACGGTGGCTTTATACCGTCCGTCGGCATGGGTCTCCGGTGTAATTTCCGCTTTCATGCCGGGCTTGATGTCTGTAAACATTGCCGCAGGCAGAATAACCTCCACTTTCAGAGGATCCATCTGCGCAAGTTTTATCAGCGGTTGATCATCAACTAATTCTCCAGGTGAAACAAAGCGTTCAACGACCACACCGGAAATCGGGCTCTTGATTATGCGTCGCGCAAGCATGGCCCGGGCACGTTCCAAATCAAACTGTGCCAGTTTTCTGTTTTCTTCTGCTTTTTGCAGGCGGGCCCTGGCCAGCCGCACCTCGGTTGCGGCCTGATCCCTTTTTTCGGCGGAAATGGCATCGCCGTCAAATAGTTCCTTGACCCGTTTGTACATACGCCGGGAAAAGGCGAGCTGTTCTTTCTGCAGTTGTATCTCACCTTCAACTTTTGCCAGGGACTGTGCCCGTTCTACCACCGCGTTTTCCACGGAAGATTCCAGGTAGACCAGCGGCTCACCTTTTTTAACAAAGGCGCTTCGCTCAACATTGACTGTATCGACAAGACCTTGCACGGGAGTTCCGACGTTGACCAGTTCACTTGCCTCAATCAATCCCTCGAATCCGGATGGTTCATTTCCCGCATCCTGGTCGGCTCCGATTGCGGACCAGGAGCCGACAAGTAAAAATACCGTGCTGACCAGGCAGGCAAAATATAGTGTATAGCGTTTCATGTACATACCCTCTCCTTGGTGGTTATTTATCTATTGTGTTGAAGTCTCGAGTTTAAAATGATGCGAAAAGAATCCTGCCGTTTGGGGGTAAAAAAAGCCGGATTGCCCCCTGAAACAAGGCAACCCGGCTATCCCCGTGGGACCCGCGGCTTTCCGTCCCCGCTTTGCAACGGGTTTGGCTTTGTCGCTAATTTCTTTTTTTTTCAGCAAGTCTGTCATGAACACATCATCCACAACACCCAGACATATAAATGCAGAAAACATACCATTAGGACAATGAAAAAAAATAGTGTTTATTCAGGATGTTAAAACAGCACTGTCTCTTTTGGGTGAAAATGAGAAGAGTAATCCTGTTGTTTGAATTACTTTTCTGTAACAGGTGTTTTGTCGGAAGAGGCCATTGTCGTTGTACGGAAAAAAGAAAAGGTTGGGGAGATATGGACGGCAGGAGCTGAAATAAAAGGCACAAGCAGGATCGGAGAGTTATTTTTCCCGTGGCCTTTACTCCATCTTGCCGCTGAATGCCAGCAGCTTGCCGAGCTGCTCGTCCAGCTGGAGCAGGTCTCGGCGGAGACGGCGGCTGTGTCGTTCCTGGGCTGCCTGGGCCTGACGCAGCCCGAAAAGACAGATTATTTTTGCGAGGGGAGGGCGGGTGCGCAGGAGCAACAGGAGAAACCGACGGCAGAACATCGGTAGATGACGGGTGGGAAGTTCATCCGTGAGCGCATATATGGAGACATAGGTGCCGGGATCACCCTGGCGGGCGCAACGACCATAAAGCTGGCGATCAATGCGCCGGGCCTGGTTAAGTTCCGTCGAAAGAACATGCAGGCC
>JANTGH010000265.1 GCA_024763055.1 Desulfobulbaceae bacterium
TGCCCCTGACCCCTAAAGAAAGCGCTCTCTACATCCAGTTCCGGGTTAAGAAAGCAGGGGGGTCGCTGAAAGAGATCTTTACCAGGGGTGCCCTGAAACAGGTGATTGCCTATGCCGGCGGCATCCCGCGAAAAATCAATATTGTCTGCGATAATGCCCTGATCAGCGGTTATGGGGCGGAGCGCCGGCCGGTGGGGGAAGGCCTGGTGCGGGAGGCGATTGCCGATCTCGAGGGCCGGGGATGGAAGAAAAATCTGCTTTGGATAGCGGCGCCGCTGGTTCTCGGGGCTTTGGCCGCGGTCATCATGGTCTATGCCTACGCGGGCTACCCCTACCTCCCGGCAGTGAAAAATCAGTGGCACCATGTCGAAGAGGTGGTGGGCAGCTACCTGGAAGCGGGGAAGGGGGAAAAGATGGCGCAAACCCCGGAAACCGGCCACCGGGAAGAGGAGCTGCCGCAGGGCCGGGAAGCAGCTGAAGTGAAAAAATCGGCACCTTCCGCCGGCGGGAGTGTCGTGGTTACTGCTGAACCGGTGGTAAAAGCCGGGGGCGAGGCTGACCTGGCCGTCGAGAAATCCCCGGTGGAGAATACGGTTGCACCGGTTGCTGCCGAGCCTGCGGGAGAAGCAGCGCCTGGGCGGCTGCCGGGCGTTGGTCAACCCCGGACAGGTGATAAGAAAATTAATGTTTTGCCGCAAACGGGTCCGGTTCCTGTTACCCCGCCGGCTGCGGTTGATGCTGAAAAAGGCCCGGTGGAAAAACCGTTGCCATCGTCGCCGTCAACCTCGACATTACCGCCGCCGGCTGCTGTTTCCGCTGAAGAATCCCACTGGCCCGCGGCCCTGCGGGCCCAGGTGGCGGCTGCCGTACCGATTTTCCCCAGGCTGTCCCCGGTTCGCCAGCAGGTGCTGCTCGAAATGGCGGACGAACTGGGAATCGAGGGTTTGCTGTCGTTTCGTCACATGCTGGCGGCCCTGGAAAAAGAGGATTATGATGAGGCGGCCCGCCAGCTCCTCTATTCCGAATGGGCCCGCCGGCTGCAGTTTCGCACCTTCCGTCTCGCGGTCATGATGAAAGATGGTTAATGATTTCTGGGACGTTGTTGATTAGTTAACTAGTGTTCATCTGGAAAAACTGGTTTCCGGATGGGCTGCCAGCCTTCAGCTCTCAGCTTAACCAGTTGTTTTTTGATCCTCTTTACACGTTTAGATTGATGAGGCTACATTTCGATGATGCAGGCTACGCGGCAATCAGACGGGCAGATGCAAACAAACAGGTAGGGGGGTTATCTCTTTGTGGTTCTGGGTTCATGCTGCGTGATGGGGATATGTTTTTTGTAATGATTGAAATCGTTATCGTTTGAAAATATTGGCAGTTTGTTTCTGGTTGAAACAGCGCAGATCAGAAAATCTGTATTAGAACCTTGAATGCCCTGGCGGCGCAGGGTGTTGAAATATTCTGCAGCTAATTCAAAATCTCCCGAGTTAAGCGGCAAGTCAGGAAAGGCAGCCATTATTTTTTTAAGTTTTAAAAATTGTTGCTTTTCTTTTATGCCTGAAAGTATTTCCTGCCGAATTGGTCCAATCAGCTGAACTCTCACTTCCTTGATCAGTTCTTGAAGCTCAATAATCTCGTTATGTGAGCCCAACGGTTTATTTCTGCGCAGGGCTAGAGACCAGATAGACGTATCGACTAAAACTTTCATTTCAGCAGTCGCTGCTTTTTGTAATTATAATCGGAATCATATTCTATCGAGCCAAAAAGATCGAGAACCTCAACCTGTTTGCGCCTTTGAATATATTCCTGGAGCGCTTCGGTAACGGCTGCTTTTTTAGTGCGATGCTGTCCAATTGCGCGGGCTTCTTCGATAAGTTTGTCATCGATTGCTAAATTGGTCGCCATGATTTTTCTCCCTGCTGTTCTCACACATTGCGATATAGTTTATTATGTGTAGCATCGGAAGTCAACAAAAATTTTCTGGGACGTTGTTGATTAGTTAACTAACTCGGAATATTTTTCGCATGCCAGGAGATTCTGCCAGGATTTTCTCCCCTCGGCGAACGGCCATACAAACCCCTGAACGAGTTAATCGCAGGGTGCGGGCAATTTCGGCGGCTGTAAATCCATGTTTTCTTACAGACAGGTAGCAAAAAATTCCCCGAGCTATGGTTATTTCGGGTGCGCGGGTTTTGAGCGTGAAACTCTCTTCAGGAATATTGAAATGTTCCGCCACCGTGGTAAGCAATTCAGAGACCGAAATCCGGCTGGCGGCAGGCTTTTCAACTGTGTCCTCCTCCTCATTATCATCATCATGTTCAAGAATGCTTTGAGCAAAAGAGGCGCTTCCCAATATCCGTTCATCAGCGGAAAAATCACTATCAGTATGAATCTTAAGGGATTTCAGAGATGTGCAAAAGGCATCCCAGTCGGCGGATTCCCTACCTTCAACAGGGTCATCAGCTTCTGCATTTGTGGCATTGAGCCCTTCAGCGATAAAATCCCGGTATCGATGACGGGCAACATATGGCTGTTCGCCAAACCGTATAAAAATTTCATCAATATGCTGTCCTGGCATAGCTCGCCTTCCCATCAACACGGCATGACCGGTCCAGGGATAACGTGCCAGGTCCTCCATGTTTTTTACCATCCCAGCGCGCAATGGATTTAAATGGATATAGCGGATCAGCTCGAGCAGGTAGGATTCTTCCTCACAAATAATTGACTTGTAGCGGTTCTGAAAAAGATGGCCGACCCGATTATGCTGTTTGTTGAAGTAGATGGCATAGCTGGTCAACAAACGCCGCATCACTGTTGATAATTTTCCAGTTCGAGGTCGCAGAAGGAGGTGAAAATGGTTTGGCATGAGCGCCCAGGCCAGGCAGTCTGTTTCTGTTTTTTCGAGGAGAAAAGAAAGACGTTTGAGGAAAAAATTGCGGTCTAAATCATCAAGGAAGATATCACATTTCTCAATCCCGCGGACCATAACATGCTGCAGGATACCGGGAATGTCGATGCGGGCAGTACGGGGCATATCCAAATTCCAATTTCTGGGACGTTGTTGATTAGTTAACTAGCTTAACGGATCTACGTATGAGCGCGTATGAAATCGAAAAATAATAATGTTGTTATGAAAGATCCTGATGCTCATTGCAGCATCGCAAAAGCTACAGGAAATACACTATCAATATCAGTGCATCTATAATAATAGCTCTAATGATAGCAGATGATGGGGAGCTAATCAACTAATTAACAACGTCCCAGAATTTTTTTTCCCGGTAGCGGAAGGAGCGGAAGGAAAGGCCGAGGAGTTTGGCGGCCCTGGTTTTATTGTGGCCACATCGTTCCAAGGCCTGGTTGATGAGTTGCCGCTCCAACTCAGCCAGAGTTTCTTCCAGGTCGAGGCCGTCTTCCGGCAGCCGCAGGCCGATTTCTGAACCGTTGGTTGCCGGCCGGGTCAGGGTCGGCGGCAGACTGGCCGGGGTAATGGACTTGCCTGTTTCCATGATCACAGCGCGTTCGATGATATTTTCCAGTTCCCGGACATTGCCGGGGAAGCTGTAGTTCAGCATGATGTTGAGGGCCTCCCGACTGACATCACGGATGTTGCGCCCATATTCCCGGCTGTATTTCTGCAGGAAATGGTTGATGAGCAAGGGGATGTCACTGCTTCGTTCCCGCAGCGGCGGCAGGTCGATGGTGATGACGTTTAGCCGGTAAAAAAGATCCTCGCGGAAATTGCCTTCGGCGACCTCTTTTTCCAGGTTGCGGTTGGTGGCCGAAACCACCTGGACGTCCACTGCTCGCTCCTCCGTACTGCCCACGCGCATAAAACTTTTTTCCTGGATCACCCGCAGCAGTTTTACCTGCAGGGCCGGGGGCACCTCACCGATTTCATCCAGGAAGATAGTGCCGGAGTCGGCAGCGGCGAAATGGCCGTCCCTGGTTTTGATCGCCCCGGTGAAAGAGCCTTTTTCGTGGCCGAAAAATTCGCTTTCCATCAGCTGCTCGGGAATGGCGCCGCAATTGACCGTGACAAAAGGCTTGTCTTTGCGGGGGCCGGTGTAGTGAATGGCCCGGGCGACCAGCTCCTTGCCGGTGCCCGATTCGCCGGTGACCAGGATGTTGGCCCTGGTCTGGGCTACC
>JANTGH010000266.1 GCA_024763055.1 Desulfobulbaceae bacterium
CGAAATCCTTATACGCGCCCGTAGCTCAGCTGGATAGAGCATCGGCCTTCGAAGCCGAGAGTCGCAGGTTCGAATCCTGCCGGGCGCGCCAATTTTTATCCAAAATCATCTTGTTACAAGATATTAATTTTAAACGAAAAAATCTAATACTATGCATATGGGACAATTGAGTGCCCTATATACTTAAAAAATGCCGCTTGAATTTCTTGTTTTTTATGACAGGAGTTCAGGAGTAAGGCACTAAGGAATACCCTTCTATTCTTTTATGGTGGCCACTATTTCCGGTCGACTTTATACCATCAATGTTTAGCGACAAGAGATACCATCGCTGTGTGAGGCAGAAAAAGGGACGAAATGAAAACTGCATTGATCTTTGGGATGATGACTTGAACGAACTGAGGGGCGAAAATAACTTTCGCCCCGGATGGATGAGGTTCAATTTAACGGCGGTACTTGCCATGCCCATGGGCCTGACCATGCCCATGGGCCTGACCATGCCCCCGGGCCTTACCGGTGCCGGTCACTGTTCCCCGGCCGATAGCGATGCCTTCTCCTGACACGGTGCCGGTTCCCTTCTTGTAGTGTAACTGGTTGTTGCTATCCCTATAAATTACAACCCCTGTACCACTGGCAGTACCACTTGCACGTGCAATTCCATGACCACGGACACCGCCGCTGCCCCTGACGCCGCCGTTTCCATGTACGATACCGGCGTAACCACTCTCTGCCAACAGGAGTCCCGACCCAATAAAAACAACTCCAATCATTAGTATTCTTTGCATAATTATCTCCTGAAATTGATCCGGACTGCACGGCATGCACGTGTTGTCCTGAAGAGTTGTGTATTGCCAAGCCTTGGCTGCCATGGTTCAGCCGGAAAAAAGAGCGCTCAACATTTTTTTGTTTTCAGATGACAGTTCGTAAAATCGTTTTCGCTGTTTATCATCAAGGCTATCAACAAACTGACCAATGATGTCTCGAATTTCTTTTTGGTATATTTCCCGTGCCACAGCCATCTTATGGATACTTTGATCCATGTGTTCTTTGTTTTGTTCCCGGTGAGGGCTGGTCAGCAGCCGCCACAACTCCTGACGATCTGTACGCGATTGCTGCCGGTAACGCCTCTTAACCTGAACAGTTTGTGTCTTCAGACGAAGAAAAATTTTCTGCTGCGCATCACTGAGATGAAGAGACCTGACAACGGCGGCAACACGTTTCCCTCTATCATGCATGGCAGCAGCCTGATGATGGGTAACAACGTAGGATCCGATAAAAAAAACATTCCCGGCCAGCGAAAAGATAAGCAGTACCAGCAGAATATTATGGCGCATCATGGGTTCCCCCTCCGATGGCTTCTGCTCTATCTGAAACATCAAAATCAAAAGAAAGTTCGGCAACGAGGATCTGATGGATAAAAAGTCGATCCGCGGCCATTCTGCTGCCGAGATAACCGCTCGTCGTTACGAGTAAAATCAGGCCTGCAAGCGCAATAACAGGCCCCGGCCGCAAGGGGTGCAGCAATTGCATCACATTCTCAAATGAGAACGATAGGTCTGCGGCGGGGACAAGGCCATAGATCGACCTCAAAGACCAGGGTATCTTCTCCGGTTTGTCGTCAAGAGACCGGCGAATACTTACAACTGTCTCCATGCACTGCTCACAGTGGAGAAGATGCGATTCAAGACTTTCCCGCTGCCCATCATTCAACCTGCCATCAAGCCAGGAGGCAAGAAGATCGGCCTCGGGACAGCCGTCGTTCTCTACACCGGCAATTCGGCATTGCTGCCAGATCTCAGCTCCTTCCTTGAAATCGTTCCCATCTTTCTGTTGAAGCAATTGCATAGCAGACATTTTTCTTTTCTTTGTCCTCTTATATTATGATACGCTCTCAGGTGGCGTACCATCCCCTCGAAGATTTTTTTTTCCAGTTACCAGCAGAGTACGCAGCTTTACTATCGCCTTGTGCCGGGCACTGCGAACACTCTGTTCTCTGATATTCAGCATTTTCGCCACATCCCGCACATCAAGATCATGTTCATACAACAGTTTCATGACGAGCAACTGTCGCGGCGGCAGGGAGGCTAAAGGTATCTCCATACTATCGCCATAGGGCAAATGAAAAACATTTTCTTGTTCCGCACGATCAAGTTCAACTTGAACCGGTCTCTGCCGGCGCAGATAATCAATGGCAATATTCCGGGCAATAACTGCCAGCCAGGTTGACAACCTGGAACGTTCGGGATCATAACGCTTTAAGGCGGCAAAATGGTTTCGGCAAAGCCTGAGATAAAAATCCTGCAGCAGATCGCCGGTTTCTCCGCCGCTATGTCCTGCCGTCAATAATGTTTTATGAATTATACCGGCAACAAGGGAGGCCGACTGGTCGACAAACTTTTCCCATTGCCTGCGATCACCCTGTTGCAGGGCTGTAAGATCAACAGAAATTTTCATACGGCCTGTTTCCCTTACCGATCCGGTTCACTTGAAAGGATCAAACCGGTATGCGCCCCTATTTTGATCGTACGCACCTCTCTTTGATCAGGCAGACAATATGCGCTTCCAAAAAGGGCCACCCCCTCCTCGCGCCCGGGATTGACCAGTACCAGGCCGGAGGTATACTTGCGCAGCCAGAGATTACCTTGCCGGTAGCAGGGACCAAGGGGCCGGCCGATATTTCTTTCCCATATTTGCGGATAGGGATGATAGGATTTTTTCATATTCCCGGCATCAAGCACCATGAAACTGATCAAAGTTTTCTTTCCTTTTGCCAACAACACTGTAGCAAGATTAAACACATCAAACGCCTGTCTTTTTGCAGCCGATATTTTTTCAAAGAGATCCCGCCGATATTTAAACACAACGATGCAGATCTTGTTCTGACCGGAAATCTCCCGCATCATCTTCAGATTGGCCAGCCACTGCCTTTTGGTAAGTTGTTTTTCCGGTTGCCGATTAAGTTTTCCAAGAAATCCCTCGGCGACTACTCCGTCTGTCACCTCAAGAAAAGCCGAGGCCGGCAGCGCATGGCGGCTGCTGTTGAAATAGAGTCTCCCGCTTCCGATACTGTTGGCCACCAGCAAAGCATCGGTGCGTACAGCCTTGATGGCCTGTCGCACCACGCGAAGATTCTCATACTGGGCACGCCGAAACGATGCGGAAGTATATACCTGTCCTGTGACGGGATCAATACCGGCAAAGGACACAGGCAGATCACTCGCCATAAGACATGAATCGGCCAAGATGCCGTCATAACCATTGATAACAGCCTGCACAGCGGTACGAACGAGGAAAGAACGCCAGAGAGGACTGGCTGGATCAACAGTTATTCCGGAACCACTTCTGCTCCAAAGAGCTGGTTCGGGTTGATTTTCCCGATTAAAGAGAACGATTGGAGCGGAGTTACGAGAAACCTGTTTTTTGTTACCATGCTTAATGATCCTTCCCGGCAATTTTTGGGCATAAATTTCGGAAAAGTTAAGATAACGGAAAAGGAGAATATCGGGGTTGAGCTGCCGTAATCTCGCTCGCTGTCTCTTGGTCAGCCTGGCCTTTCTGTCACTTATCCCGACATAATGATCGGCAATATATTGAAGCCGCTCATCCGCCTGCGTGCCGACAAGAGGATGATCCAGCTGGATCACCACGCCAATGGATCCAGAAAAAGCATAGGCGTTTTCGCTCGCCCCTGCCAGAAAAATGCTGCTCATCAGCATCAACTGAAATAGCCCTTTCCGCCACCTGGTCATTGAATATCGATCGCCCGTCGCTCAAATCGTTTTTTAAAAACCCTTTGATCAATTTAAAGCATATACGCTCTGTTCAATTATACGGGCTGATATAAAAAATCATCCCCTCCTTACAATCTTTTATTTATTTTTCAGTATGGTTGTGGAAAAAACGACCTGTCGAAAAAACATGCCGATAATGGCGGCTACTATGCATTGGAATTATCATTGAGGGTTGTCTTGAAAATATTGGCGTCTTCTCTGCAACATTTCAGACCCACATCTACAGCTTGCTTTCCAGGCCGATGTCGACTTTTTATCGGGATAGGAACGGCCATCACTGACCGCCCCTCCCACACCACCAAGCATACGGATCGCGTACTAAGGCGGTTCGGCTGATCAAGACAGGAGATG
>JANTGH010000267.1 GCA_024763055.1 Desulfobulbaceae bacterium
CTGTTTCTGGATGGTGAAGGCCACTGCAGGCAGTCTGTTCTCTGTGATTACGTATCGCTGCGGTCTGGTACCGACATAGATTTCTGCAATATCGGCAAGCCGAAGGGGGACTGCGCCGTTTACCCGCACCGGCACGGCGCGGAGATCATCAATAGTGCGCAGCCTGCCGTCGGTGCGAATTAACAAGTCCCGTCCGTGTTGTTCCAGGTAGCCCCCGGTATCCAGGATGTTTGCCCTGCCAATGGCACCTGCAATATCCGTTGCCGTCAGTCCGGCCTGCCTGAGTTTGAGAGGGTCAAGATCCACTCGCCAGCTGGAAACGCTCCCGCCCATCACCTCGACCCGGGCCACCCCGGGCAGCGAAGTAAGACGGGGTGCAAGCTGATACTGCACCCAGCTGCGGGTCTTGACAGGATCGCCGCCGCTTATGGTATAGGTGGAAAGCATGGCCAGCGAGGTGCCGATATTCTCCAGTTTTGACTCGGCCCCGGCAGGCAGGCTGGAACGAACCTGTGCCAGCCGACCATAGACAAACTGCCGGGCCTGCAGCACATCGACTCCCCAGGAAAATTCCACGGTTACCTGGGAAAATCCTGGCGCTGAAGTTGAACTGACCCGTTGCAGGTTGTTCAACCCCTGCATGGAATTTTCTATGGGCCTGGTCACCAGCTGCTCCATGTCTTCGGCAGTACCGGCCGGGTAATGGGTGATGATGTTGATCAACGGGTAGTTCAGGTCGGGAAATAGATCAACGGGCAGGTTGGTAAAACCTGACAGACCGGCAAGACCGATCAGGAGGGCACCGATGATGACCGCGATCGGTTTTTTTAAGATGGTTTCAAGCATGATGATCTGTTAAGAAGCCCCTTAATCCACAAATTGGATCAACTCTTTCAGGTCACGATAGAGCAGCTCATAACCGTTTTCCCGGACAATCTGCTGCCCTGCTTCGAGTCCTGACAGGACAGGAACCTTTCCCTTAATCACATTGCCCACTTCAATCTGTTGGGGCGTATATTTCTGACCTTCTGCAATAATGCACCAGGTTTTGTTGTTGCGGCTGACCACCGCAGTTTCCGGAATCCAGATAACCGGGCGGGCCGGGCTGCGGTGCATGACCCGGATCCACTGTCCATCCCTGAGCAGGATTTCTGGATTGTCTGTCTTAAACAGGAGTTGCCGCATACCGCTGTGGATATCGATTCCCGGTTGGCCGGTCAAGCGCTTCAGGCTGAAGATGTTGTGCTTTTGTTTAATGAAGGTTTCGCCGTGCAGCCAGTTGTTCAGCTCCTTTTCAGGGACACTGACGTTCACATACACCTGACGCAGATCCTCAAATTCAAGCAGAGGGGAATCGGGCTGCATCCAGATGCCTACCTGTGGCGGCCTGTTCTCCACTATGCCGGAGAAAGGTGCCCGCAGTTCACCCAACATATCAGCCACATCCCGTGGTGTGTTTTTGGTCAGAAGCGCGTTGATATCTTCCCGTTTCCGGTCGTTGTTGAGCAGGTCAAGGTCTGTTTGCAGGGTATCCCAGGACTGCTCCAGCTCTGCCCTGTACCGGGTAACTGTTTCTTCTGTGCTGACGACTTCCCGTCGTGTCAGCGTATGCTCTTTTGCCCCACTATGGGCTATTGCCTGCTCCTTTTCAGCAACAGCGAGCAGTTGCATGCGACCGGCATAATCGCTGATTATTTTCAGCAGATCTGGGGCCTGGAAACGCAGAAGGACCGTACCCGTTGCAACAGGCAGGCCGGGTTCAACCCTGACCTCTGTAATCTTCACGGCAAAGGGCAGAGTAAGCATGGACTTGGCCCGGGCCGTCACCAGGCCAAAGGCTACAGCCTCCTGTTGCCATTGCCCTGATTCTGCAGAAACAACCGGATAGGTTGCTGCCTGAGCCAATCCACACAACAAGAGGCAGAGAAAGCAGCTGAAACAGAACAGACGGCTCAACGTTTGTCGCTTGTGCATGAGCTGCCTGGTATGTTGTTCATACATGATAACGTCCTGTAAAGTATTCAAATCTGAAGCCACACATTCTACAAATCTCATCATTCCCGAGGTCTGTTGGACGGGACTCCAATTGTTTCAGTGCCGCATTATCTGGGAACCATGAGCCGGATAAGTTCGTCATCGGAGAATGTATCCATACTTACTGACGAGTTATGTTGGTTTTCGGTTACAGAAAATTTTTTATTGAAACATTCCCGTTCCTGTTGGATCCGATCGGGCATCTGCAGTTTTATTTCATTGCCGGGGGTTGCACCCGGGTCCTCCTTATTGTGCTGGAGTACCAGGGTGATTTTGTTGTCTTCCCTGTCATGAAAAATCCACTTCCATGCTATTATTTCTCCAAAGGTGTCGCCAACATAGTCATGGGGTTTGCCATATTTATTCTTGTACAGTTTCAATAACCGTTTAAAAAATTTTAATGATCTGTTGTGGAGTTTAAACTGCATTTTTATGATTTCACCAGGCTCGGCACAGACGCCATAAAAAATGCTCCCCTTTCGAAATCCATCAACATCACGAATAATTATTTCCTGGAGAAAGTTATGATAACTGGAAATCTCGTCATAATCACCGATAAAGGAGTCCAGTTTAAACCCGGCCAATTCATGGGGTGCGGTATCTGCCGCTAACGAATTATCGGCAAAGGCAACCTGAAATACAAGAAACTGCAGGCATAAGGCACAGTGGAAAATTATCGGTCTTTGCATGGTGAGTCTCCAGAAAGCTGTTTCTAGAAAATTATCGGTCACTCTCTCATCAAATGGACTTGAACAGGTTATACTGATCCTTCACCCTTCAGCAGAGCACAAAAAAAGCCATCGTTGGCAATCAGTTCATCATATGTTCCCTGTTCAACAATGGATCCTTCGTGCAGGGCAATGATCCGGTCAAAAGAAGGCGCCAGATCAAGTCGATGAATAATGGCGATGACCGTTTTTTTCCCTTTTAAGGCTGTCTCCACGTAGTTCTGGATCAGGGTCTGGGAACTGTTGTCCAGACTTGCCGTTGCCTCATCCATAATCACCACCGGCGTATCCTTTAAAAATGCCCGGGCAATGGCAAGCTTCTGCTGTTGTCCTCCGGAAAGCCGATCACCCTGGCTTCCTACCTCAAAATTGAGCCCCTGGGCCTTGATTTCATCAAGGAGTCCTGCTGGGCGTAACATGGAGATAATTTCCTTTTCCAACACCCGGCGCCGTTGCATACCACAGGTGAAATGACCAAAAACAATATTGGCGAGCAATGACAGGGAGTAAATGTATACAGATGGACAAAATGGCCTGAACTCACGGTGGCGTCCTTCCAGGTCAAGGGGGGCTGCTGCTGTGTACTGTACGGGCAGTCCCCTGTTTTTTGCACACTTACCCACATCTATGCTGATTTCCTCCTTGAGAAAGCAATGCCGTGCCGCAACAATTTTTTCCCTGAGCCCTTTGTCTAAAGCGGTCAGCGTATGTTGCGCAGGTATATAACGAAGCGCCAGCAACAGCAGTGCGTTCTTCTCTTTTTTCCCTGTCGGTTTTCCATCATCGCGTGCGTGCAGGATCCTGATAAAGGAATCAACTTCTCCGGCTTCCATGGGAGATATCTCAAAAAGAGCATCATGCTCTTTTCTTTTATGGAAATGATCAATTGTTATTTCGGCAAGTTCCAGGCCAAAATCCTCAAGTTCCCGGACAAGATCAAACTTTCTGAGCACCCGCATAAATCCACTCTGCTCGGTGATATTTTTGAGCGAGTAGGTATCATTGATACTCTCACCAAAGATCAGGTTATCCAGCAGAGTTGAATGCTCAAGGAAATCGGCTACATTATAAAATTCTATGTCAGCGCTGAAGTTTTTATGCACATAATCATGAACCAGCTCTCGTATCTTGAGTATCTTTTCTTGATGTGCTTTTGCATCGTCCTTCGCCATGACCATGTTCAATCCGAAATGGAGCAGATCGTCTTCCAGGCCGACTCTCTGTATTATTTCATAAAGTTGTTCATCTTCTGGTAAGGAGCAGGAATCATCACAGACCGAGTTGGCTGAATACAACAGGTTTTCCTTTACAGTTCCTGTAAAAATAAAGGGATGCTGGGCGATCATG
>JANTGH010000268.1 GCA_024763055.1 Desulfobulbaceae bacterium
TCCCCTGATGTACAATGAAAACTGATCGTAACCGGCCGGAACTACGGGTATGATTCTGCAAAAAGTTGCGTGTAAAACGAGGTGCCGCTTTCAAGTGCTCTTTATCTTAATAGCATGATTTTACAGATGATCTGAGCTTTAGGCTGGAAGTCCATAACCGGATCTTTGTCCGAAATGATCCGGTTAATTTGGTGGATCCGTGGGGGTTATGGACATCAGCAAAAGTATATTATAATCCTGGAGGGGCACCAGGTAGTGTAAATGGGACTTTTTATAAACCATCTCCACCAGCAACGTATCCTTATGCACCAACGCATGGGATCAAGTATGAATTTGAAGATAATTCTGGAAGGCAGCAGATGATTGATGATTTTAATCGATCTATGGAAGGAAAAGCACAACAGATGGGAGATTGGCTATGGGGCGTCGCACACGTCCCAACAACTGGTGAGTTACTTATATTTCCATTACCTCCAATGGGAGCTTCTTGGCACAATGTGCCACAGGGTACAATTGAATGCCATGGGAGTTGGTAGTTATGCTACAGGACGAAAAATGGAATAATCAAAAAAAAGTAAAACAAAATTTGCCTGTTAGCAGAATATTAATTGTCGCTGTCTTATTAATAGTTTTGTTCTTCCTGGTATCATTCATGACTGATAAAAAACACCCAACAGGAAAATTTTTCAATGGTACAATTACAGGTGTTTCCCAACCTGACATTAATGCAAGAGAGACAGAAACAAAAGTGTTAGTAACACTGGATGATGGCACCATTGTTAAGGTCACTCCAGCAGATATGGGAGCTTGGCAAAGAGGTAAACGTATAACTGTTGAAGAAATGAGCTCCATGCGCTTCAGAATAAAAACGTATAGATTTGTAAAACACATTACAAACAATCGCAAGTAAATGGGGTCAGGTACAAATCAGCAATTCCCGAATAGGGCTTAAACAAACAATCGGGGACAGACCCCGATTAAATCTGAGCGGAAATAGTTAGTTACAGTGATTCCCCCTTTCTTCTCCCCGCTTCAGACGGCAAACTGGGGGCAGCGACCGCACTACCTGCCAGCCCGGCGCGTATTTCAGCGCACTGTCGCATAAGGCCCAATTATGTCTAAATGGCCCCGCCACTAGCACGGGGCCATCCCAACCACAACCCTTCCAGCCAGCTATAAACCCTAAATACAAGCAAAGCCATTTAACATAATTGTCCTTATGCGAGCGGACTGGCTGGCGCATTGTTTGCGGTCTTTTCTTTTTCAGCAAACGGTGTGACAGGCAGGGAGCGGTACAATGCGCCCCGGCATCAACACCGAACCTGGCGCGTAAGGGCGGGCGGGCTCTATCTTCTTCGCGCGCAGCGCCATTTGTCCAAGGAAATTGCATCAGTTTTCTATCGTTCACCGGCTTCCTTTAAAATCACGGCAACTATATTTTCGTGTAACCAATAACCATGCCGACGCATGGCTGTAATAGCCTCCTCTACATTGTCGAGATGCCCTTGCCGCTTCGCTTCTACCAGAACCCTGGCAGAACCAATGACTTGCAGGCCGTAAATTTCTCTGGCAATCTGTCGGCCTTTCCGTTCGTCAATAAGTACACGATCAATGTTGTGTTCTCTGGCCAGCTGTATTACTGACGCTTCTCCCGTGTCCAAAACCGATTCAAGCAATGGATCATTGGGTTCAGTCAATTTTTTGTTTTCTATCCAGTGTGCCTGCCGATACGCAGCAACACCAGCTTGTTTTGCGCCCCCCTCCAATAACTCAAAATGAACGGCTTCCGGCACCATGACCTCATCAAAAAGACAATTTAATAAATCAAGCCGGTCAATAACGGCCAGGGCAACAAGAGGGCCGGTATCGGAAACAATGACACTGCTCATCAGAATTCTTCCTTGAATTCATGTTCCAGTTCCTCATTGCTCCACTCCATGCTGGCGACCCCGAAACGGTGGCATTGCAAAAGAAAAGTCACACGGGGGATACCTGCCATAGTGGCAGCCTGGCCAGAGGTTAGTCTTCCCAGCTCATACAATTTGACCGCCATGGCCATTTTTGCTTCTTCTTCAAAAGTTTCAGGAGAGACATTGATTGTCGCTGGTATGGTTCCCGGATATTTAACGGATAAGGTACGCATTCTGTCCATTATGTCCTCTCAGCTACTTGCAAGCATTTCGAATTTATAACGCTTAACAAATGAGTCCAGCACTGAAATCAGAGTCTGCTGGTACTCACCCGGCAACTCGTCTACTTCTTCGATTTTTTCTATCAACAGCGGATTTTTTACTTTATCAGCTCCATAGCTCTTGCCAGTCAACAGGTAATCCAGGCTGACTTCCAGGGCACGGGCAATACCAACCAGCACGTCCAGTGGCGGTGTTGACAATCCTCTTTCATACTTGGATATTCGTTGTGCATCGATGTTTACTTTTTGAGCAAGCCGTCCCTGGGACCAATCTTTTTTTCTTCTTAAAAGTCGTAACCTTTCAGGAAATGAATCGGTTGCATACGATTGTAATTGTGCCATAGTTTTATACCTCCTGTTTGTAAGGTAAGAGGTAATTATAACGAGAGCAAACACTTTTTCCGTTGACATTGTCAAATTTAGATAATAGATGTCTGGTTGAGACATAGATAATGCCAATAAAAAGCCCATCAACTTCTCTGACTTTGGCGAGCAAGAAAGTTGACGGGCTTGAACACCCCGGCATGAGATGCCGAAGATTCCTATCTTCTACCGCATCTCCGCCCAAACATCAATATCGGGCAACAAGGAGGTGAATACAAAAAATGGCCCATTACGAGACCACAGACATATTCAAGGGAGCGTTCTTCCTGAGCAGTGGCGGCAATCTGTCCGGTATTTCTTTCAATGACCGGCATATTGCCACCTTCACCCTCACCGGAAAGAACCTGCACAAACTGGACAGCGATTACCACAACGGCTCTGCCCTTGTGAACCCGGTAACCCTGCGGGAATCCCTGAATCACTTACGAGATATACTATTCGAGATGAAAGATAGAAGAGGAAAGAGAAATGACAAATCAAGAACAAACACACACCGCTCAAGACCATAGATACCTAAAACCCAAAACCCCATATTCACCCCCTGAAGAATGTGCAGTTGAACTCTATGCCGGAATCAAAAGAAGTTCAGAATATTATCATCAGGGCCTGGATCAAAACAACAAACCCTGCATCTTCAAAATAGATTCCATCCGTCCGGGTTTTCTGTGTTTCCGATTGAACAGCAACAATTACGCAAGCCACGATCTGGCCTTTTATGTAAGGGATACAAAGAGCAATCTCATTCCTCTGACCGGAGGAATTGGCCAATGATAGACAAGGAAGAAATAAACACCCTCAAAGAGTCCGTTGACCTGGCAGCAGTAATCCAGGGTTACGGAATTGATCTCAAAAAATCAGGAAAAAGTTACAAAGGCTACTGCCCCTTTCACGAAGACACAAAAAGTCCGTCCCTTTCCGTAACTCCAGCGGAAAACCTCTGGCAATGCTTCGGCTGCGGTGCCGGTGGGGATGTTATCGACTTTATCAGGAAACATGATGGAATCAGCTTCAAGGAAGCCGTTGCCCGGCTGGATGCCGGAGGACGGAAGTCAGATGACAGAGGACAGAAGAAAAGACAGCCGGTTAAAATAAAAAAGACAAAAGAAGAGCCGGAGCTGACCCCAGCCCATTACAAACTCCTGAAACGGGTAGCAGCTTTCTATCATACCGCCTTTAACGAAGATCCAAGAGCCATGGAGTATCTTGCTGACCGTGGCATCAGCAACAAACAGCTCTTCTCTGATCACCAGGTGGGCTTTGCCAACGGCACTCTCTTAAATGTCCTGCCATCCGATGGTGAAACCATTATCCAGCTCAAGGAACTTGGTATTCTGAACAAAAAAGGCCGAGAACACTTTTACGGCTATGTTACTTTCCCGCTTTACGATAGCAACAACAACCCTGTTGGTATGTATGGCCGCTTTGTGCAGGAAGAAGAAAGAGTGGAACATGCTCTTGTCAACCATCTCT
>JANTGH010000269.1 GCA_024763055.1 Desulfobulbaceae bacterium
CCATCGGCCACGTCGGGCACTGGCTGGAACCGGTACTGAAACCCATGGGTTTCGACTGGCGCATCGGCACGGCATTGATCGGCGCTTTCGCCGCCAAGGAAGTCTTTGTTTCCCAGCTGGGCATTGTGTATTCCCTGGGCGAAGCGGATGAAGAATCCGTTCCCCTGCGGGAAAAGCTGCAACAACGCTACAACCCCCTGATCGGTTTTTGCATCATGCTCTTCTGCCTGATCAGCGCTCCATGCATGGCCACTATCGCGGTTACCAAACGGGAAACCAATTCCTGGCGCTGGGCACTCTTTCAACTGGCCGCCCTGACCGTAATGGCCTGGATCATAACCTTCCTGGTTTTTCAAATCGGCACTTGGCTGCAGATTGGGGTTTAAACATTACAGCACAGCAGGAAAGGAAAAGAAAAAATGGAAATTATCGGCATCATTGCCATTGTCACCCTGGCCCTGCTGTTCACCGGCCGGGCTTGGAGGAAGACTTTCAAAAATATCGACCAGTCATCCGGCTGCACCCATGGAGGCGGCTGCCTGGGATGCTATGGCTGCGGTACGTCATATAAAAAAAGTGACCATCCGGAGAAAACCACTTGAATCAAACATAATTGCCAGGATTTAATTTTTTAGTAACTTCCGGGCAACTGTTCCTATCGTTACTTGGAAGTTACTAAATTTTCGCCCTTAAAGTTAGATGTAATTTACATTATTCTATTAATGATATAATAGGGATTTTCACCATGCAGTGCCTAAAAGAGTACCACGCCACTGATTTTCACAAAATCGGCAACCAGTTTTTGCTGATAACCAAAGATCAGGAATACCTGCGCCTTAACCGGGAAGAAATAGTTATTGAACGAAAACAAATGATGCCGGGAGATCTCTTTAAACTCAAACTACTCTATCATCTCTCAGCCACTTTAACCGGCATCAAACCGTTAACGTTAATGCGGTTTAAAAAACCCGAGCCGGCATTCACGGAATGCTCATACTGTACTCGTCAATGGCAGAAGGTAAGTCGCCACTTCAAGGGGCAACAAACCTTAGGGATGCGCCTTATGAGTCACAATCAACGGGATGAAACTATGATTTTCTACCATCAGGAAGCCTGTCGGCGACTGCTCTTGATGCCCAGCGTTAAAATTTTCCTTAAGGAACGCGGTTTTGGATACGGCACCGAAACAATCAATAACCCGGGACGATTTATCGATTTATGCCTTAAAGAATATCAGCAAAACGGATCACTGCCGGTGGAAATGGGTCTTTTTATGGGTATCCCACTTAAAGATGTCAAAGGTTACATTAAAGCCGACAAAAATGCCCATGTCATAACTGCCGGTTGGCGTATCTACGGACAGGCGTACCCATCACTGGCACTTGCAAATCTTTACCGCCGTTTGCGACAATATGCTGTCCGCTCCTACTTCAAACGCTCTTTCGAGGAAATTACCGAGCGGTTGGGCCGCAGCATGCTCATCAACCAGATTGAACTGTTGGCAAGATAACTGGGAGAGAGAAAATGAGACTATGCCGTCTCACATTGCCAGAAAGCTCGGTCTCGTGGCTTAAAAACTTGGCTTCCCTCTGTGGCAATGTGAGACACAATTATGGGGGGGGGGCAGTAATAGAGCACAAGGAGGATATAACCCTCCTTGTGCTCTATTAAATAAATCGATTTATCAAAACATTCTGAATACGAGTCTCAATTAACCCTCGGAAATAGCGTCCACCGGACAAACCTCGACGCAGGAGCCACAATCAACACATTTGTCAGTTATCGTGTAGAAATCATCTCCTTCGACAATGGCATTTTCGGGACACTCTTCCTTACAGGAACCACAGGCTGTGCATAATTCCGGATCAATTTTGTACATGACGTTCACCTCCTTAAAAAAGTTAAATGATTGTTCTCTACATGAAAAAACATACCACCAAGATTTTAGGTTGTCATTATTTTATCAATAAAAACAATAATTTATACATGGTCTCAAGTTATGGCTAATACCCTTGAAATGAATAAGAAAATTGCCAAAGGACATCTGCTTTCCTATCTCAGAAGTCGTAAAAAAATATCAGCATTGAACGTTTCATAATCTTTGACACGATTTTCCAACAATCAAGCCGGCTTCATTTCAAGGCTGAAAAGTTGGTTGCAACTCTCAGCCGAGGACCGCAAAGTGTCTCCCGGGCGACTGTCTATCGAACCCTTAAGATCTTTGAAGAAGCAGGTATCATCCGATAAATGCCTGATAGCTATGAGGCTAAACCGCAAAAAAGTTATGAAATCATAAAACAGGAAGACGGTCACGGCCATCTGATTTGCCGTCATTGTGGTCGGATTACCGAATACCATTGCGCAGAGATTATCAAACACCAAAACATCATCTGCCGACAACACAATTTCCGGCCCGATAAACGGATCGAACAAATCTACGGCTTTTGTTCTTATTGCCGGCAAAAATTGAAGGATACATTATCAGAGGAGAAAACATGAGCACCAATTTTAAAATTGAAGTCAAAAGAGGCAAAGACAACTTGTATATTACCCCCAAGGGAGATTTTGATGGTAGCTCCGCCTGGGAGTTGGTCAACTTGCTTGACAAACGATACGACGGTAAAGGACAAATTGTTATTGACACACATAACCTGTGCGAGATGTGCCCCTTCGGATGCAGCACATTCCGATGTCTGCTTAATATAGGCAAGCTACCATCGAATCGCCTCATATTTAGAGGGGAAAAAGGATATGAAATTGCACCTGAAGGATATGAGGTTTTCGAGTCTACTGAAAAACATAATTGCCGGTGTAATGGGAATTGTGCGAACTGCTCATGTACCGAAAAGAAGCAACAAAGTGAAGCTCCACCGGCGGAGCCGGTGGCTTCGTGAGGGCCCCTGAAAGGGGCCGTTGTTACTCCAAACCCTGAAAAATTCTAGCACCGTTTATCAGACAACTCTTAATTCCTGACATAAGCCCTTATAATTTTCTCGTTGCGCCCTACGGGCTCACAAAATAGACATTAGTCCAAAAATGATTATCAGATTTATTGACCATTGTTACTCTTGGACATTCAAAAAGGCAACAATAATTACACTTTATTTGAATGCCCCCCCATCAACATGGTGATTACAAATCCGGTGTTCTGTTACTATACCTCCTTCAAGTCCTTCCCATTTTGGGAAATTTTCAATGAGGAGGTATCTCTCGCCGGATCGGCAGAGCCTTTCAGGATCGCACCAGCAGAGCTGGTGGTTTAATGTTTTCAATTAAAAAGGAGGAAAAAATGGAGACAGCTACCGGGGATGTTATGGCTGCAACAGTTCCGCAAAAACGCTTATCAAAGGAAAAACAAGCAATTGCAACAAATAACCTTTAACAAAAGAAAGGAGTCCAAGATGTCAATCCTAATCGTTGGAGCTGATAGAATCAGTGTTATCACCCCTAAACTCAAAGACCTGGGAGTCACCAGAGTCACTCACTGGAAAGCCAGAAATCGGGTGACCGCCAAATTTAAAATCCCCCGGCACATTGAGGCCGTAATCTTTTTTACTGATTTTTTACACCATACCGTAGCCCGAAAAATAAAATCAGAAACGAAAAAAAGAGGACTGCCAAGCATGTTCTGCCGCCGTTCAGCTAGTAACCTGTTGAAATCAATAGAGGCATTACGCCAATGATCATAACTTTTTTCCTTGACAAATACCGGGGAGCTTCAGTATATTTTCCGCGGATTTCAAAGGGAAGCCGGTGGAAAACCGGCGCTGTACCCGCAGCTGTAACCAGGAACGAACGTCCAAGAAGGACCACTGGATGGCAGGAAAATCGGCACCCCGCCGATGAAGCTATCCGGGAAGGTGGACGGGAGACCGCCTGGAAGCCAGAAGACCTTGAATCTGAGACCCATGGCGATGCCGTCATCCGGCATCGGGTTCCCGGGAAAAGGAACCGGAGAGGATATTTCTCCACTACTATTCATTTTCCGGTTTTGCACCTC
>JANTGH010000270.1 GCA_024763055.1 Desulfobulbaceae bacterium
TTAACACAATTCATCCCGGAAGGACTTGGTCTTGCCGCGGTGCTCAACGGTATTGAAGAAAAACTGGTACGTCAGGCCCTTGAAAATGCCGAGAACGTGCAGGCCAGAGCCGCGGAACAACTTGGAATTACAAAAAGTCTTTTACAATACAAGATGAAGAAATACAAACTGCAGCGGAAGAAGAAGTAATATATTCAGGAGGATATGTTGACCTCTTCTAACGGACAACTCAAGAAATCTGTAAGCTGTCCCCTATACACCATGAACCCGGTAAAACCATGGTCAGACTTGATAATTAGGTATACTGTCCCTGGAATTTTGTAATCAGAAAAAGTTTAGTTGAAAATCATGATCGATTTATTAAAAATTATCTTGAAGAATGATCAACTGAAGATTAACGCAACTATCTTGATTGGAATTATTCTTTTGATGTTATTAATATTTTTTATTCAATACAATATAGATCGAGCGAAAGGACGACATGCAAAATTTTTATGGTTTGAAGTTAATAGAGATAGAAATTATGGTAAAGAAACAGACTCAAATTCTTCTGTATCGGTACAAAACAGTAAAAACGTAAATGTAGGGACAAATACTGGCAATATTGGGGATACATACACGGGAATTAAACAACGCATATTGTCAAAAAATGATGCTAAAAAAATGATAGAAGAGATAAATATCTTCAGAAAAAAATATCCAAAAAAAATAAACGATTCTCACATAACAGTCGCATACCCTGGGGATAGGGAAACGAAATTATTAGCTGACCAGGTACTCACTATATTAAATGATGCAGGGATTACAAAAGTTCAGTTTATGTATTTACAAACTTTTGGCTCTTCAGGAAAAAAATTTGGTGTATCTAATGCACCTGATAACACATTGATGGTAGAAATATATCCCGCAGATAATGTCAAATAGTATTAAGGGTTACCTGAAAAAAATCAACCCTGCTCGTCCGCACATCCGGGAACACCTGTTGTACAAACCGGTTCATCACCGGTCAGAGAACGTATATTTTTCCACCAGGTGATGCGGATGGTAACTCTTCTTGGCCTGGCGCAGGCCAGACGCCCCAAGTCCTGTTCCCGGTTGACAAAGGTAAAACCCGTTAAACCATACAGGGCATGAATATTTAGGGTCAAATATTTAGCAAATATTTAGGGTCAGAACAAAATTACTTACCTTGAGCATGTGTAGTGGCAAGATTGATGGCGTCGTAAAAACTTCGATCTACTGCGTCGTGTGTCTCAGGACGATTCGTGGGCATACTGCATGTCTAATTAAGACCCGCCCTGGAACACTACTCCTCGGAGTCTCCACTACGCTGCGCTTACCTGTATAACTTACCTGTATAACTGTGTCTTTACTTAGCCATCTTAAAAAAAAGATTCTGACTTTTTACGAGTTTATAAACCTTAAAAAGGGTCAGACCTCCTGATCTCGGCAAGTTTGCACTATGTGTCCACCGACACATAACTTATCGAAATTCAGACGTTTCGCCGCATTATTTGTAGGGGGTCTGTTGAACAATTGCAAAGAATAAAAGATTTAGATACGATACCGGATGCTCAAAAAACACCCCATATATCAAATATCTTTACTCCCCAGCCATGCCACAATTACAACTGCCGATCTTCCCTGATGGGATGACCATGATCAATGCCAACCTCGGCTTCATGACCCAAGACAAGAGCGTCACCTATATTTACGGAAGCCTGCCTATCTTCTCCCACGATGTGGATGACCTGAAAACCTTTCGTATGTTCACCAGCCAACTCTACATTAACGGCAGTGCCAGCCAGGCTGAAATATGCCGGGCCTTCGGTGTAAGCAGGATCAGCGTTAAACGCAGTGTGAAATTATACCGTGAAAAAGGCATTGCCGGGTTCTTTGAGAAACCGAAACGACGTGGCCCTGCGGTGTTAACCCCCCAGGTATTGGAAAAAGTGCAGACAATGCTTGATGCAGAACATTCTATTCCTGAAATAGCCAGGAAACTTGACCTGAAAGCCGACACCCTGCATAAAGCTGTCCGGGCCGGTAAACTGCACAAGCCACAAAAAAAAACTCGAACCGCAGCCGAATCCACCTCTTGAAGCAACCTGTAAAAGTGAACGGAGCAGAGAGGATGCTGTCGCTCCCATAGGCATGGGGGCTACCAATGTGCTGGGCAGACTTGGGTCCAGCCTTTTTCAACAAGGCCCGATAGATCCGGAATTCAGCCCTTGCTTTGATGTTCCGAATGGTGGCGTGCTGTTTGGAATACCATGCTTGCTGATCATGGGGTTGCTCCGATACACAAAGAAATATTTTCAGCTTCCCAAAGGGTATTACTCCATTGAGAGTATTTTTATCCTTCTTGCCTTCATGGCCCTTGCCCGGTTGAAAACGATTGAATCACTCCGGTATTGCTCTCCTGGGGAATGGGGTAAATTACTCGGCCTTGATCGGATCCCCGAGGCAAGAACCCTGCGGCAGAAAGTCCACCTGCTGACCCTGGACGATCAGGCCATACAGTGGAGTGGTGAATTAAGCAGGGACTGGATGGGGATGTTTCCGGAGACCACCGGAGTGTTGTACATAGATGGCCATGTCCGCGTCTACCATGGTAAGCAGACTGAATTGCCCCGTCACCATGTTGCCCGGCAAAAACTCTGTCTTCGCGCCACAACAGACTACTGGGTCAATGCCATGGACGGACAGCCGTTTTTCATGGTCAACAAGGCTGTTGACCCCGGCCTGCTTACGGTGCTGGAAAATGATATCCTGCCCCGACTTGAACAGGATGTCCCATTTCAACCCGCCTTGTTTGAACTGGAAAAAGAGAGGTACAGCAACCGGTTCACTCTGGTTTTTGATCGTGAAGGATACAGTCCTGACTTCATGCTCAGGATGTGGAAAAGGCGTATAGCCTGCCTGACATACCGCAAGTATCCCGGTGAGGACTGGGCGGAGTCTGAGTTTGAGGAGCAGAGGGTTACTCTGGTTTCCGGCCATACCGTAACAATGAAACTCGCTGAACGCGGGACATGGCTTGGAGATAAACTCTGGGTTCGTGAAGTTCGCAAATTGCGTAAAGGAGGAAAGCAGACAGCGATAATCTCAACGAACTTCACTATGAATCTGATAACCATGGCTTCCTCCATGTTCGCCAGGTGGTCTCAGGAGAACTTTTTCAAATATATGCGTGAACACTACAACCTTGACGCCCTTGTTGACTATTCGCTGGATGAAATTCCTGAAACTACCAGGGTGGTCAACCCCTCATACAGGGAGGTCGATGGTGATGTGAGAAGACAGGCTGCGCTTCTTGCCCGGAAACGTTGTGAATGTAATAAAATTGTGCTTTGCGACGATATTGAACCGGATAAGGTCATTGAATACGAGACAGAAAAGCAGGCCCTGCAGGAAGAAATCGCCGACATGGAGCACTTGCTTGAAGAGTTAAAGATGTGCCGTCGCAAAACGCCCAGGCACGTTATGCTCTCTGATCTGCCGCCGGAAGATCAGTTCAGGCAACTTGCAATGCAGAGTAAATATTTTATCGACACCATTAAGCTCATTGCTTATCGTGCAGAAACAGCCATGGTCAATATAGTTCGCCAAACCATGAGCAGAATGGATGATGCCCGCAGTCTTCTGCGCAGCCTTTACGATACTGCCGCAGACATTCTGCCGGATTATGAAAAGAAAAAACTCACTGTTCGTTTGCACCAGCCGGCCAACCGTTGCACCGCTGTCACAATTGAAAATTTGTGCAGAGAACTCAACGCAACTAGGACGGAATTTCCGGGAACGGATTTGCGTCTGGTCTACGAATTGGTGTCGTAATAAAATCTCCCGAGATCAGGAGGTCTGAGGGTACTTTTTTACTATTTTTTAATAAAGAATCCACCCCCAGAGGGGGTGGTATTGAGTTTACCCCTAAAAGGGGATGAGAATGCCTCTTGCCCCCAGAGGGGGCGAGGTGTTGTCC
>JANTGH010000271.1 GCA_024763055.1 Desulfobulbaceae bacterium
CCCTGCAGAAAAAAATTTACCGGGAAAAACAGGAAATATGGCAAATGAAAGAAACTGCTGAAACGGAACTGGAGGCTGCTCAGGGATTTCGGCAACGGGCAGTCTCTTTGGAAAAGGAACTCTACAAGGCCAGGGCACATATACGGCGGTTAAAGAAAAAGCAGTCTCCTGGAAAATGGGTTGACGCAGAACCGTGGCCGGAATAATTTTTTGATATTGAGAGTGTACCGTGACGCTTTAAAGTCCATGTGACACACGGATCGGCCCGCAGAGCCGGACCCATTGGCAAATCTGCCCGGTTCTATCCATACCGGTAAGCCAGGGATAGCAGCGGCGAACAGTCCCACGCTGACATCTTGGGGGCGAATCGGGAAGGTGACTTCTCGCGGTGGTTCACATGTATAACCATCGGCCACGGCAGCTCGAGCTGACCGTCGGCAATCTAACGCGGCGCACATCCAAATCCTGCAAAGCAGGTCACAAACTATGTAGCATGGTCAGGAAAAGGCCATCAAGGCCATGCCCTACGGGTGCTCACAGGCTCGCAGCCCTGATCTCTTTCCTGACCATGCTGCACCTGCCGGTGGCGAAGGTGAAAAGGCTTCTATTCCGTCTGATAGATGTCTATGTTTTTTCTGTTTTAATTCATCAAAATTGTGTAGTAATTAGCTGTTTTGGATAATTGTTCCCGTAGGAACAGTATCCTATGATACAATGAGATTATTGATACTGAGAGTCGACAATAGAGCGTGACTATTTGCAGCATGGTTTCTGGAGAAAGATGTTTGGCTCATTAACTGGCATGTAAAACCATATGGATGAAAAAGAATTACAACTCTATCTGCAGCGTCTTTACCCGGTTGAAAATGAAGGATGTGAATGGAAAGAGTTTAAACGACTCCGGCACGCTGTATCCGGGAACAAGGGGGCCGACATCATATCGTATTTGTCGGCACTTGCCAACATGAATGGCGGCCATCTCGTTGTTGGCGTCAAGGACAAGACTTTGAAAATTGTCGGTATTCAGGATTTTCATGACTATACTCCGGAAAATATCCGACAGCGCATTTTAGGAAAATGCACAAACCTGGATTCTGAAAAATTTTCTATTGATACTTTCACCACTGATGACAGTGGCAAAATAGTATGGATTTTCAATGTTCCGGCCCATCTTCCACGCCTGCCGGTTTATGCACACGATAAAGCATGGCAGCGAATTGGTGACAGCCTGGTTCCTCTACGTCCCGAGCGGCTTGAATCAATTCTTTCAGAATCTGTAGAAAAAATTGATTGGACAGCGGAAATTATTGCCGATGCTACCTTGGAAGATCTTGATCCAACTGCAGTCAGCAAGGCCAGGGAAAAATTTATCGAAAAGAACCAGAACAGCTCATTTACTGCTGAAATTACAGGCTGGGATGACCTCACTTTTCTTAACAAGGCAAAAATAACCATAAAGGGTAAAATTACCCGTACCGCCCTCCTTCTCCTCGGCAGGAGTGAAGCCAGTCATTTTCTTCTGCCGAATCCGGCTCAGATTACCTGGAAACTGGAAACGGAGGAAAGCGCCTACGAACATTTTTCACCTCCTTTTCTCCTTTCCACCACAGAAGTCCTGCGCTGCATCCGTAACCTGAAGTATAAAATTTTCCCGGACAATTTCCTGTTGGCGGCGGAAGTCAGCAAGTATGAGACCAGGGTGATTCTTGAAGCTCTGCACAACTGTATTGCCCATCAGGATTATACGGCCAATGCCAGAATAATTGTTACCGAGAAGGTCAATCGGCTTATTTTTGAGAATGCGGGCAATTTTTATGACGGAAAGCCCGAAGATTATTTTATCGGTGACCGCACCCCTCAGCAATACAGGAATCCATGGCTTGCCCAGGCCATGGTCAATTTGAATATGATCGATACGGTCGGCCATGGAATCCATTCCATGATATTGGCCCAGAGAAGCCGTTTTTTCCCTCTTCCTGATTATGCCAACTCGTTGCCGGACAAGGTTGTGCTGGAAATTTTCGGCCATCTCATTGATGAAAATTACACCAAACTTCTTCTGGAACATAGGGAAATGCCGCTATCAACGGTGATTCTTCTGGACCGTGTACAAAAAAAACAGCCGATCACCGATACAGCAGCCGCTATGCTGCGACGACAAGGGCTGATAGAGGGCCGCAAGCCCCATTACTTTGTATCTGCTAACATTGCGGCGGCAACGGATTCCGGCGCATCATACACTCGCAGCAAAGGGCTTGAAAAACAAAAACTTAAGGAATTTATCCTTCAGCATCTCAGTGAATTCGGTCCTACTCCCCGGGTCAGGATCGAGGAACTGTTGTTTGAAATGTTACCCGTAGATTTGACGGAAAAGAAAAAAAGAAACAAGGTTAAAAATCTGCTCACGGAAATGCGGGCTAAAGACAAGACGATCAAAAGGATTGGAAAAGGTCCCAAAAGCAAATGGACATTTTGTTAGTGGAAAGTCGTTTAAAATAAAAAAATAAAGACAATTTAAACGATATTTAAACGATGTTTTAAAACGGAATGCAGTTAATTGCTTGAATCTAAATAAAAATATTGCAGGATAAGCGTTTAAAATGCTCTGTTGAATATTCGATTACCCGGCAGCGAATCTCACAAGAACAGGGTTACTTTTTCATCGCCGAATGCAGGAATTCAGACCTCGTCAATTCAGCATGACTTTAATATACTTTACCGCGAAACATTAACACGTTGCACAACAATTGGACAGTTTGGCCCGTCATTCCGACAGGCTATTATCCGGAATCCAGGAAATAACGAAGATTCTGGATCCCGGCTTACAGCCGGGTGCATTCCCATTTTGTCGCAAGTCAAGCAGCCTGCTGAAAACCTGCCGTATTGGTCATCGGCGGCCGGAATTGCATGAACATTTCTCGCGTTCTGTTGACCAGATTGCCGAGAACGATGTTCCATCGGCCGCAGAGGAATTGGCTGCGTAAAAACAGCATAACCTCTGCCATTTCAGCTGTCCAGAAGATACCTGTACCCTTGAGGCGGAGATTGATCACCCTTCGGATGGCGCTTTCAACCGCGCCACTGCCTGTGGGTAGATTGTGCTCTTTGAAAACAGAATAGTGCATACGGTCTATGTTTCCGGCAAAATAGTTGTCAAATTTTTTCAATGCCTGAGTCCGTTTTTTAGGACTGCGAAAAAGTTCTTCTATTGTGCTGCGCAGTTCGTCAAATTCACCGTGCCAGAGGAGATCTTTCCAATACTCAAAAACTTCTTGCCGATGGCGGGACAGAGAACGTGGAATCATTTCTGCAATCTGGTTGAGATTCTGCTTTGCATGGGTATAGTCAAGGGCCTCATACCAATCAGAGACACCCGGCGACCTGCTCCAAATAGTGGCGCACATCGAGCAGGTTGCCCTCCGAATCGGCCTCCAGGTAGAAGGACTGCTGCGTCGTCTCCAGACTCAGCGGAAAGTCCTCTATGGGGCGATGGGTGACGACAAAGAAGACGCCCCGCGGCAGGCGCCCCGGTAAGGAGAGGATGTTCCCCCGCCCGCCAAAGATGCGCTCGGCCAACTCCAGGCCGCCCAGGCCACCAACACCCTTACGACCGGCGCCTGAACACCTGGCCAAGAGGTCGACCTGCTGATCATCGACGACTTCGGGCTCAAGCCTCTCCGAACACCCCAAGACGAGGATATCCATGACCTGATCGGTGAACGGTATGAACGACGTTCGACAATTATTACCAGCAACCTGGACCTGTTTGAATGGCGGGATGCCTTTCTCAACAAACTGCTGGGGCCGCCACCATCAATCGCATACGTCGCGGTGCCTATTGCATGGTGCCCGATGGTAAAAGTTATCGGACCACAAAACTACTAAAAGGTGTTGAAAAGAATCGGCAAAGAGTTAACAAAAACAGTGACATAAAGCACAAAAGCCTCTATAATGGTTGAAAATCCTAACCAGGGAAAAT
>JANTGH010000272.1 GCA_024763055.1 Desulfobulbaceae bacterium
GACTCCGATAGATTTTCGTCATCAGACCGGTGCCGCGTATTAGTCATACGTAAACCGGGCTGATGGCGGAAATATGCGGTGCCCTGTGAGCAGTTACACTTTTAAAACTCATATCGCCTGCAGGCAGGCTCCTACGGGGTCACACCGGGAACTCTGCAGGAGCCTGCCTGCAGGCGATCATTAGTCTTGCAGGGTGCGTACCACGCACCACCACAATCTATTCTTCAGAATCCTTGTCGTCATATTCACCGATAAAGCTGCGTATTCCTCTAGTTCACACGCTTTGTTCCTCTAGTTCCCACGCTCTGCGTGGGAACTATCCCCCCGGCGCTCTGCGCCATGAATAACCCGAAGCGTCTGTTTAAGTCATTTTTGGGGCATGGTATGCACCCTACCTGCTCTGTAAGCAGTTACATTTGGAATAAAAAAAGCCGGCGGCAACAGCCGGCGGCTTTTCATACAGTACTGCAAATAAAACTGCGTACTTCAGGATTATTTTAACCTGGTTCAGCTCTTTTTATTAGCAGAACGTTTACGGGTGTATCCCATCAGACCAGCGAGGCCTGTGCCGAAGAGGAGCATTGTCGTTGGTTCGGGTACTGGGGCGGTGGGATCACAAGCTGCATTATAGCTATCAAGTCGCATATAAGCAGACACAGTTGTTGGGTCTCCAATACCAATTTCTAAACCATCCTCAAACCAGACTGAATACACTGCACCGTTGTCTTCTGGTTCCCACGCTCTGCGTGGGAACTTTCCCCCGGCGCTTTGCGTCATGAACAACGCGAAGTCATTTTTGGTGCATGGTATGCACCAAAAAATGATGTCGGAGCCTGAAATGGTGCGTGATACGCACCCTACGCATCTTCTTCATATATGGTGGTGGCACCCAAACCGTAGGTCTGATTGAGCGCAGCCGATAAGCGAGCAAAGCGAGACATCGAGAGCAGACAACACGTAGGGTGCGTATCACGCACCATTCCGGCTGGATAACATTTTTTCGGGAGAAGAACTTGTTTCCCGGCTGGGAAACGGCTATGTTATTATCTTTCATTACGCAAAATTGGGGATGAAGGGATTGTATATGCCGCTTGTTTTTCAGGTAAACTATGTCGTCGGGCTGATTGCTCAGGCGCTTATTTACGCTTTGCCTCTGTGCATAAGGCAGGAGAATTAGCAACCGACCTAAACTGAATCTGACCGATCTTAACAGGGGAAAACATAATGAGAAAAACCATCTGGAGCATGTGTGGGATGTGTTCCGTACGCTGTCCCATCCGGGTTGAGGTTGAAGACGGTGAAATAAAATGGATTGAGGGCAATCCCCATCTGCTGGGCGGCGCTCTCTGTGCCAAGGGTTCAGCCGGCCCGGCCCTGGTGGCTGATGATGAAAGGCCAGGGCAGCCTTTAATCCGCAAGGCAGGACGAGGCGCGGGCCAGTGGCGGAAAGCGGACTGGGACGAAGCCCTTGATTATATTGCTGACAAAATTAAAAAAATAAAAAAACAGTATGGCCCGGAAGCCATTATGATGAGTTGCCGGGGCGGCCCTTTTACGGAAATGATCAAGGCCTTTATTTATGGCCTTGGTTCACCTAACTTCACTAATCACGACAGCGGCTGCGGCCGTAATGTCCATCATGCCAGTCGCTCCGTCTATGGCCTGGGCCGTACCGGCCTGATTTATGATATAAAAAATTCCCGTCATCTGGTGCTTTTCGGCCGCAACATTCTCGCCTCCCTGCGCATAGCCGAGGTCAACCAGGTCATGGATATGCTGGAAAAAGGCGGACGCATGACCTATGTCGATGTCCGCCAGTCAATGACCGGCCTCAAGGCCACCCGCTTCTTTCAAGTCAGGCCGGGAACCGATTACGCCTTTATCCTCGGCATAATAAACGAGGTGTTGAAAAAAAAGCTCTACGACAAAGATTTTATTGAAAAATATACCAGTGGATTTGCAGATCTAAACGAATTCATCGAACCATACACCTTAAGCTGGGCTGCCAGGGAATGCGGCATCAAGGAAAAGAGTTTCAAAGACTTTATTGGGGAAATTGCCCAAGACCGGCCGCAGATCATCTTTCATCCGGGCTGGATGCTCTCCCGCTACCGGGATTCATTTTATGCCAGCCGGGCTCTGCACATCTTAAACACCTTAATGGGCAACGTAGAGATAAAAGGTGGCCAGCTCCTGCCGAAAACCCCGGCAGACTGCGGGGTAAAGAGTCTGCGCAGCTTGACTGCGGATATCCCCAGACCAACTCAGGAACGGGGCGACCAGGTGGGCAGTAAATACACTCATTTTGACCAGGGGCCGGGTCTGTTTCCATTGTTTTACAAGGCCATGGAAAGTAACAAGCCCTACCCAATCAAAGGGGTTATCTGCTACCGCCATGATCCTTTTAACTGTTTTCCCGATCCCCAGGCCCAGAAAAGGGCACTGGACAATACAGACCTGCTGGTATCAATCGACACCCATTACAGTGAATTCGGCTGGTACAGCGATGTGATCCTGCCGGAGTCAACCTATCTGGAACGAGACTCCATGATAGTTACCCAGAAGGGCAATAAACCCCGTTTTATTAAACGGAACATGGTGCTGGAACCACGGCTTGACACCAAACCTCTGTGGCAGATGGTTAAACTGCTGGCTGAGCGGCTGGGTTTCGGACAATATTTTCCTTACGAAACCATTGAAGATTTGTGGCAATGGCAGCTTGAGCCCACCGGAGTTAAACTGGAAGACTTTAAGAAAAAAGGCTTTGTTGAATTAACCGACTCAGCCATTGCCATTGACCAGAAAAGATTAGAAACCGACATTAAAACTCCGAGCGGAAAAATTGAAATATCCAGTACGGTGTTAAGCGAGGCCGGACTGCCTTCGCTCAAGGAATATAAAAGTCCACTCAAACCGCCCAAGGGGTTGTTTCGTCTGGTTTTTGGTCGTACTGCCGTCCATGCCCACGGTCATACAATTAACAATCCCCTGCTCCACGAACTGATGCCGGACAACACAATCTGGATCAACAAACGATCAGCCGCCAAAATGGGGGTCAGGGAAGGTGATCTTGTAGACGTGATTGCCCATGACGGGACAACCGGGGTGATCAAGGCCCATGTCACGGAATTTATTCACCCGGAAGCGGTTTATGTGGTGCATGGCTTTGGCCGCCAGGTTCCCCTGCAGACCAGGGCCTATCACGCGGGAATGAGTGACCAGAAAATACAGAAAGGGTTGCTGCTGGATATGGATGAGGCCGGCGGCGGACTCTGCCTCTGCGAATCATTTGTCAGTGTCATGCGCAGCAGCAAAAACCCCAAGAGGAGGGTTGAACTATGAACAGATATATGCTCTACCTCGACTCCAGACGCTGCATCGGCTGTCATGGCTGCGAGATTCATTGCAAGACCAATAAAAATCTGCCGGTAGGCCCGATTCTCTGTGAAATCAGCCATGAGCCCCTTAAGGCTGTGCGCGGAGTGCCGGTTACGGAATTCCGTTTCCGCTCCTGTTATCACTGCGAAGATCCCTTTTGCGTCAAGATCTGTCCTACCAGGGCCATGATCAAGCGCGATGATGGAATTGTTTACATTGATCAGGAAAAATGCGTGGGCTGCATGGCCTGTGCCGGGGCCTGTCCCTGGAATATTCCCCAGCTCAACCCTGACACCGGCAAGGCAATTAAGTGTGATTACTGCCTGGATCGGGTTGATATCGGCCTGCGGCCGGCCTGCGTTACCAAGTGTACCACCCATGCCCTGAAATTTGTTACCCTGCAGGAGGTATAAATTATTTCAGTTGACTGTCTGATCTCGATGTCTCGCTCGCTTATCGGTTACACTCACAAACGACACAAACGAACAAACGAAAGAACGAAAGGGGTCAAGTCTGCCGTTGACTTTTGACCAGCTTTTCTTCTATCATTGCTAATTGCTTTTGCAATGCTTTGTCTTTATCCTTTCGTAACTTTA
>JANTGH010000273.1 GCA_024763055.1 Desulfobulbaceae bacterium
CCAAATTGGCCGGCCACAACAGATAAGCGTAGACTTCGAACGATGAAAACCCCTTGCTCCGGCATGGGCAGGCCCTGCCTCAAGGGATTTTCGGATATATTTCATGGGTGAGGCCACTCTTATCGCGGGAACAAAGGGTCAGGTTGCGTCCTTATAGGTGGTCCCAAGCATTGTAAACACGATAATCGATTGCCTGTATCCCGCTATGACGGAGAATATCGATAAACCTTTCTTTTTCGTTTTTTTTCTTAGTGTCTATGTTAAAGTACGTCTGCAGAAAAATACCAGTGTGATGATTCTGTGGAATCAGTCTATCCCCAGTCCTTACAGTTGGCCTTGGGCGGTAAAGTGATAAGAGAAACCTGCGTGAGCAGGGTGTATTACATCTTGCTTTAGAATAACCTCAAAACAAGGAGACCCGTCATGGCTAGTGTGTACAAAATTATAGAAGTCGTTGGCGTCAGCAAAAAATCCTGGGAAGATGCAGCTGCAAATGCTGTAGCGACCACAGGGAAAAAGTTGAAGGATCTACGGATTGCCGAAGTAACCAAGATGGATATGAAGCTTGAAAAAGGCAAGGTCGTTGCCTATCGGACCAGGGTTGCTGTTTCTTTCAAGTACAGGCAGAAAAAATAATCAGACCCTCCCTGTTTCCGAAGTAAAAGGGAACCTGGTGAAAGGTATTCAGTGGGCCGATCAGGGACTGTTTCTTTTGAGAAGCAGTCCCTGTTTTTTTATTTTTTTTTGAGCTTGATTCTTTGTCCATTATCTGTCGTGAACTCTATGGTTATTTTTTAGCACGAATTGGCCAGGTAAAACGTAACATGGTGAAAAAACTTCCACTGGAATTCCTGTTTCAGCTCTTTGCTCTGCTTATAGGGTTTATCCTGATACATGGAGTGTATGTGACCGTGATCCGGCCGCGAGCAGATGCCTTTCTTGTTGGGGAACACGCGAAGATGGCGGCGGACGCAAACTATGAGCAGCAGCAGAATTTCTATGTAGTACTGCGGGATTATGAGCAGGAGGCCTGTCTGGTGCTGATGTTCTGGGCTTTGGCCATTCTGGGATATAAGGGAGCAAACAGCTTTCGTCAGCGTCGTCAGCTTGATGAAGACCTGCTCAAACTGCCGGGAGGTCTGCCCATCGGCCCGGAAGATGTGCGGGAGCTCGTCCGCCGTCTCGATGAAATACCTGCCGGCCGGCGGGATTTTATTCTTCCCCGGGCTCTGCGCTCGGCCATCCAGCGATTCGGGGCAACCCGTAATGTTCAGGACGCGGCTACTGCCTTGAACAGCGTTTGCGATCTGGAGGGCGAGCGGATGGAATCCGAGCTTTCCACCATCCGCTATATTGCCTGGGCCATTCCGTCGGTTGGCTTTATCGGCACGGTCAGGGGAATCGGCGCGGCTCTGGCCCAGGCGCACCAGGCCGTAGAAGGGGACATTACCGGGGTTACCCAGAGTCTGGGCGTGGCCTTTAACTCCACCTTTATCGCCCTTGTCATCTCCATTGTCCTGATGTTTATTATCCATCAACTGCAACTCATGCAGGAACGGCTGGTTCTTGATACGGAAACCTACGGTGATCACCATCTGATCGCCCGCCTCCGTATCCATCCCTGAGTATTATCTACCTGTTAAGTCATGGCCCGGCGCCGACAACTCTCTCTTTTTAATCTTGCCTTTCTTGATATCATGTTCTGCGGTTTTGGTGCCGTGGTTCTGCTGGTACTGCTGGTCAATGCCCAGTCGGTGCGCTCCCGTAACCGTTTGCATGAGGATCTGCGGGCCGAGGTACAGCGTCTTACCCGGGAGGTGACTGCCGGCACGGAGTATCTTGATTCGCTGAAAGCCGGTCTGCAACAAGGTGCCATGCAAATGACATCCATTACAAAGGAGATGCAGGAGATCCGGCTCGAAAAAAATCGCCTTGTCCGGGAGATTGCCGGTATTACGGGAAAAGGCCAGGCTGCACAACAGGAGGTTAATAAACTTGCCGCAGCCCTGAAACATGGAGAGGCCAAGGAGAAAAAACTTGCGGCCGAGCCTGTGCCTCGGGGTAATAAAGCACGCCGTTTTGAAGGAGAGGGGCACCGCCAATACCTGACGGGCTTGAAACTTGGCGGAAGTCGGGTGCTCATCCTGGTTGACGGATCCGCCTCCATGTTGGATACCAGCGTCGTGAATGTGATCCGGCTGCGAAATATGGATAGAGTTGTCCGGCAAAAATCGCGCAAGTGGCGACAGGTACGAAAAACAGTGCGCTGGCTGGCGGCCAATCTGCCGCCGTCAAGCACGGTTCAACTGATGGTGTTTAACGCTGATGTGCACCCATTTTCGCAAAAGTGGCTGCCGGTTGGTGATCAGGCGGTCTCTGTAATGCTTGCCGAATTTGCGAAAAGCCTGCCCGTAGGAGGTACCAGCCTTGAGAAGGGGTTTGCTGCAGCGGCCGCCCTCTCGCCCCGGCCGGACAATATCATCCTGCTCACCGATGGTCTGCCCACCCGTGGAGACAAGACGCCACGGAACAGGCTGGTCAGCGGCAAAAAGCGAATACAATTTTTTCAACGGGCCATAAAAAAACTGCCCGCCGGGGTGCCGGTAAACACGATTCTTTTTCCCATGGAAGGGGACCCGAGGGCGGCGATGCTTTACTGGCAACTGGCCCTAACTACCAGGGGTTCGTTCTTTACACCGACCACGGACTGGCCATGAGAAAAGAGCGTAGATCCATCGATGTCTTCAGTCTGTCGTTTCTCGACGTGATCTCCTGTGGCTTTGGGGCTATAATTCTTTTGCTGGTGCTGTCCAAGGTATCGGAACCCTTGGTACGGGAAAGAGTCAGCCGGGACTTGAGGGGCGAGGTACAGACCCTTAAGCAGCAGCTGGTAGAGATTAGGGACAATTCAAAATCGGCAAAACGCGAGCTTGCCCTGTCAAACAGGCAGCTCGAAGACCTGCGGCAGGAGCATGTTCAGAGGCAGCAGGAAATAGCCGTCCTCAAGGCGCAGTATCAGATGAGCAATCTGGATACTGCAGCCCTGGAGCGCATCAAAGCGCAAATGGAGACAGCGCTCCAAAGCCTGACTGCGGAGATGCGGCGGCTGCAGGCGCAGAAGTTGCCACCGCCCCCGGACAGCCCCATAGGCGGGGTGCCGGTGGACAGTGAATATATTATCTTTGTCATTGATACATCCGGCTCCATGCAGCGATATGCCTGGCCCCTGGTTCGTAGAAAAATGGCGGAAATTCTTGCCGTCTATCCCCATGTCAAGGGTGTCCAGGTCATGAATGACATGGGTGATTACATGTTTTCCCAGTATGCCGGTCGCTGGATCCCCGACACCCCGGCCCGGCGTCGGGCCATTTTAAAACGGCTGGCCTCCTGGGCGCCCTTTTCCAATTCAAGCCCGGTGGAAGGGGTAACCCGTGCCATTCGCAGGTTTCATACTCCTGGTCGGCGCATCTCCATCTATGTACTGGGCGATGATTTTTCCCGAGGTTCCATTCAGGCTGTCATTGATACCGTTGATCGGTTAAACAGGGCAGGGCCTGGAGGTAAGCGTCTGGTGCGTATCCACGCCATTGGTTTTCCGGTGTTGTTGCTTAAAGGCGGTGTCGAGGAGAATGCGGCCCGGTTTGCCGCCCTTATGCGCCGGCTGGCCTGGGACAATAACGGCAGTTTTGTCGGATTAAGCGGGTTGGGAGTGCACCGATGAAGGTTTTGAGTGTCTCCGATACAGTCGTCCATGAGCTGTATGACTGCTTTGACCCCGATCTTGTCCGCGGGGTGGAGTTGATTCTTGCCTGCGGCGATCTGCCGCCTGAATATTTGAGTTTTTTGCGTGACCGGGTGGATGCGCCCCTGTATTATGTGCTTGGTAACCATGATATCCGGTATCAGGGATCATCGCCCGTGGGCTGCACCTATGTT
>JANTGH010000274.1 GCA_024763055.1 Desulfobulbaceae bacterium
CTGGTGGTAGAGGATCAGAACGCAATATACCCTCTGTATATCGACCCGATTATTCAACGAAAAAAGCTTGTTTCTGAGGATGGGGTCTATAAACTTGGTCATTCTGTTACTATCAGTGGTGATACTGTCGCGGTAATGACTTTTGATAAGCAATCTATGCCCGGACTCTCAGTCTTCAAGGTTTGGGTGTACGTTTTTCAACGTAATTTGGGAGGTAAAGAAAAATGGGGATTGGTTACAAAGTTCATGACCAATGATCCTCAAACCGAGTTATTTACCACCAATCATTCCATCGCCATCAGTGGCGATACCATTGTAGTCGGGGCTGGCAATGAGTTTATTGTAAAAAATGGAACTCAGGTTGTAGGTGCAGGCGCAGCGTACGTTTTCCAACGTGATCTGGGAGGAGTAAACAACTGGGGCCAAGTGGCTAAGCTCACCGCCGCCGATTTTTCAAAAGATGACAGGTTCGGTCATTCCGTCGGTATTGATGGTGACACTATTGTGGTTGGCGTAAACTCTGATGACATAGATATGGATATAGATGCCGGTTCAGCATACGTTTTTCAACGTGATCTGGGAGGAGTAAACAACTGGGGACAAGTGACTAAACTTATCGCTGATGATAGATCAGATGGTGATTTTTTTGGAACGTCCGTCGCCATCAGTGGTGATACCATTGTGGTTGGGGCAGAAATGGATAATGTTGGCTTGACCGCGAATTGCGGTTCGGCCTATATATTTTACCGTGACCGGGGCGGCTTAGACAGCTGGGGCCAGGTAAAAAGACTCATTGCCGGTGATAAGTCGCATGACGATAACTTTGGCAATTCCGTTGCCATCAGTGGTGATACCATTGTAGTTGGAGCAAAAATGAATGACATAGGTCTAACCGAGAATTGCGGTTCGGCTTATATATTTTACCGTGACCGAGGAGGCCTGGATAGCTGGGGGCAAGTAGAACGACTATTTGCCGGTGATAAATCCAGTGATGATAACTTTGGTAATTCCGTTGCCATCAGTGGCGATACTGTAGTGGTAGGGGCATGGCTGGTTGATTTTGACTTGGGTGTAGATGCCGGTTCGGCGTATGTATTTCAACGTAATCAGAATGGAGTTGATGGCTGGGGAGAGGTGAAGAAATTGATTGCCGGTGATAAATCCAGTGGTGATAACTTTGGTAATTCCGTTGCTATCTCAGACAGCACCATAGTTATTGGCACTCCTTTTGATGACGATAATAAAGAGGATTCCGGTTCCGCCTATTTGTTTGAGATAAAAAATAGCCACCTCTGGTTTCCGGTTAAGGCAGCCAACGGCAAGACGGTCATAATAGGAATGTAAATTTTTATGCTGCGATAGAGCGCATAACGAGGAGTTCCCTACAGGTGGCCTACATTTGGGCATGCGCTTTTAAGGCCAGAGCACGCAGTGGCTTGCCGGGGTCGACATTGTGCTTTTTTTTCAGAGATCGGCAGGCCGAGTTATACAGTTCAAGGGCTCTGGTTTTGTTGCCCATTGCAAGGTGGCACTCCATTACCTGCAACAGGAGATCCTCGTTGAGTGGATCATGTTTCAAGGCCCGGATAAGATACGGGATGCCTGTTTGTAGAGCATTGTTTGCCTTATAGTGATCAAAGAGCAGCTGGCTCGCCTGGATAAAATATTCGCAAAGATCGTCTCTTTTGCGAGTATGCCATCCTTCATCGCTTTCGATTTCCAGAAAATTGCCGGTATAGAGTGAGAGCGCATAGCTGATATCAGGTGGATTTAAGGTTTGGGTGAAGACCTTGCTTATCTCTTTTTCGAAGAGGTAGACATCTACACTGCAGAATGAGGACGCAAGAGATATCTCTTTCTGTTTAACCACGAGCCAGGGAAAGTTCAATCCGCCATTATTCACTGCCTTTCTGAGGCGGCAGAGACAAACCTTAAAGGAGTTTGCGGCTCTGTCTCCATCGGCATCAGGCCATAAAAGTTCAGCCAGGTATGATGTGGAGATATTTCGGCCGCCCAGGCTGATAATAGCCTGCAGCAATTTTTTACTCTGCCTCCCTTTCCATTGTTGTTCATCTATTATCCTGCCGTCAACGGTTACCGAAAAGTTTCCCAGGGTTGTAATCTTGATTGGTTTATCGCATTCTTTTATGTCGGCTGTCCGAGTATTGCCAAGTGTCTGTTCAAGCCGGGTCACATAATCGGCGGGACGGTATATAGGCAGGATTTTTTCTTGTGTCGGAATCAGCCTGTAGCCGTTGCGCAAAGAAGAGCGAGCCTTGTCGACATTGCCTTGTTTGAGATGAATATATGCAACTTCCACACAGGCGAGCGCGGCAAGAAAGAGGTAATCGCTTTCCCGCCATCTGGGTATCCATTTGGAAAAACAGGCAAGGGCATCGTCATATTGTTCAAGATCCGCCAGCGCCTGTCCATGCAGCAGGGCCGACATTCTAATGGCGTTGGCGCTGCTGCATAATGATCCCAAACGTAAAGCCTCGTTGCTGTGGAGCAGGGTTTTATGAGGCCGGGCGTGGGAAAGGGAGGCAATGCCGAGATTAAAATGCAGGTAGGCATGAAAATACTGATTGTGCTCAGGGATAGCCTTTGCTCGCAGTTTGTCGGCAAGCTTTTTAATCCCCTGTTTGTCTTCTGAAGAAACCAGGCAGTATAAATAATGACCATGAAGCAGAAGCCACATTGAAGGCGGCATTTGCTCAAGATTCGGGGCCGCGAGCAGGGTCTCAAAGATGGCCTGCCCCTCTTGCGGCCGGCCCTGCAGGAGCGCAAATAAACCGCGTGATATCATATGCTGCATAACCGCGACCGGTGAGGCGTTTTTTGCTGTAAGAAACGGGTCGGTGTCGTCCAGGATGATTTCAAAGGCGGCAAAATCGGCTTTCCAGCAATAGATATACGCCCCTAAAGCACTGTACATGAGGAATATTGACGGAGATTCCGCCTCTTCGGCAAGCGTGAGAATTGTCGCCAGGTGCCCATAGACTCCGGCAACATCCCCGCTGGCAGCAATTTCCCCAAAACAAAAATGCAGAAGAAGTGCGCTGTGGGCAAGGGGGGAAATTGTACCGGAATTCCACAGTTGCTTTGCCCGCTTATTCCAGACGGCAGACCTGTCGAACTCTCTGCCGCTTTCCCAGATACTGTTTAATGCAAGACCGATACAGGCGCATGCCGCGTTAGTATCCTGCGCAGTACAAAATGTATGGAAAAGAGCATCCAGCTCCCGCAGAGAGGGCCTTTGGCTGACGCATAATGTTAAAAAATGAAGGCGGGCGGAACGCGCATCTTCCCGGGGAATGAAATGTACAAGGGGGGCAAGATGTTGGCCGATACATGGAAATTGAAAGTCCAGCCACCAGTCAATGCCTTTTTTGGTGAGAAGTCGGAGATAGGCGGAGTAGTCTTTTTTGGTAAGAAGTTCTGCAAAAGGCGGCAGTAAGTGAGGTGGATCCATGCACGTATATGGAATGGTTTTATGGTAAACCTGCTTCTGGTTTATTTACGTCGCAGATTGCATTAAGGCCTGTAATTTTTTGCTAAAGAATCTGCACTATACGTAGTCTATCCTGCGCTGTCAACGAAAGGGTCGACAATATTTATTGGAAATAATGACCTTTTGTAACCTTTTTGTAACCTGCCCTGTGGTAAGGAATCAGGAAGAGGGTTTGCTCACCGCATGTCCGCTGGATTCCCGCCCAACAGACTGCGGGAATGACCGGTTGGGCGACTGCGGGAATGACGAGTAGGGGGTAGGCCGCGGGAATGACTGAGTTGAGCGACCACGGGATGACTTAAAGCCGTCATCCCCGAGGTAGTATTCGGGGATCTTTACCCGGGTTAAGCATGTCGTTCCTGAATATGCAGTTATCGGG
>JANTGH010000275.1 GCA_024763055.1 Desulfobulbaceae bacterium
AAACATCAAAGTACGTGGCATCAAAGGCAGGAAGCCGCAAGGTCTTTACAAGAATATTTGCAGGCGGGGCATTTTCAGGAAGGGAGATGAGAGAGCCTGTGCTTGACACAGCCTCGGCCCTGGAACTGCCGGACAGGGTCTTTTATCTCTTCACGCAGTCAAGTGGCAAACACTCGTCATACAGGGGAAAGACAGTGAATATCGCAAACGTGCCTCTTAAGGTGAGGTATGATTTAAGTTAAGATATGAGAAACCCATAAATTATTTACAGGTCATTTGGCACCTTCCTTCCTGGCTGCCTCACCATTATTTTCCCGCAGCATCACCAGATCGTCATCCAGGCCGTGTCGCAGGATGTTCAAACGAGGAGAGAGGGATGCAACATGCTCGGCTGAGACATGAGCCAGAAGAAATGGAAAAATGCTTGGGCTGTCTAACAGGTCCTTAATGGCCGTTGAACCGTCCATGCGCGCATGCAAAGACGCCTCTAGCAACCAGGCAATGAGCTTGGGATCTTCAATAGAGTATTGATCCCCTTGGGTATAAAGGCCTTTAGTGCCTGTCTCCTTCACAACACCCCAGTCGATGAATGAACGTAGCACTCGCCGAGCAGCCCGCGATGCAGTTTCACGCTCTCCATATTGTTCCTTGATGCGCCGCTGGACCTGTGCTGCCGCAGCCGTTCCCTGCAGGCGCAAGAGCCTCCCGGTATGCGCGGCGACCGCACCCCAGAAAGGATAGGCTGCCAACGCCATGCCCCAGTGAACGGCAATGCGATCTTTGCGGGGCAGTCCCTGGAGTATTTTCAGGCCTTCATCCCGGAGAGCTTCAAGTTCACGGGGCACTGTGAGCCCTGTCTTCATCAGTATGGTGATAACCTTTTCTCTATTGCCCCGGACGGCCTGGCCGCCAACTGAAACCTTATCCTTCAGTATTTCCTGTAATGAGTCACGTAGAGCGGTTTTGTCGTTCCCTGCCAAGATCAAATTGGCTGTTTTTTCGAACCACTCAAGTCGGATACGTTGACTGAAACCGATCTGGGCTTTTCGGTTGTTCATGTGTCTCTCCTCTCGATTTGAACAAGAGGGACGATGAGTTCTTCGAGAGAAATGCCACCGTGGCTTACAATACGCTTTCCCTTATGAACAAAAGCCGATCTGCACGGAGCTATCAGCGGCAAGTAGTCTTCCGGCAATCCAACTGGCGGCCACTCCAACGCCTCTGGGAATAGGCTCTTAACTTTATCACGCAGAAGAGGATCAGAATAAATCCGGACGCGCTCTCCGCGCAGGTCTGCGACTGAACCTTCAGCGGGCCGACCACAGCCGGTCGCCTCAATGTTCCCGTGGTCTGAAGTCAGGAACACGCGGAATTCGTTGTCCAGCAACAGGTCGATGAGGTTTGCCATGTATGGATGTCCGGCCCACTGGCGAACCTGATTGTGCATCCCTGCAGCACCAAGCTCCATGCCGTGCATGATTTTGTCCACCTTGTCGACAACCAGGCCAATGATGCGCGTTTTTGGTCGGGAAATCATTTCCTCCACGCTATCCAGGGCACCGTCGCCTAACCCTTTGGCATATACGACTTCTTGTTGCGTCAGCCCCTGGTCCGCCCAGAACTGCGCCCACAGTACGGGTTCCTTGGCCGTTGTATGAATACTGTCAGGGAAGTAAATGGGCGGTTTGCCAGCAAAGGCTGCCTGACGTGAAACGGATGTGATTGTCGGTATCCAGGCGAAAACCGCGTTTTCACGGAAACGATATCTGGGGCTTTGCTTGACGAGCTCTTTACGTATGACGATCCATTGATCCAGAGAAAGGCCGTCCACCAGCACCAAAGCAAGCTTTGGCTTCAGTGATGAGGGCTGAGTGCTGAGTAATGAGCGGGCCATGAAGCGAGGAATATGGTGAAGCATGACCGGTGGGACCGGAGGCAGGTTAATCAGCCCCGCATAGCGCTTTTTCAGCCAGGCCACAAGCGCAGTGTCTACCTGAGCCTGCAGAGACTCTATCTTCTGGCGCGTCGGTTCAGACAACACGGTATCCGATTCCAAAGCCAGGGCGACAAGCTCGGCCCATGTCCTGGCAAAATGGCACCAGTGGTCATGCCGCGTGTCCTCCTTCGGAATGGCAGAGGCTATTGTGTCTAGGAGGCCGTCCACACGGAGCAAACGATCCGCTTGCTCGTCGGTACGGATGCCAACGGCAAGCCAGGTGTTTGATAGCGATTCGGCCTGCTCGAGGGGAACGGCTTGAAGCAATCCTTCGATGAACAGATTATCGATGTATACGCGAACGTCGTCGTGATCGAATGGCAAAGCCGAGGGACCAGGGAATTGATACTCGCCGTCCATGGCGCGTACCCCTTCGGGGCGGCTTTCAGCCGTCCCAATCTGCTGTCCTGCAGATTGGTCAAGACCGTAAGACTCTTTTTTCTCGCGAGCACCATTTCTCTCCTGTTTTGCCAACCGGTCAAGGAAGACGGGCCACCGTTCCTGGAGAAATGCAAAAAATGCCTCTCGATCAGGAATGATCGTGTCGAGTGGCCAGTCGTCAAAGCAATCGCTCTGGCGTAGGATCTGAACAAAACGTTCGTCAAGAATTGCCGGGATACGCTGCTGCCGGTAATGACGGCGGAGCAGCACGCGAAGTAAATCTGACGGCTTTTTGATGAGTTCAGGCGCGATCTCGAACACGTGACGCAGGACGAATTCCTTGGTAGCGTTATTGCCCAGGACACCGGGCGCGTGTCGCTTCTGAGCCTCGTAAAGCGCATCAAGGTCTCCGCGGTCCAGGGCGGTCACGACCGGATAGCTCAGATTAGGGAATATGTCTCCAAGATTGAAGTGAAGCCTTCGACCGGCTTGAAGTAGATCGTACGGCAGGGAACCGAGATCGCCCGCTTCGGAGCGCAGGACAACCACCAGGTCCGTCTGTTCACCCCGGTCCCAGCGAGACCGGAACTTGGACTCATAGGCATAGCGGAAAGCGACGTGATCCTCGAATGGAATCAGTTCGAAGCCCCGTTCACGTATGCCCTCAAGAACACCCTCTTCCAGGAGAAGCCCATCGGGGTCGGCAACCAAGGTAAGCCGGGCCACCTTGGGGGTAAATTCCCTTAGAATCTGATCTCTCCAGGTATTTAACCACGAATCACACGAATGACACGAATTGTTATTTATTTTTTTTCCCACTATCGAACTATTCTCTCGTATTCCAATTTAGGATAATGCCCGAAGTTGACCAAAAGCCCCAGTTTCATACCTGTAGCTTTAAGATAGTTATGGACTTGTGCCCTATGTTCATCAGTCAGTTTGGAAACCGCTTTCAATTCAACAATGATTTTATCGAAACAAATGAAATCCGGCTTATAAGTCTGTCGCAACCGTTTTCCTTTGTATTCCAAGGCAAGCTCTTTCTGTTCCATAAATGGGATGTCCTGCAATCCAAGTTCGATTTTAAGACATTCCTGATAGACCCCCTCAAGAAATCCACATCCTTTGTCGTTGTATACTTCAAAACACGCACCGATGATCCGATAACTTTCCTCTTTGTAAATTACCGTCATATCCAATCTTTCTACCTGTAACGTATTTTATTCGTGTTATTTGTGTTATTCGTGGTTTCCTTCAACCCTTACTATCATTAGTGGCAACATTTCCGGAAAGACTCGAGCCTTGCGCTCAAGCTCATCTCTCCACGCAAGTTCTTCCTGCTGCAGCAGGGCCAACCTGTGGTCCCGGACCTGGGGAAGGCCTACACGTTCGATAATCTTGCGCCTGGCTTTGAGAGCATATTCACCTTTTTCCTTTTCTCGAGTCAGGCGCGAACGGTGTTCCTGAACAAGTTCGTCGTAGATGAATTTTCCGTGCTCCTCCGCAATCTCTG
>JANTGH010000276.1 GCA_024763055.1 Desulfobulbaceae bacterium
ACATCTCCTGTCTTGATCAGCCGAACCGCCTTAGTACGCGATCCGTATGCTTGGTGGTGTGGGAGGGGCGGTCAGTGATGGCCGTTCCTATCCCGATGTCCACAGGACAGCCCGCCGGGTCAGTTCCGCGCCGTTTTTCAGGCTGAGTTTCTGTTTGATGCGGTCACGATAGGTACCGATGGTCTTGATGCCGAGATGCAACTGCCTGGCAATTTCCCGGGTGGACATTCCTGCCCCGATGAGACGAAAGACCTCGAGCTCTCTATCGGTCAGGATGTCTATTGTTGATGCGCCCCGGCAATTCGGATTGTCCTGCAGCTTGTTTAAGAGAAGGGCGACCATGCTGCTGCTGACGTGGATTTTTCCTTTATGGATAGTGCGCAGTGCTGAAATAACCGATTCGGAAGCCTCTTTTTTCATTATATAACCGCGGGCACCGGCTCGGATGGCCCTTTCCGCCCAGACAGACTCTTCGTGCATGGACAAGACCAGCATGGGAATATTGTTCCCGGATCGGCTAATCTCTTTGACGAGGTCCAGCCCGTTATCTTCAGCCAGGGTAATATCGATAATGGCCATATCGGGGTCGTCTGTTGCAAGCGCCCTGCGTGCTTCAAAGATGTCCGCCGCCACGGCACAGACGGTAAAGTCTTCCTCCTGGTTAATCAGTTCCTTCATACCCATGCGAAAAATAGGGTGGTCATCAACAATAAGAATTTTTGTTTTCACGAAATGTTTTGATTTCACGTAAAAACCTCTCCGGAAAGGGTCACAATAGTCCCGGTTTGTCCACCGGGTTGTATATCAAGAGTAGCGCCGATTGCCTTTGCTCTGTACTGCATGGTATAAAGTCCCAGGCCTTTTTTTCTATCCTGTCCGACCAGGCCCTGTCCGTCGTCAATAATTGTTACGGACAGGCGATTATATTGACGAAGGATGACAACCTGTATCGTGTCCGGTCTGCCATGCCTGGCGGCATTAAATACGGCTTCTCTAACAATATAATATACATGGGGCGCTATATTTGCGGCAAGGGGTTCGGCCTGCTGGTCAAAATCCAGGCTGCATTGTATCGCATAACGCTGTTCTATTTCGGCGAGCAACTCCTCAATTGCGGCCTCCATCCCATGTTCTATGACATGGACCGGATAGAGTCCACGGGAGAGTCGGCGTGTTTTTTCAATGGCCTCCCGGATCAGGTTCCGGATAATGGCCAGCTGCCTGGCCTGGTCAGGGGACTGTTTTTCCAGTTTTTGCTGCAGAACCTTGCTTAGAATTTCAACGCCGCTTAAGTGTGACCCGAGATCATCGTGCAGGTCACGACCGATCCTGCTTCGTTCTTCTTCACCTATGGCTATGACCTGTCGTTCCAGTTTGACCATTTCCTTTTCCGAGCATGTTTTCAGGACATGCAACCACAGGCCTTCCAACAACATGGTCATCTGCCGGACATCGGAATCATCATACGCCTTGGCGCTGTTGCATACCCCTGCTGTGAGGACGATTTGACCGTCCGTGCTGATCGGAATATCCATTCGACGCGCAATGTTTCGTTCATAAGGGTAGGGGATATGTTGGCGGGCGATATTCCGGTCGTTGACGATGGAGACCTTGTTGCGCACAATACAACCACCGCTCAATCCGCAATCGGCCAGGAGTCGTGGCGAAGTATCTTGGTCAGGGTCAAGGCCGACCTGACCGTTGCCGATGGTTACCATGGAACAGAGGGTGGCATGCGTCCGGGCATGGTTGACAAGCATGATATAGCCGCTTTCGCTGCCGGTAATTCGTAGTATTCTGTGCAGGACAAAATCATATTTGTCCTTGATGTCGAATTCATCCATTGTCCCAAGCTGGAGCAGGGTGTCTAAGCGAAGCTCATCGCGGCGCAGGATGCGCTCTTGTTCCATGCGATCATCGACCATGGTATTGGCCAGTCCGGCAAGGTCTTCAAATTCGGAAAAAGTCAGTTCGGTCTCCGGTATCTTCACCTGAGTATGCGCGGCCTTTCTGAAAAAATCGGTAAACAGGCTGAGTCCGTGCTGGATTTTTCTTGAATGGTAATAAGCAGCGCTTAAGAGAAGCATGACGGCAACGCCGAACAGTCCGATAAAAATGAAAACATTTTTAAAGGAAATGGTGGTATAGGTGCGGGTTTCGTCACGGATGGCCTTGTCCATGGCATCCATGGACATATCGGCGACGACAATCCAGTTCCAGGCAGGATAGGCCTTGACAAAGCAGAGGCGCTGTCGACCTTCTTCCGGAGATATGCCGGGAGCACTGCACCGAATATGGCCGCCGGATTTTTCCTGCAACCCTGTTTTCAGCATGGCCTGCCCGTATGCCTCTCCCCGCTCACCGATGAGTTCGGTAATTGATCTACCGATGAAATTGTTGTTACGGTGACTAATGATTGTCCCGTCAAAACGGAAGCAGAATATTTGTCCGTTGTCGGCAAAACGCATATCCTGGACGGTGGAAAGTATTTCTTCCTGCAGGTTTTTTTCCATGGCCTCGTTGGATATACCGGCCCCGATGTACCAGTCAAACGGTTTGAAATATTTAATAAAGGAAATGCCGGGAAAGCTGTCATCCGTGGTGTTTTTTTTCCGGGGACGGTAATGGTATATTCCTGCTCCCTTTTCCCTGACCATGGTCACTATGTCTCCGGCAACCGGCCCGTAGAGGTGATTTTTCACATCACGTAGGGCCTGACCCTCCAGAAAAGGATCGTCGGCGAAGAGATCAATGGTGTCCTGCTCAAGTCTGCCGGCAAAGTAGTAGCCAAGTCCGTTGTCCCAGCGGACCGGGCGCAATATTTCCGCAACCATGGAGCGCAGCTGAACCACGCTGTATATCTCCCTGTACATCCGGTAGATGTGTGAGGCGATGGTGTAGGCGGACTGGACTTTTTCGCGCAACTCGTTTTCAACGCGCCGGCCTGCAAGAGCGCGCCGGTGTTCTATAAAGTCCAGTACATTATCCACCTCTTCCTCCACCCGCATGCGATACAGTTCCTGGTAATTATGGCGTATATTGGCGATGCTTTTGCGGTAGGTCTGGTATTCGTTGATTATCCAGAAAATTCCTATGAAAACAGCGATTGCCAGAATGACGAGAAGCGAGGTCCGAAAAGGTGCGTAAGACAGAGAAGGTCGGTGTTTTTTCGACAGCGTGCTGCCGGGGAAAGAGTGCTTCTTCTTTTTTCTTTTTTCCACCGTTTACCTGTCGGTTAGCTTTTCCACGGTCGGATAAATGGTCGTCAGATAAATGGAATCCATGCCCTGATGATCGCTTTTGCCAAAGCGTAGAATCACGCCGTTTAAGTCGAACCGCCCGATCTGCTGCATGGTTTGGATGAATTTTTCTCGTGTCAGCTCACCGGGCACCGCCCTGGCGATGGATGCAAAGAGTTTGCCGGCGATGTAGCCTTCAAGGCTGATAAACCCGATGGGGACATCACGCTGGTATCTGTGCATGGCCTCTCTATATTCCCGGATGAGTGGCAGGCTGTTGTCCCAGGGGAAGGGGACAACCTGGGAAACGATAACATCTTCACCAAAGCGACCCAGGGCATCTTTCAAACTTTCGGTTCCGACAAAGGATATGTTGGCAAAGATTCGGGCGCCGGGCTTTTTTGCCTTGCTCAGTTTGATAAATTCGCTGCAGGCCGCATAGGTGCCGACCAGAATAACTGCCTCGGGATCGGCCCGGTAAATTTCCCGCAGTCCACCCATGACGGCGATGGTATTTCTCTCATAACTGCCCCGGGAAATAAGCTGCATCCCTCTTCTCTGCAGGGCCAGCTCAATTCCCTTGAGTCCGGCAAAGCCATAGCTGTCGTTCTGGTAAAAACAGGCAATGCGTTGCAGGTGCAGTTTAT
>JANTGH010000277.1 GCA_024763055.1 Desulfobulbaceae bacterium
AATACCTTCAGCGCCACCTTGCCCTGAGCGTCCGTGCTGCCCTGAAGCGTCTTCCCTCCGCTTACTGCATTCACCACCGCGCCCTTCAGGGGCTTCTCGTCCAGGTTCACCACCTTCACCTTAAGCAGTGCCGTTGCCGCCTTTGGTTTGGACAGCGCCAGTGCCGGTACGGTTGCCGAAATCACCAATGCCAGCAGCAAAAGGGCGGCTCCGCCCATCCCCCAATAGCTTCTCATCCGAACTTTTTCCATCTCATTCCTCCTTTATTCTGTATTTTTATTTTACTTCTGCTTGCCAAATCTTTTAAAAAAACGTAGTGCCTTACTCCTCAGTTTATGTCAAAAAAAACAAGAAAATGAGGAAGGGCATCTGGGTTGCGGACAGCGCCTGCTTTGGTATTAGTTCGGGCTCTTCGGGATCAATTCGTTTTCCCTGAAGCCGCCTCCCGGTTGTCCTTCAGGAAAAGCCTGACGGCCTGCTCAAGATCAATGTGGCGGGCCATATTCAGCAGTAATGCCCGGTTTACCAGTGTTGCATTCAGACTGATTATCAATGCCTCACCGCCGATTCTGAATGTGAGGTCAGAACTTTCACCTTCCTCTGTCAACAGGCCCATGTGCCCCTGCTGCTCTATTGTTTCCACAGTGTCACTTATGGCAGCCAGTTTCTTCAGGGCATCATTGTCCCTCTTTTCGTTCTGGTCGGCATTTTTTAGAGACACAAAACGGTTGGCAATTACATGAATAATCAGTTTTGTCTTTTGGGCTCTGTTTGTATAATCCTTTTTAATCTGCAGCATCTGCCCCATATCAAACATTTCAGCCTTGCCTGCCGTCCAGCCCCGGGGCGGGGCAGGGAACCATTGTTCATAGCTGGCCCCGTGAACCACGCCGGGAGCAGGAGGCTGCACTCCGGGAACAGAAGCCGGAGTCATGGGTGCTGCATCAGGCGCTGGCGTACCTGGCACGGAGGTTCCGGATTCATGCGCGACATCGGTTTTAATATCAGCGACCTTCCGGCCGGAAAAGCGAAAATCATCGGCATTTATATGACCTTTTCCTACTGAATCCCTGTCCACAATGATAATTTTACCCTGTTTTCCGGCAAATTGCTTTACATTCCAAGTTTTCCTCTGCATGGTGTCATGACCTGTACCTGTGGTCTTGCGGACAACCGCGCCATCTACCTCAAGGGCCACATATTCCTTATTCTTTTTATTACCGCCTGCCACCAGAAAATTTAGCTCACTGTGGGTAATTACAAACGGGATTGACTTAAGTATGCCCTGCGGTCTGTCAGTCTGGTGCATCCCCGGCCTTTTGGCATTTTTGCCGTTATACTTTTCATAGGTGCCGATCCAGTATCGGCCCTGGTGATTTGACGGTTCCCGCCAGTGGCGGGCTGAAGGATTGTCTCCCAGCGTAGGCTGAAAATCAAAGGCATTGCCGTCCCTGGTCCAGTTGGTCAGATCTCCCCTTTCAAAATCGCTGTTGGGAAAGACCAGTTTTCCATGAGCACCCAAAACAATGCCGGGTGACCATATCAGGATAGTCATACAGATCATAAACAGACATTTTATCCTCATTTCGTTGTCCTCCTCGCACAGTCCGTCTGGTGACTTTTGATTTTATAATATCCGCAAAGACCATGCGCCTCTAAACCGGGTAAGTAAATCGCGACGCAAAGCTGGCCGTTTACTTTTTCTTCATAGATGACTTCCTCGCTTCCTGCAGGTGTCTCTGGGCCTGCATGACTTGAGGGTCACTGCCATATTTCATCATGGTCGTCATCAAGGCCTGGCCCATTTTCGAAGCTAAAGCATTTTGGCGTTTACGACTCTCTTTCATCTCTTCGGGAATATTGTTGCGGTCTTTTAATTCAGGGTACTTTTCCAGCATTGCCCGCATCTTCGGGCCGAGTTTTTCAACCTTATCGGCATAAGTATTTATCGCCCTGGCCACGGCTGAAGCACTATCGGCTTTTGCAATGTCATTAACATAGTTTTCGGTCGCTTCCGCGAACTGGTTGCTCACATCGTTTGCATCATCATATTTTCCACCACCACAGGCCATAAGTGCTACTGTAACTGCCAGGAACAAGATTCCCCATAGAATTCGTTTTCGCATAAAAGACTCCTTTGCTGATAAAGCGGTTAAAGGTTAAGTAGCAGGTTTGTTGTTAGCTCTTGATTTAAAATATTTAGTCTTCATCTTTGGCGTAAGAGCTTCGGCAGCTTTACGGTTTTCACCTAGGCTCCATGGCGCTGATGCAATTGACCCATTCTGCCTCGGCCGCTGGTCTCCCCAAGATCAAGCCAGTTTGCGGCACGATAACAGCCGCCATGATAACGTTGCTGATCAACCAAAGTTTCCGCCAGCCACGGTTCAAGGCCATAGTGCAATTGCCAATCTGAACGTAGTCTTTTCAAGGCAAGCGATAGCAACATACTGGAAAGATTGCGGATTTTTTGCAATACTAAAAATCTACTATTATTGACCACGTGTTGCAGATTTTGGCTTCGAGTAGTCTCATCCCAGCCAATCCAGCGATCCCTGGTCTTCATCCGCCAGGCAGGGCTCGAAAACTCTACGCATCTAACAACCTAAAGCGTTGGTTTATAAGAGTTTTGCATGTTCTCTAAAATAACCGCACCCAAACGAATTCGCAAGTTTTACCGGTATTTTTTTTGGAATTAATTTTATGGTACTGGAGGTAATGTTCGACAGCCTGTGTAATTTTCATCGTTTTCTTCTTCCATTCCTCTCGACCCATCTCGTAGCCGAACCCAGCACCTAAGCAAAAGGGGTCAAATCCGAAATATTCCTCTCTTGGCTCAACATCATCATTATCCTGATTAAATCCCGAATCCTTGTCTTCTACAAAACCTTCATCGTATTCAGCCAGGATATCATCAATCTCGTCCGGGTCAATATCTTCAAAATCATCATCAAAGAAATAGTTCATTTTGTACCTCCAAATAGATAAGCCCTCCGTTGTCAGAGGGCTCGTTGTTAATGAAATATCAGGCGTGCTGCAGCCAGCCTTTTGCCCTGCAGATTTTATCCACGTGACAGGCTTGCTTGATATGCCAGTCAATTTCACAGTCGATTTCCAAGTATCCCAGCAGACAAATTTCTTTCAGCTCAAAGAATGAAAAGTAACCCCATTCCGCATTCTGATAGTCATTGTAAAGTATGACGAATCCGAAAAAGACGTCTTCCCCATCAAACTCAACTGCGTACCAGTCAGATTCACCAAGAAAGAAATGAAGATGAATCAGTTTCTGCTGTACAGGTATGCTTTCTGTTTCATGCAATCCAGGCATTTTAGATAAACATTCTTGTGTCGGTATATTCCACATAGTTCTTCCTCCTGAAAATAGAAAAGCCCCCAACGAATTGAGGGCTTTGATTAAGAAAATCTTGTTAAATCGATTTAACAAACTATCGGTATTGAGCTCTTCTCTCGTAGAAGTCACCCAGGGGAGATGGAATTTCTTCCCGGCGGGCGATGAAGTCGTTTATTACTCCATTCAACACTTTGTTCCTGTTCGGCAGTGTAAGCAAATTGGCCTCCCGCAATAAATCCGTACAGGTTTCGTGGAAACCCCATAATGAGTCATCGTAGACATTGCTGTACAGGTTGTTGAACTGATGGAATTTTGATGCAGGAATGACATTGTTAGTCATAATCTCCACCAACAGAATTTTTGCGTCAGCTACACACCCGGCCTATCAACCTTGTAGTCTCCAAGGGGTCTTCAGGGACCGAAGTCCAGGGAAATCTAATCTTGAGGTTGGCTTCCCGCTTAGATGCTTTCAGCGGTTATCCATTCCGAACATAGCTACCCAGCGGTGCT
>JANTGH010000278.1 GCA_024763055.1 Desulfobulbaceae bacterium
ATCCGTGTTCATCTGTGGTTCAAAATCTTTTCCCGGCAGACGACGACAACGTCATCCCCATGTTAGACGGCGACTGGTTCACCGACGACATCACAGACCGTTTCTACAAGTTCCTGCGCGTGACCTTTGGCGAGGAGCATTACGAGGAAAACCTCCGGTTCATCGAAAAGGCGCTGAACATCAAGGGGAAACGCAACTACACCATCCGTCATTATTTCCTCAAAGAGTTCTACAACGATCATGTAAAACGGTATAAGAAACGGCCCATCTACTGGCTCTTTTCCAGCCCTAAAGGCAGCTTCAACGCCCTGATATACATGCACCGTTACCGTCAGGACACGGTAAGCGTGATCCTGAACGATTATCTGCGCGAATTTCGCACCAAACTCGTCTCTGAAAAAAATCGCCTGGAGGCAATAAGCATCAATACCGGCGCCACTGCCGGAGAAAAAACCAAGGCCATCAAAGCAATCGAGAAGATCAATAAAATAATCTCAGAACTGGAAGAATACGAACGGGAAGTACTCTACCCACTGGCCACCAGGCAGGTTGAAATCGACCTAGATGACGGTGTGAAAGTGAACTACAAAAAGTTCGGCAAGGCCTTGAAGAAGGTCGTTGGGCTGAGCGGGAAATAGGAGAGGAAAATGAGTGATACTCCCCAAAAAGACAACCAGGCTATCAGAAAACTTCCAAGCCTGAAAAATCTCTTTCTTGACCCCAATAACTATCGGCTCATCCATGAATTGGATTATGTCAAGGTTGATGATGATCAGGTGATGGACAAATCGGTACAGCGACGAACCTATCGCTTGTTAACAGGTGACAAATATCAGCACATAAGGGATCTGATAGAGAGCTTTAAATCTAATAATTATCTTCCTGTTGACCAGATTCAGGTACGCCCTGTGACGGACGGGAAATATGTAGTGGTAGAGGGGAATCGCCGAGTTGCCGCCCTGAAATATCTCCAGCAGGAGTATGAGGCAAAAGATATTGATTTGGGTAAGCTGGACGCAACTGTTTTCAGTAATGTGCCGGTGGTTCTTTATGCCGATAGTGATGAGATGCATCACCTGACCCTGATGGCCTTGAAGCATATCAGTGGGAACAAAAAATGGGGGGAGTGGAATCAGGCAAAATTGCTGGAAAAAATGCATACGGAGTACAATCTTTCAGAAGATGAGATATGCCGCAGGATTGCTATCTCCAAGGTTGAGTTACGCAGGAGTTTACGGGCTCTGTCCTTCCTTCAGCAGTATCTCAACTCTGATTATGGAGACCAGTTTTCCGAAGATAAATTCCCCATTTTTCGTGAGGTAGCGCGGAATGCTGCTTTGAAAAAATGGCTGGAATGGAATGATCAGGTTTACCAAGCCTCTAATATTTCCAATATGGAGTTGTTCTTTTCTTTGATATCACGGGAACCCATAGAGGATGAAGACGATGATGGTTTTGTTGAATACGGCAACAGTTATCATGAGCCGGCGCTGGTGAAACGAGACGATATTCGTCTGCTCGGTAAAATTATTTCGGATAGCAAGGCTGTAGAGCAGCTCAAGCAGACAAGGGATATTAATGCAGCCTATCGGGCCAGCGACCAGATTTTCCTGGAGCGGCAGCAGGCTGCGATAACAACGGTTAATAACGAAATTGGCACTATCAGTCAGATGACCATTGAGCCCCAGTATCTTCCGGAGCTGGAAAATGCTCTGGGCCGACTTAAAGGGGCCATTGATCGTACTAAGGCAGCCGGAATGAGTGGGGTTGAACAGTCAGAAGTCTTCCACGACAGGATTGACACGCATTTTTCATCTCTATCAGTCAAAGATTATAAGCGACTGCAGGGTGTTACGCTGTCTAAATTGTCCAGGCTGAATCTCTTTGCCGGATTGAATAACTCCGGTAAAACAACCTTACTGGAAGCAGTATATCTCTTATGTCGACAAAATGATTTTTCAGGCCTTTTTGAGGTCATTCGACGGCGTGGTAAGATTCCTGCGGATAGAATTAACCCGGAGTGGTTCATTGACCAATTGCCGTCAGAAATCAATATTACAGGCATCTTTGATGGTAATGAGGCTGAAGTATCAGTCAAGCATTACAAGGAAGATGACAAAACAATTGATACATCCAGATACCTTGAATCGATTGAAATAACATCATCTTTTGCTGGAATGCGGCAAGAGTCGGTAACAAGAATATTTAAAGGGCGGGAACGGGAAACCCTGGCCAGTGGAAGGAAAATTCTTTGCCCTTCTATTTTTAGCAGTCCTTTTTTCCTCAATGAACCCCATCGCTATACACCTTTTTATCATAAAAGCACCCAATCAAAGGCCTTGCCTATAATTTTTGAGTTTATCAGGGATAAGGTCGTAGAGACGGTTCAAGACATCCGCCTGGTAGATGAGCTGCAACGGTTTTTAGTGGATGATAACAAATATGACTCTGCTCTTGATCTCACTGAATATGGAGAAGGGATGCAGCGAATTTTCTTCATCTCCCTGCTCTTTGCCTCAGCCCAGAATGGGGTGGTAATGATAGATGAATTTGAGAATGCGATCCACACTGAAATAATAGAAAAATTCGTTGTTTTCATTGATGAGTTGGCAAAGCTGTTTAACGTCCAGGTCTTTTTAACCACCCACAGTAAAGAATGTATTGATGCCTTTCTCAGGCAGGTTCCCGAGTTAGGAGAGGTAATGGCCTGTGCTTTGGTCGAGCACGAGGGGGAAATATTGGCCCGGGAATATAGCGGACAAAAATTAAAAAAACTGGTTGATGCCGGCAATGTTGATCTGCGGAGGGCCAGATAATGAAAGAGGCGAATGCTCTTTTTCTGTTCTGCGAAGGATCGCATGATGTTGGTTTCTGCTATCTGGTCTTTAAGTACCTGTTTGGATTAAAAACTTTTAAGGAAAAATTCAGTCGATATCCTGCTCCACTCCATAAGTTATTGGCGCAGAACCTCCAGAAGCACACTGCAAGCGACTTATCCCTTGATATGGCCCATAAGTTCTTCCTGCCGGATAGAACTCTAATTGATGCATCAGAGCAACAGCTTGTTTTGCTTTTTAATATTGGCGGCAAAACACAGTTGAAAAACCCGCAAGAATTTCTGTCAGATTTTTTGCCGCTTTATGTGGAGAAGCAAACCTTTGCTGAGGATGCAGAATCTATCTTGGCAGATACTCATTACCTTTTTCTTTTTGATGCTGATTATGATCCTTGGGAGCAGATCGTCTCTTCCTGCCATGATGCAATGAAACAAATTGACGGGAAAGATTTTATTGAGCAGGATTTTGATCAAAATGAAGCAACTCCCTGTGGAGCAACAAGTGAAAACAAAGCGGTTTATGTTCTTGGGGATAGTGCAGACAACACAGGAACCTTGGAAAATATTTTGTTGCCGATATATCGGGATGGACAGCAGGAGTTAATAGATAAATCCAGACAATTTATTGATGATGCATTTACCTGGAACACAGAGCAGGATGATGGAGCAAAAAACATTGCCGTTAAAGCACGACGAACCAAAGCTATAATTACTTCCGCTGGGCAGGGTAAAAAGCCTGGTCGGCCTATGACCGCAATTATTCAAGATAATATCCTTGGAGCCAAGCAGTGCTTTGTGGATAGTGTACCGGTACAACTATTTGCCGATTTTATAGAGGATTTTGCTGGTATCAAAAAAAATCATCGAACCTGGGCAAGCTGGAGACAATGGTGAGTGAGAGTAGAATCACACAGGCCCTGAGCAAACTCTTTGAACGTCACCGAATCATCTTCTGGTATGACGCCAAACAGGAGTTGCGTCGTGATTTCGATGCACTTGATCTGCCCG
>JANTGH010000279.1 GCA_024763055.1 Desulfobulbaceae bacterium
AGAGGCGGCGGACATAAGGGAAACAACAGCAACCGGGCCGGTACCAAGCTGGCGACTTGAGCCAAACAAGGCCGCAATCATTGGAGGGAGGAAGGCGGCATATAAGCCATAGTATGCCGGTAAACCAGCCAGTTGAGCGTAAGCCATAGACTGTGGAATCAAAACCAGGGCTACTGTGACTCCAGCTACCAAATCCAGCCTGAATTCACCAATTTTATATCCCTTGAACCAGAGGAGAAAAGGAAAGATTTTATAAATCATTAAGCTGCTACCTCCTGAGACGAATTAAGATATAATTCCATCTATATGGCTCCACTTGCTGAGGGAATAATGTTTTTTTTTATTTTCTGTCCCGACAACCACGAAATATCATTATGAGAGGGAAAAAAGAATATCGTAAAAATGCGGACTAATTCATAACGCTCTTTACAGGGAAGTCAAGGAAAAATGATGAGAAATGAGTGACGACTCATTTGAAATTAAAGCACAACTATTTAATATTTCAAATATTTATTGCTATCAGTTTTTCTTCATCATTCTATCAAAAAATACAAACATCCACGCAGGGACTGTACAACAGGACAACACCAACATAACATATGATGTAACCAGCATGGCTGGACCAGAATTTCAGGCCACAGCCACAACGAACATTGAAAGCGGGCCGGAAGTTGGAGTCTCAGTGCCCCCTTTTATATAAAAAAATACCAGTGTCCTCTCCCAGGGCTATGTACATTTGATTGGAAAAAAGCTGTCTCGGGATGTTGAAATTCTACCGAAATACTATACCAAATCCTGCGATCTCCTCTTATAGCGTGTCGGCAAGACCACTCAACCCAAAAGGATATGACTCTCATATCAACTCTATAACTGTCTATGTGGGTAGCATTAAATGGGTAAAATCATGCTCACGTCAACCTTGAAATAGTGTATTATATATGCTAAATTACGTCATAATAAATTCAGCGATTTGAAGATGAAGGAATTTATAGTCACATGGATTGAGCAGGACTGTTCATAAACGGACAACGGACAGATTAATGACTCCTGTCATATTTTTTACAGTTCGGGAACCTGGAGATTATAATGGAAAAATTTCAGACACATCCCCTGGGTGAAGCGGAAACTATCCTTTTTGCCACCGATGGCTCCTCCTATACCGAGGGAGCCGCACAGGAGGCAATTTCCTTCAGCCATGCCTGCAATGCAAAACTTATTATTTTATATGCAATTCCCGTCGGTTCGGAAATAGCCTCAACCGTGCATGCACAGTCAATGGAAAAGATGGCGGCAATACAGCCCTATTTTGACAATATGAAAAAAATAGCGGCAGACCATGATATCGCCTGTGAGACCATTGCCCTGCAATCCTATCAGCCTGAAAAAACCATTGTTGAAAAAGCACAAAAGTACAAAGCAGACATTATCGTCATGGGGCGACACGGCAAACGCGGCCTACTTAAATTGTTGGTCGGCAGCATGACAGCGAAAGTAATAGGTCAGGGGTTTCCCAAGGTGCTGGTTGTTCCCCAAGACTTTGTTATTTCCGGCCATACTATCCTGCTGGCAACCGATGGTTCTAAATTCAGCCAATTGGCCACCCATGAAACCATAAGCCTTGCCGAAAACTGTCAGTCACTAAAGAAACTGCTTGTTCTTTCCGTTGCCCAAAAAAACGCAGGACTTGAAAATGCAAAAAAAAATATCGAGGATGCAAAAAACCTGATAAATAAAAGCAAGGTCGATATTACCTGCGACTACCTCGCCGAGGTGGGCAGCCCTGCGGAAACCATTGTACAGCAGGCACAGAAACACTCTGCTGATATAATCATCATGGGGGGATATGGACGTGAAATGAGTAAACTACTAATGGGTCATGTAACAGAGAGGGTTATCGGTAAGGCCCACGGTGCTGTTCTGGTTATAGGAGAATAGACATTTTGCGCAAGTTCTTTTTTTTTGGATTCATTGTTGGAGACAAAAAATGGAGCCTAAAACCGGTGCAGAGATCTTGATCATCCCTGACCTATCATGCTTCCCGGGAATACACAGGCCGCCATTATTCTGAAAAATCGATGCAGTTTATCTGTGACGCAAATAGAAAAAAATAGTTTGAAAACAAACCAATAGCCCTACTCTTCCCTGTACGAATAATTATCCTGATACTCGTAATAGCCGAATGCCTTGGCAGCCAATACGTTTTCTTCATAGGCGTTAAAAACAACACCTATGATGCGTTCGCGCCCGATCCGTTCAACCAGCTTACGCACATGTTCCCGCCGGCTTCCTCCCCAGCGCACCACCAGTATGACTCCATCCACATGCTGGGCAAGGATGGCTGTTTCCGAGGCGGCCTGCAGGGGCGGGCTGTCTAACAAAATGATGCGATCATCATAACGATTTTCCAGCTCATCAACCAGACGCGCCAATCTTTCCGAACCAAGAAGCTCCGCCGGATTAACAGGCGGCGGACCAGCCGATAACAGGGAAAGGGTTTCAACACCTGCAGGGACAATCATAGAAGCGAGGTCCTCATTATCACGCAGATAATTCACAAGGCCCCGGCCTAATGAAAGACCAAAAAAACGATGCAGGGCCGGTTTTCTCAAATCGCAATCCACCATCAGACAATATTGATCAACGCCCTGGGCCAGGACGACACCAAGGTTGGCGCAGACAAAACTCTTTCCTTCACCCGGGGTTGCACTGGTAATTAACAGGCTTCTCGGTATCTTACCTGTGTCAGGATGAAGAATTCTTGTCCTAAGGGTGCGAAAGCTCTCCGCGACCGGACCGGTGACTGTTGTGGCCTGGCTTAACCGTTCATCCCAGGCAGCCGACGAAGGCTGCCGCGATTTCAAAACCGGTTTATCCTCAGGTTTTTCGGCCCGCGTTTGCGGCCCGGAATGTCCCCGCATTTTTTCCAGTTTCTGCTGATCCCCTGCCGGGGAGGCATCAACGTGGTATGCCTTATCTAATGCCTTGGAAACCTTACCCACGACTATCCTCCGATATTCTTATACAAATGATGCAGACTGAGCAGCCAGTTTTCCGGCAACAACTTGCCGAGGGGTGAATAGGCACGAGTCATGGGCAAAACTTCAAGCAAAATCAAAAACAGCAGCAGGACGCCGGCAAGAATTCCCCACAGCCGGTACCCCTTTGTCCATTGTTTTGGCCCACCTTTTTCCGACAGCAGATCATCCCCGATGGGCAGATGTAACTCCTTGACACATTCCCGGATAATTTCGGCGTCAATAACCGGTTTGTCATCCGCAAACCCCGTCAACAGAGCATGGTCGCAGATAATATTGATAAGACGAGGTGTCCCCCTGCTCGCCGAATGGATGAGAGTCAGGGCATCTTCCGTGAAAATATCGAGATGCTTTGCCCCGGCCATTCGCAGACGATAGATAATATATTGAACAGTGATGTCCCGTGAAAATCGCTCGAGATGGAAACGGATACCAATCCGTTGCTTCAAAGGAAGCAGCCGCTCTTCTTCGAGATGGGCGTCCAGCTCCGGCTGACCGACAAGGAAAATTGAAAACACCTTGCCTCCCGTCGGGTCCTGATTGGAGAGCAGCCTGATCTCTTCCATCTGGGCAACCGGAATAACGTGAGCCTCATCGATAATCAGCAGGACCCGCTCATTATTGGCAGCGCATTCACTCAAAAACTTGGAGAATCCAATCAAAAACAATGCCTTGTTGCCATCCCAGACGAGATCATACTCATGGGCTAAAAAAGAAAAGAATTCTTCCCGGGAAAGTTTGGGGTTGTTGACAAGACAAAAATGAACATTGCCCTCAAGCGAGTGGACAAGGGCCTG
>JANTGH010000280.1 GCA_024763055.1 Desulfobulbaceae bacterium
GCCGCACAGCAGTACGAGAAGGCGGGCACGGTCCTTCAACAGGCGATATCCGCTCTTGAATCTCTGCGGGCTTCCCGGCCGGTATTGTTGGCTGATGCGCTTTCCAGAGGCGTACAATCTCTGGCTGATGGTGACAGCCCGGCTGCGGTCGCAGCTTTTACCAGGGCACTTGCCCTTGATCCCGAAAATGTTCAGGCAACGCATGGCCTTGCCCGGGCAAAGACCCTTGATCAGGTGATTGAACTTTATAAAAAAGCCCGGGCTGCTGAAAAACAGGCCGATCTCAAAACAGCGGAAGAATTGTTTGCACGGATCAATACGCTTGATCCTGAATTTCAACCTGCTGTTCAGGCCCTTTCCCGGGTTCGGATCCAGCTCCAGGATAGAGAATTTAATGCCGCCATGGCACGTTTTCTTCAGGCTCTGGCGGAAAAAAAAGAAAAAGTGGCCCGAAATGCCCTGGCTCGTGCTGTAAAACTGCGTCCTCAATCGCCGTTGGTTGCGGATGGGAAAAGACAGCTGCGGCAGCTTGTCACCGAACAAACCCTGGAACGCCTGCAGCGGAACTATGGTCAGGCTGTCATGTCCGAACAGTGGCAGCAGGCAATGGATTTCTGTGTCCAGGCCTTGAAAGTCGATCCACAGGCTGCCTTTGCCCTGGTGGGTCGGGAAAAGGCGGGTCGTCGGCTTGCCCTGGACAAGGCCCTGCGGAATATTATCAGACATCCTCTGCGATTACAGGAAGAAGCGGTGCTGACTGAGGTCCGTCAAATCCTTGCCGCTGCCCGTGCTGTCATAGAACCCGGCCCCGAATTATCCCGGCAGATAGCTGCAGTGGACACCTTGCTTGTCCGGGCCGCCAGGCAGGTGGAAGTGGTCCTGCAGTCGGATAACGCCACCGAGGTCGTGATGTACCGGATCGGCAGATTGGGTCGTTTCAGCCGGCGGACATTGCGGCTCAGGCCCGGCCGTTATACCATTGTCGGCAGTCGACCCGGATTTCGGGATGTGCGTAGAGAGTTTGAGGTCCGATCGGACGGGAAACAGCAATTTCTGCAAATTCGTTGTACGGAGGTGATTTGAGGAGGATTATTGAAGTCATCACTCCGGAAGAAACCCGTTGTTTTTCCGACGCCGATCTGCCCCTTGCCATCGGCTCCGGTCGCAATGCGCAGATACCGTTACCTGAAGGGGTAGAGAGCGCCGCCTGGGTCGCCGAGTCACGCGGTTATCTTTTTCTTCAGGCCGAGGCCGGGAATGCGGTCTATCATAATAATGAGCATCTCCAGGGATCGGTATGGATTAAATCAGGAGATACCACCCGGACCGGTAATTTTCTTCTGCACTGGGTCCTTGCCGGTGACCGGGTTGAGGTCCGGGTTGAGGAAGTGGTCCGGACGGATAATGTACTCCGGCCCCCTGCGGTAGAACCTGAGGGCTCCACCTCGGGCAGGCACCCGTTGCCGAGGGTGGAAAACAGCGCGTCCAAGGCTGGAAAAGGCTTAAAATATTCTCTGTACGCCGGCATTTTTTTAATTTTTCTCCTTGTAACTGCGGTCTTTCTGCTCACGGCCAACCGTATTGTACTTGATGTCCAGCCTGAGCCCGAACATCTTCACATTTCCGGCTTTCCGCCCGCCCTTGCAATTGGTGATACCTTTCTTGTTCTCAACGGCACCTATACAGTTTCCGCACAAAAAGCGGGATACCTGCCTTTATCCGAGCAGATTGCCGTGACCGCGGGCAAGGATCACTTTGCTTTTGTTCTGGAAAAATTGCCGGGCAGAGTCAATATTATCAGCAGCCCTGCCGGCGGAGCAGAGATTTTTATCGATGGCAACTCTGTCGGCAGGACACCGCTGCAGGGTATAGAGCTTGCTGCGGGCAGCCACCAGCTGCGGGCAATAAAAGAACGCTATCTGCCGCTTGAGCATCAGCTCGTGGTGATTGGTGAGGGCAGAGTACAGGACGTGTCTTTGCAGCTGCAGCCGGGCTGGGCCGAGGGACGGCTTACTTCTGATCCTGCCGGGGCCACTGTTATTCTCGAGGAGCGGCAACTTGGAGTCACACCGCTTACCGTGGAGCTGATGGCAGGGCAGCAGAAGCTTTCTTTTGCTAAAAAGGGATTTTCATCTGCGGAGCTTGCGCTTCAGGTAACAGCGGGCCATCCCTTTGCGCCCGATCCTGTCAGGCTTGAGCCGTCTCCGGCCCGGATCCATTTTCGTTCCGTGCCAACCGGCGCAGCGCTAATTGTCGGAGACCGTCTCTTGGGGAAGACTCCTGTGACTGTAGAACTGCCATCATCGACCAGTCAGAAGATTTATCTGCAGCTTGCCGGGTATAAACCCATGATCCTGAATCGGCGGTTTGATCCGGCGGCCGATCAGGAGGTTTCCATCACCCTTACCCCGATGTACGGGACTATTTTCCTGGCCACCGATCCGGTGGATGCCGTTCTTTTTATTGACGGGAAAAAATATGGCCCGGCCACCGGACGCCTCCGATTGACCACGAGAGAGCACCGGTTAACAGTGCGGGCCGATGGATTTGAGAGCCAGTCCAGGACTGTTGTCCCTCGAGAGAAAAACAGCAGCCGGCTTGCGATCCGCCTGCGGAAAAAGGGAGAGCCAAAAAAAAATAAAGAAGCGATACAGACGACCTCGATAACGACGGATACCGGCATGATTCGGATGGGCCCAGCCGTTGTACACATGGGGGCACCCCGCCGGGAACCGGGCAGAAGGGCCAATGAGCAGCAACGAACAGTACGGCTGAGTCGTCCATATTTTCTATCTGCGCGCCCTGTCACCAATGGGGAATTTCGTCGTTTTCAGCCTTCACATCGTTCGGGAAATGCCGGCGGCAGGACGCTTGACGCAGAAAATCAGCCAGTGGTCAACGTCAGCTGGCAGGATGCGGCCAGGTATTGTAACTGGTTGAGCAGACAGAAAGGGCTACCGGAATTCTACCGGGAAAAAGGGAAAACAATGGTTGTCGTCAGTCCGGCAAATACCGGTTACCGTCTTCCAACCGAGGCGGAATGGAGCTTTGGTGCCCGCATGGCCGGCAGGCAGCAACGGGCCAGGTATCCATGGACCGGTAAGTTTCCGCCCCGGACGGTTGCGGGAAATTTTGGCGATGAATCGGCCAGGGCTCTTCTGCCGGTAGTGATCCGTGGCTATAAGGATGGTTTTGCGGTAACGGCTCCGGTGGAAAGTTTTTCGAAAAATCCCGGCGGATTCTATGATCTGGGCGGTAACGTCAGCGAGTGGTGCCACGACTGGTATACGGCCTATGCGGGTCTGGGTGAGCAGAAAGAGCGTGTTGACAACATGGGACCACCCTCGGGAACCCATCATGTTGTGCGTGGCTCCTCCTGGCGGGATGCGACCATGACTACCTTGCGGCTTTCCTATCGCGGCTACAGCAGGGTGGCCAAAGATGACATCGGTTTCCGGGTGGCGAGGTATCAACAATGAAAGTTTTTCTTTATTGTCTCCCTGTTCTTCTTGTTTCGTACCTCTTCCCTTTGCTCGCCGATGCCACGGGACCGACAGCTCCATCTCAAAAGCGGGTTGAACAGCAGACAAAACAAGTCCCTTCCCAAAAGACGGCAATAAAAACTTCAAAAAAGAAAAAGAATCCCGTATCGACAACCTTTACGCCCACGGAAAAGATCGGCGCCGATACGGTTATCGCCTTTCCGGCAGATATTTAATACTTTTTTCTCGATTCATTCACGCATGAACACTTTAAAACAAGAACTTGAAAACGGGATCG
>JANTGH010000281.1 GCA_024763055.1 Desulfobulbaceae bacterium
ATATTCCCGGTAAGTTGCGAAAGCGTTCGGCATAATCAAGACCATAACCGATGAGAAAACCCTTCTCTACACGGAAACCGGAGTAATCAACGATAACAGCTGTTTCCCGCCGCTCATGCTTGTCGATCAATGCGCATATTTTGACCGAGCCCGCATTGTGTTCCCCAAAATATTGATGGAGCCAGGCCAGGGTTGTCCCGGTATCGACAATGTCTTCCACCAGCAGGATGTCTTTTCCATTCAAGTTTATTTCCGGAGGTTTGGTCAGGCGAATGGTGCCGGATGTCGTTGAGGCATCGCCGTAGCTCGCTACCCGGATAAAATCTATTTCAATCGGCAGGTCGATTTCCCGGACAAGATCGGCAAGAAAGATAAAGGCACCATTGAGTACCCCGATCAGCACCAGGGGCCGGCCCTGATAATCGGCAGTAATTTTTTTGCCAAGCTGCCGAACCCTGTCACCAATCTGCCTGCGGTTGAAAAGGATCTGTTTTTCCATCACTTAATGCCCTGCCACTTCTTTAACAGTTTTTGCGCCTCTTGTTTTTCCTTAAAATCGGCCTTTGCGGTAACAGCCCCTTCAAGTTCCTTGATGGCCTGCTCATGTTTGCCTTCCCCGAAAAGGGCCAGGGCCAGGTGGTAACGGAGAATCGGCATGTCGGGCTGTTTCTCTACGGCCTGAACGAATTCGTTTCTCGCCAGGCTGTATGATTTGCGCTTATAATGAACCCAGCCGAGAGTGTCAATGATATGTACCTCGTTAGGGAGTTGTTCCTTGGCGATCATGGCAAGCCGCAGGGCCTCGCCAAGATCGGGTTGGGGCTCTTCGGCAATAATCCAGGCAAGGTTGTTGGCAGCCGCGGCAAAATCCGGCTGAACAACCAGGACCTGTTCGTATTGTTTTTTTGCGCCCGCCGTGTCACCTTTTTGCTCAAGTAGAGCGCCGATGCCCATAAGGGCCTGGACATTTTTAGGATTCTGTTTCAGCAGGGTCTTATATTCGGCAATGGCGGCATCGGTTTTGTCTTGCTTATTGAAAACAGCAGCGCTCAGACCGTATGTCCTTGGGTCCTGCGGGGCAAGTTCCTGGGCTTTTTTAATTGTTGCCAGCGCTTCGTCATATTGCTTTTCGCCCATGAGCATGGTTCCAAGCAGGATCAGGTCGCCGACACTTTTCGGGGCTTTTTTCAGCTGTGCTTTAACGAGATTGATAAGGTCCTGTTTGCTTTTTCCGTTGGCGCCCTCAATACGGACAAGGTTTAACAGGGCAAGGGTATTGCCCGGCTTAAGGGTCAACAGTTGTTTAAAGGTTTGCGAGGCCTTTTCCAATTCTTTTTTTCCCATATAGGCAAGGCCAAGATTACCCAGTATTTCTACGTTTTCAGGAATTTTACTGTGCATTTCCTCAAGCATTTTGACGGCATTGTCAAAATCCTTTGAGAACAGGACAGCCTTGGAGAGCAGGAGGGCGGCATTGAAGTTTTTCGGGCTGAGTTTCAGAGCAATGGCGGCTTCACGTTTGGCGCCTTCAAAGTCACGGGAGCGAAAAAAGAGCAGGGCCTGGACTGCATGGTATTTAGAATTCCGCGGATTGCGCTTGATGGCTTCTGCCGCACTGTTCTGGGCAAGCTCCAGCTGGCCGAGGTTCATGTGGGCCAGAGATTTTGCGAAAAAAGGATCCGGCCAGCGGGGATAATTTTTGGTCAAAGTTTCCAGAAGATCCAGTGCATCCTGGTTTTTTCCCTCCTTGAGAAAAAATTTGGCTTTGACAAGATTGGCGCCGCCGTTTTTCGGGTTTTCCACCAGTATCTCTTCCATCAGCTTCTTGGCCTGGTCGAATTTTTTCTGTTCAAAGAAGTAATTGGCGAGGCGGCCTTTTATGTCCAGGGGGCTTTTTGAATGTTCGATAGCGTTTTGGTAGGCTTTTTCGGCCTTGTCCGATTGGTTGATGCTGCGATAGAAATCGGCAAGGGTCAGACGTAAGCCATCATTGTCAGGAAACAGGGCAATTGCGTTGACCAGGGCCTGCTCGGCTTTTTCATTATCACCACCTGCGCGATAGAGGCGGGCGAGCTGGATATGGGGCGTTGGATTTTCAGGAAATTTCGTTATCATTTCCCGGGCGGTTGCCTCCGCCTTTTCCGTGTTTTTGATTGATTGATAAAATAAAAATAAAATCTGGTGGTTGGATAATTTATCGGGATTGATTTCAATGGCCTTCTTGAATGCCGTCTCCGCGTCGGGATTATTTTTTTGGGCAGCAAACAATCGCCCCTGAATGGAATAGAGCCGATCAAGTTTCGGATCAAGTGAGAGTGCCTTCTTGACCAGCTCTCCGGCCTTGTCAAAGTGGCCGTCGATGAGCTCCAGATTGGCCATGAGCGCCAGTGCGTCGACATTTTCAGGGTGTTTGCTCAGGATATCTTCTACCTGCTTTCTGGCCCCTTTTTTATCCCGGCCCATCAGAAGAAATTCGGCTGTTTTCAGGCGGGCATCGATATTGGATGGATCCAGACTGGCCGCGCGCTGCAGCTCATTAAAGGCCTTTTTCCCGTCACCAAGCTTGAGATACAAAAGACCGAGCTGGTACCGGGCATCCGCGTACTTCGGATCCACCTGAATGGCATTGCGCAGCTCAATAATAGCAGCCTTGTCATCCTGCTGCTGAACATAAACCATGGCTTTTTTATAATGATCTGTTTTTTTCTTTTCCGGGTCGGCGGAGCATCCTGCAACGAGCAGGGCAATGAGGAAGAATGATAAAATACGAAGGACGGAAAGACGGGGGAAACGTTGCATGGCAATACCTTACGGGGAAAGGTTACAGGTGTGAATTTAAAGTATGTTGTAATATATAACAAATACCGGCTTGATTCATAGAAAAAGTTCATTTTTTTTTTGGTTTATGATACGGTTACGGTATTCCTGTCTATAAAATACTCAGTGCAATATCCAGCAGAAAGGGAGGGTTCAGTTCATGAACGGATGGAAACAGCAGTTCGTATTGGTGACAGTGATAAGCTGTTGCCTGTTAATTTGCGGGTTGCGGCCGATTTTTGCCGCTCAGTCAACAGCCGATGTTGTGGTAAGTGATGCCCAGAAAGAGCAACTGCGCAAAGAGGTTGTCGGTAATGCGCAGCTCCCCGGAGAACAGCAGGAATACGTCATCGGCCATGGCGATGTGCTTTCGGTTACTGTTTACGGGGAAGGTGATATGGCGGCGTCATCTGCTGCGGGTGGAGATCGTCCTGCTGCAGCTGGTCCGGCTGCCGGGGGGGGCGGTGATATCCTTAGACATCCTGGAAACGGCGTTGAAGTTCGGCTTGATGGCCGGGTTTCCCTGAAACATATCGGGGATATCCAGGTCGCGGGCATGACGCTGACCCAGGCGGCTGATTATCTGAAAAAACTCTATCTGACGGTTTTTGACGACCCCATCGTCACCGTGGTTCTTGTCCAGAGCAACAGCCGTCGTTACACGGTTATGGGCCAGGTCACTTCCCCAGGTATTTTTTATCTCGATTTTCCGGTTACTATTATCCAGGCCATTGCCCGAAGCGGCGGCTTTAATGAGTGGGCCAATCATGATGTTACGATTATCCGCCAGGGTAATGGTCCGACTTTGAAGAGGAACAAGGAGAAAAAAACCCTGACCTTTGATTATGATGATTTTCTTAAAGGAAGGGATCTCGAAAAGAATATCTACCTGCAGCCAAATGACGTTATGATTGTACATTA
>JANTGH010000282.1 GCA_024763055.1 Desulfobulbaceae bacterium
CGAAAGGGATGTTGTTCCAGTAGGTGATTCCTGCCATGGCATCTTTCCCGTGGGTGAAAATATAGCCCTCAAATTTCTGGTCGTCAGTCTGGGAAGGGGTGTCATTGAAATTGATGTAGAAATTGATTTTATGATCGGGGCCGTTGCTCGCTGGAACGGAATAGTCGGCGGTTCTGACATACCCTCGTACAGCATGTTCCCGCCCGTCCCTGGAAACATATCTTCCATTAATATTGGCTGTGCCTTCAACAAAATCTCCATGGCTTTTCTCGAGTTCCAATTGTCCAAACCAGCCATCATGAGCCATGTTATAGGTGCCGATAAAATCATTTCTCTGGAAATGTGATACTCCTCCAATTCTGAGAGATGGATCGCCAAACAGCATGTATTTCTGGATATGGTGGAACATGGCGGCTGGGACCCAGTCGTGCGTTGAATTAAAATCAATATGAAAATCATTATCAATGTATCTTTTTACCGCGGAATTCCATAAAAATCCCAGTTTCGGGGGTTTTGTGCTGGAGGCATACGCTGAAAAGAAATATTTATCCAGATATTGGGAACCTCCCTGGGTGCCGGTATATGAGCCTATGTATGCGATAGCACCTGTATCTTTTTTCACCAGGAAGCCCTCGGCCATTGAGTCTTGATCCCAGTTTCCTGAGGCATTTTTCTGTATGCAAGCTGGTTCAGGGGCCATGGGAGCGTTTGGATTGGCCGGCCAGCATCCATGGGCATCTTCCGTGTTCGGGCAGGACGTTGTGACGTTAAAGGTGGTACCGTTTTTGGCAAGATAGCTGGTTTCGGCCTGAAATCGTGCGGTGGAACAGGCAGCGGCGAAAGCAACCGGAAGCTTGCCCGCATTGTTGAGTGTGTCGAGATCATGAAGACTAATGGCATTTCCCCAAACGCCTGGATTGCCATGCCCGGAGAAATTCAGGAAACCGACACCGCTGTCGATTGCGGTTCGAATGGTATTGAGTGATGGATCACCATCTCCTAAACCGGCAGGAAGGTTGATGATGCGGTGGTCATATAATTTGGTGGAGGTAAATCCCAGAGATTCAAGCTCATTGGCCACATATTCCTTGGCGGCCCAACTTCCCGGGTATTCCACGTAAGGGTCTGAAGCCTTATCGTGATAGCCGGGGACTATGAGCAGACTCTTTTTGAACCATGAAGCCTTGTAGGCAGCAAATTCATAGCTGATCACTTTGTTTACATAAGTGGTGACTTCAGCCTCTGTCGATGCCGGTACCCTGCCGAGGGAGATATCAGGATAGAGGTCCAGTGCGTCCAGGTTGATATCCGCCAAGGTTGATCCCGGGGTCCATGCAGCCGCCTGTATTTCACAGAATATGCCGTTTCCATTACCGTCCCAGTCGTCAAAGTTTCCATCCTGTTTAAATAAATCCGCATAATATAAATCGGAAGGTGTATAACCATTGCCCCAGTGTTTTGAGTCATATATGCGGCAGTAACGTACTGGAAACGTGTCGGAATCACCCACCAGCATGACGTATTTTATGCCGCAATTTTTCCGATAATACCAGATAGCTTTTTTTATCCGTTCAGGGATATCCCGCCCCTGATCGGCAAATTGAGTATTAAGAGCCTGCCAGCTGAAAATCTGTGTCTTTACGTCTATGTATTCCTTGTGTTGTTTAAGGGGTTCCAGCTCATCAATAAAATCTTTATGGGTAATGATCATCAGGTCGAAAGGGCCGGGATTGAATATCAATGTTCCCAGATCAGGTAACTGGGGAATGAGATCCAGGGTAAGTGGATTCCATGGTTTAACGCTACCCGGGATCTCAATGGCTGGTGCGGGCGGTGGCAGAAGTTCTCCCGGTGGGGTGGGGGAAACGTACTGATTTGCAAGTGATGCCGGCATCCGGTAAGGAGTGAAACTGTAATCAAAATATATATTCGGTTGGAGATCCAATGCGTGAGAAGGCAGTGTGGACAGAAAGAGAATTGCCAAAAGCAATAGAATGGTGGGAAATAGTGAATGACGGAATTTCATTTTTACACCTCCTGAATTTTTGTCTTTGTGTCCCACAAATTAATCTTCAATGCAGTAGAGAGGACGTGTGCTATTGCACTCATTATAACCGTTGTATCTCCATGATTCCCTGTCAAAAGTTCTTGAAATATAACCTTTTAATTCGCTGTTGTCGCTCTGCCAGCTGCCACAGGTCTTATTGTCTTGTAAGCCAAATCGTGGAGTTCCCGTCCACGCATACCGCCCGACATTTGAATTTGAAGCGGTGCCCTTTTCTGTTACATTAAGTATGGTCAATAGACGTCCATTCACCAGATCATCTTTGTTTTTCGCAAAGAGTATGCCGTCCAGTCTGACCCATGGCCCGTCGGACTGGATCCTGTCCTCGGCACTGGTGGTATTGTCTGAGAGCCAAGCCTTGAAATGGTCTGCATTTTCAAGCCCTGCCTGCCGGGCTAGGGCGCGGCAAACCGCGTCACCAGCCTCAATGCCTGTCTTGCCACCGGCACCGGGCCAGCTTGAGAGGTTTCCTGTTCCTTGGATGGAAGTGAGAAAAGCTTTCTTCCCAGGACGGGCAAACGGGGGGAGCTTTGGTCCCGGTCCGGTCTCAAAGCATACGAGCTGGGAGTTTCCGCTGCATAACCGGCTTGTGTCGGAGCTCCATCCCCCTTCGAATGATGATACACTACCCGCGGCGCTATTGTCATCACTGCTATTGGTCCAGTTTTCACATGAGTGGGAACTGTTGCCGTAAGTCATGAGTATTCCGCTTGTTCTGGTTCCCGTGAAATACCAGCGCTGTTCAGTTTGACTGAATTCATCCGTGGTTAGACCGGAGTAGACCACACCTTCCTCAAAGAGCTGCCGGGCAGTAGGGGCAAAGGGAAATCCGTCGGTTCGTACCCATGGCCCGGCATTGACAGGCAGGGTAGGCTGCCCGCAGTTATCCGCTTTTTTGCCGGACAGATTATGTACGCGGCAATAGGCGTCGTCTTGTTCATCCGAAAGCCAGGCCACGAATGTTCCATGAAGTCCCGCTGCTTGGGCCCTGGCCTGACAGATGGCGTCGCCGGCTTCAATGCCGGTCTTGCCGTTGGCATCCGTCCAGGTTGACAGATCTCCACTGCCTTTCACGGAGGTGACAAACACCCGATGGGGAAGCAAACCATAATTATTGATTTTAAACCAGATATGTTCCTGATAAGATGCATATTGCAGTTCAATCCAGTAAGGCTGGCCACCAATAGTAATGAGTGGAAGACGTATGATCAATTGATTGTTATCTACAAAAGCGACGGCGGGGTTGGAGCAGCAATGTTCTGTGGAAGCATTGATAGCAGTCAGTTTAAACCAGATTCCATCGCCGGGACCGGAGTTGCGATATTGGAAATCCACCGTATAGATTTCATCGTTTACCTGGATTTCAGGAATATGAAGTGTGTTGTCTGCCGAAAAGGTTGGGAAGCAAGATTGTTCAGCCCTGATATTACAGGAAAAAAACCATGGAATTAGAACAGAAATGCAGAACAAGATGGTTAATTTTTTCATCATACAGCTCCTTTTACGCTACAGTGGCATTGCCTCATTATTTATGGCTGAATATGACAAATAAGAAGTGCCATGGAAAATCACTATTTCCAATAATTTCGAGGTGTAATGTAGCTGAATAAAATCTAACTTGTTAGCTTTGGATGGGATATCATAGAAAAAGATTGCTAAAAACTGG
>JANTGH010000283.1 GCA_024763055.1 Desulfobulbaceae bacterium
GTACTGCCAGAAAAAAAGCGAAACATTATTGACACTACCCCGAAAATTGACCTTGACTTTTAACAGACCTTGACTTTTAATTTGACATTGTACGTTATCTAGGTTATATCAGTAGTGTAATGCTGTTATTAAAAATAATTCTGGAAAAAGAGGGGGGCAGATGAAAACCATCGTAACAAACCGTTGTTCACGCATCTTTTTAGTTCAAAGCCTGGTAGTGGTTATTTTTGCCTTGTCACTGGTTTTTTTCGGAGCGGCACCCGCCAAAGCCGATGACTTGACTGCTTCAGATGGTTCGCCATCTGTTTATTTTTATGACACTGATACATCACTTTATGAATGGTGGATCCGGACAGACAATGATTGGCTTTCCATTAACAGTTATGATGGGGGTAGCTGGCAACGTACTATCTATATTGATGGCGGAGCACCGGATTATTGCCTGTTTCTGGAAGACACCGGCGACATCGGTGTTGGCACCAATGATCCCCAAGAAACATTGCATTTAGTTGATTCAGGTGTGGGCATTCGCCTGGATGACGGCATTAGTTCGGTTTGGGACATAGAGCAGAATATGGATGACCTCCGATTTTATAATGTCACGGATGGCGTAGAAGTGATGACTTTGGATGACTATCAAAATTTCGTGGGCATTGGCGCTGACAATCCTGATGCAAAGCTGCACGTATACAGCGACGCCGGGGAAGCCAAGATCCTGGTTGAAGAACATAGCACCAACGCCGAATCCACCCTGTTCGAGTTGACAAACTATGGAGGCGTCCGGTTCAATTTCCGCAACAATGACGCAGCCATCACCTGGAGCTTTTTCAACCGCGATGACGGCCAGCTGGCCATCGGCAGGCCTGCTACGCCAGGTTCCGAATTTCTGTTATCAAAAACGGGAAACCTGACCATCAAGGGCACCCTGACGGAGAATTCAAGCCGTTCTTTGAAGGAGAATTTTGTCACGGTCGATGGTCAATCGGTTCTTGGAAAGCTTGATAAGCTGCCCATCCTGTGCTGGAATTACAAATATTCGACGAAAGACGATAACCATATGGGACCGGTAGCGGAAGATTTTTATAAAGCATTCGAACTCGGTAAAGATAACAAGCATATAGCACCGAGAGATATGGCCGGCGTCGCCCTGGCCGGAGTGAAGGCATTGAGTCGTGAGTTAAAAACAAAACTGGCTCAGAAGGATGCTGAGATCAAACTCTTGAAAGAGCGTCTCGCATATATGGAGATCATGATCAACCGCATGGCCGGCGGCGCTCCCTTGAAGGTGGCCCTGATGGACAAATAGCTCCGGAACCATAGTTTCTCTACTCAGCCAAGGCTGCCCTGTCTACAAATGTGTGGGGCAGCCTTGGCTGAATTTTTTCCATTGATCAGAGACAAATTCGGTAAATTTTTGCCGGAATTGGTTTCGAGAAAACTGTTCTGCATGTTGCCTGATGAAACGGGCATCAAAATCCTGCCTGTGGCTTTCAAATAGACCTATCGCTTCCACAAGGGCATCAACCGTCTGTTCAGGAAAAAACAGCCCTGTCTTTCCATTGATCACGGTTTCAAGAGCTCCGCCTTTGCCATAAGCGATGACCGGGGTACCACAGGCCTGGGCTTCCACCGGCGTAATGCCGAAATCCTCTTCAGCCGCAAAGACAAAGGCCTTGGCACGTTGCATATAGCTTTTTAAGGTTACCGTATCCAGAAATCCCACCAGCTCCACATTGGGAGTGGCTGATTTCTTTAATTTCTTGAAGTCAGGACCGTCACCTGCAACGACGAGGCGTCGTTTTGGCATGGAAGCAAATGCTTTGATGACGAGGTCAACTTTTTTGTAGGGCACCAACCGGGAAACGGTCAGATAAAATTCCTCTTTCTTTTCCTGTAGGCAAAAGTTATTCACATCTACAGGTGGATAGATAACCGTCGCTTCACGTCCGTACACTTTTTTTATCCGTCGGGCGATAAACCGGGAATTGGCCACAAATGCGTCAACGCCATTGGCTGTTCGAGTATCCCACAAGCGTATCTTATGAAGCATCCAACGAACAATCCAGGATTTAAGCCCCTTGTCAAGACCCGACTCCCGCAAATATTGATGCTGCAGATCCCAGGCATATCTAATAGGTGAATGCACATAGCTGATATGAAGCTGATCCGGCCCGGTAATGACGCCCTTGGCAACGGCAGAGGAACTCGAGATAACGATATCAAATTCAGAAAGATCAAACTGTTCGATGGCAAGCGGCATCAGCGGCAGGTAAAGCCGGTATTTTTCCTGAGCCTGCGGCAGTTTTGCGATAAATGAGGTGTGTACGGAATGCTTTGAAATCAGCGTATTCTTAAAGTTTTCAGGCCGGTAAACAAGCGTATAGATGGGACTCTCGGGAAATATCTCAAGCAGAGCCTCAAGCACTTTTTCCGCACCACAGAAAACGGTAAGCCAGTCATGAATGAAGGCAACTCGTGGATGTTTAACCATCTTCTTTACCCCTTATATTCCTGGAGCACCTGCCAGGTACGATCGGCAGTTCTTTCCCAGGTGAATTGAGACGCTCTCTGCAATCCTTTAGAACAGAATCTTTCCCTGAGTTCATCATCCGTAATGATCTTCTCAATCCCATTAATAATCGATTCCACATCATAGGGATCAACCAGCAGAGCCGCATCCCCAACCACCTCCGGCAATGACGATATCCCTGAGGTGACTACCGCAGTACCACACGCCATAGCTTCGAGGGGTGGTAAGCCAAAGCCCTCAAATATCGAGGGATAAAGAAATGCCATGGCACCACTGTAGAGAGCCGGTAAATCCTGATCAGGACAATAGCCTAGAAGGCAAACTTTCTGGGCCTGTTGGATGGTACCATGGTCAGCGAAATTTGCTGAATCACCACCAACGACGACCATCGTGATATCTGGATATTTCTCTTCTATCCGGCTCCATGCTTCCAGGAGACGCCTAAAATTTTTGCGGGGATCAAATGAGCCAACGGTCAAAAGGTAGTTCCCCACGAGATGATATTTACCCAACACCGGCTCAACTTCTGCGAAACAAGCCGGCCTGAAAAAAGCATGGTTAATACCGTTTGGAATTACGGTTATTTTTTCTTCTGGAAGGCCCGTGTTATTACAAATATTTTCTTTGGCAAATTCAGATACGGTTATCAGGTGCCTGGCATGACGGATTAATTTCGGCAGTACCAACCTTCTCCAAGCAACGTATTGACGGCTGAACCATTCAGGATGGGCGAATACGGCCCCATCGTGTACCGTCACAACCTGATTCCTGTACCATGCCGGACCGGTATTGGTGGGAGACCATAGCAATTGGCCGGGTTTCAGTTTAAGGGGAAGATAAGCCTGCTCCCACAAATGAGCGCACAATGCGGATGACCCTGATAATCCTGAAGGACTATGGATGTCGATCTTCAGTCCCTTTTTTTTTAGTAGCTGAGTAATTTCCAATGCATAGCGTTGAACACCGGTAGTCTTCTGACAACAAAATAGGCCATTTACAGCAACACTTACCATTAGTTGTTCCGCTTTAGCCAGTGTGATAAATCCCGCCCGATCAGTCGTGCGGTGCGCTTAATATCTTCAGCATAAAATTCATCAAGTTGATGGCGGATATCCAAAGGCATTTGCGGCTTTCCGGTTTCCAGATTTTTACCTCTCAGATATTCCATAATATGATGTCCCAGCTTG
>JANTGH010000284.1 GCA_024763055.1 Desulfobulbaceae bacterium
TCCTTGACGAGATCGGTGATATGCCGATGCCGCTGCAGGTCAAACTCCTGCGGATTCTCCAGGAGGGAGAATTTGAACGGGTCGGCGGAACCCGCACAATCAAGGTGGATGTCCGCCTGCTCTGTTCCACAGCTAAAAATCTGGAAAAGGAGGCCCGGTCCGGACGCTTCCGACAGGATCTGCTCTACCGGATCTCGGTCATACCGTTAACCATGCCGCCGCTGCGTGAAAGGGCCGCAGATATCCCCCTGCTGGTCAATTTTTTTCTCCGTGAATTCAGCGCTAAACGGGGCGAACGCCTTACCCTCTCACCAAAAGCCATGCAGACGCTGCTTGGTTATGATTTTCCGGGCAATGTCCGGGAGCTGAAAAACATTATTGAGCGGGCCTCGGTTCTGGCTCCGAACCCGGTCATCACCCAGCAGGATCTTCCCTCGGACCTCAATCCGCATAGACCTGCAACCCATGACAAGGATGAGCCGGTCAACTTAAGCAGCGCGCTTGCCAAGACAGAAAGACAGTGCGTGCTGGCCGCCCTGGGGCTGACCAAAGGCAACCGGACAAAGGCAGCGGGGCTGCTTGGGATCAGCAGGAAAAACCTGTGGGAGAAGATGAAGCTCCATCATATTGAGTTGTAAAAAATGAATGATTAAGGATTTTACACAAACTCTATTTTACCGATTTTCCTTCATTTCCATAGAGCTCCCCCGTTATGCCCACGCAGCCGTCTTGCCGAAGAGTTCCTTGTCTATCCGGCATTTTTCATTTCGATTTCAATGAAAAAATAATCGTATTTCCATTCTTTGCCCTTATGACGTAGAAAGAGTTTTTATCTGCGTGTGCCGCCGATTCCGTGGTAAACTCCCAGGAGTAATTTTCCGGCAAATGAGTCCCTGCCGTATCGGTTACTCCGGTGGTAACGGTTGCCTTGTAGGCTGTGCCATGCTCCAGGGAAGATGACGGCGTAAATTCGATGACGTGCCAGCCGTTGTTGCCCACTGTACCGGCGACCGGGACACCACCGCTGGAAGTGACAAGGGTCATGCTCCCGCTGAAGCTGCTTATATCCATGTCCGCCCTGAACGTGGCGCTTACAATACTGGAGAGGGGGACATCCACTGCACCTGCCTGCGGGGCAACGGATGAAATTTCCGGTGGAACCAAAGAGTCATCGGAAATTTTAGCTATAAATCCGTCGTACAGTTTGTCGTACCCGACTGCGCCTGGAAAGGAATGCGAGGTCGTCATGCCGGTAACCCATGCCGTGCCACTGTCATTCACGGCAATACCGTGTATTGAATCGGTACCGGCGTTGTCGTTGCCGATGTCATTATCGCCGTCACCTCCCAGGTAGGTGGAATAGAGGAGTGTGCTGCCCAAGGGGCTCAAGCGAGTGATAAAACCGTCAATTTCGTGGCCGCTGTCGCCGAGAATCGAGGCGTGCCCGGCAATGGGATTAACAATAGGGAAATCCGCCGATCCGGTTTCACCGACCACAAAGGCACTGCCATGGCTGTCTACTGCTATGTCCCTGGCGCTGTCATGAAGTGAGCCGCCCAGGAAGGTGGAATATACAATTGCCGTTCCGGTGGAATTGATCTTCGTGACAAAGGCGTCATATTGCCCACCTCCGGGAGAACTCTGGATGGCATTGACCAGGGGAAAGGTATCGTAGCCGCCGCTGGTCGGGGGCATGACATCACCGACAACAGAGGCCTCTCCCCAGGTATTAACATCAATAGACTTACCAATATCTGCACGAACTCCTCCGAGATAGGTGGCGTACACGATATCCGTACCGGAAGCGTTTATTTCAGCAACAAAGGCATCGTATGTTCCGCCGAATGTTGGTTGAATGGAGGACAGGGAAGCTCCGGGCAGATTGCTGGACGTGGTGGTGCCGGTGATGTATATATTTTCAACATCGTCAAGAGCGATACCTGCAATACCATCGCTGTCGGCTCCGCCGAAATAGGTGGAAAAAACAAGGCTTGTGTTTGCAGGAGTCACGGAATCATAGGAAATTTTGACGATAAAACCGTCAGATGTTCCCCCGAAGTTCGGCTGCAGGGCGTTGAAAGTCGGGAAATCCGGCTGGTGGCTTGTATTATAGGGTGCAGTGCTGCCGGCAATACAAACCGTGCCCGAACCGCCCACGGCAATAGTTTTGGCCCGTTCGGTGTCATCGCCGCCAAAGTAACTGGAATAGACTATGGTGCCGTTCGGGGCCAAAACAGTATAAAAGGCATCGGCCTGGTATCCGGCAAAATTTTCCTGGATAGCTCCGCTTGTGATGGGAAAATCATCGGACATGGTGGTGCCGACAACATGGGCGTTACCGGCGTTATCAACGGCTATATCCTGTCCTTCTTCTTTTATGGAATACTGTGTGACGTCATATGCTGTGCCGCCGAACACGGTGATATACTGGCGGATTCCGGAAGAATCCGCCTTGTAGACAAACACATCGTTTTTATAGGTCGCCACGTCACGGCTGAAAGGGAAATACGTTGAATCTGTTTTTCCGGTGACATAGGCATTCCCGGCATCATCAACGGCAACACCATTTCCCCAGTCGCTCCAATCCCCGCTCAGATAGTTGGAATATTCGATTACAGGGTCAATAATAAGTATCTTGGTCGGGTCGTAGGAAGCAACGCTGAAGGTATAGGCGTTATCAGGCAACAGCTTAAAGTGTCCGGCTACCGCTACTCTCCGACCGGAAATTTCCTGATAAAGAGAGGGCGCTTTCTGGACAAGCATGCCGTGGTTAAGTTTGATTTCAAGTTCACCTGCACTGTTGACGGCCAGGGAATTTACTCCCTCATATTGAAATTGCACCACCGCCGGGTCGCCACCCGGTCTGACAATGACATCATATTCCAGCTGATGGTTATTGCCGTAAATTTTAAGATCGATATTTTTGTAAATTTCCATATACGTTACCGCCTTATAGGTGGAAACACCTTCACGCCATCCGGCCGGATCTTTACCGATATAATAATTATATTTTGTTGTCTGAATATTTTCAGCTTCAATCACCGGGTTTGCAGCAGACTTGATAAAAGAGAGCTTTAGCTGATCGAACTGAACAAAATGCTCATTTTCATGTTTTGCAAAATCAGATTGGCCTGATGCGGTTTGCTGCCTGAAAATATTCAGGTATATTCCGTCAGCAGCAAAATAAGACGCATGATTTTGGTTTATTTCATAATATTTGATTTTATCATCCATCTGTCCTTCATTCTGAACAAATAACATGGGTTGATTATTCAATGATTGCAGAACGGGTGAAGTTGCAAGGCCGGCTGTAGGCGGAGTATTTATTTGCATAGCACGAGATTGCGATATGAAACCGGAAGAAAATATCAGACAGCAGAACAACAAAGAGACGATAATTTTTCTGGGAAGTAACATGAGCTTCTCCTTGTTTAAAATTACGGTGAACAAACCCTTTTCCTTGGATGCCCGACAACAGCATTAGGGCATGACGAAAAAATACTCCTGTGGATGACCGACCCGACTATCGCCTCAGAGTGACGTACAGCGCACAGGCGTAACAAAAACAACCTTCCCTCAGATACCCGCCATTATCCCGTGGTCGCCCAACCAGTCATTCCCGCAGTCTGTTGGGCGGGAATCCAGTGAATACATCTTAGGACAAAGCATCTATCTGGATCCCCGTCCCCGATAACTGCATATTCAGGAA
>JANTGH010000285.1 GCA_024763055.1 Desulfobulbaceae bacterium
CGCCCGGCTTCCTACATATACAACCAATAATTTATATGGTAAGCTCCTTTCAGCTTACAAGATCAGCCAGGCTTGGCCTGGCGCACCGTAAAAAGTCTGAGCAATTTTTAAAGATGGCTAAGTAAAAACACAGGTATACAGGTAAGCGGAGCGCAGCGTAGACTCCGAGGAGTAGTGTTCCAGGGCGGGTTTTAATTAGACATGTAGTATGCCTACGAATCGCTCTGGGACACACGACGCAGTAGATCGAAGTTTTTACGACGCCATCAGGTTTTAGAAAAAATAGGGAGTGTATTTGGAAATTCAGGAAAGAGTGGAATGGAGAAGCTCAGTTGCGATAGAATTTATGCGTGCCGTACTGGGCGACATAGGTCATGTCCCCGGCCCAGGAAGGATTGATATCCTGACGATGATAGAAAGTGGCACCATCGGTAAAATCCGAACTGGTCATGGCAGTTAATGCTGATTGCAGACAGTCAACCAGCGCATCCGACTCGGTAGGCAGATAGGACTCTTTCTGAAAGGTCCAGCTGAACTGGTAGGGAGCTGTCACAACCTCTTCCACGCTTTCATGGAGCTTTAACGCGCGGTTCAGAGTCACATGGGCCACTGCCAGTTGTCCGATCCGGGGCTCACTGCGCGCTTCGTGATAAATGTTCAAGGTAAGCCAGAGTAATCCTTCAAGAAAACTCATTGCAGCCACCCAAGGATAATAGGTTCATAGATTATCTCACTGTTTATTTTTACATATTCATAAAATAATCAGTTATTGATAAAATGCAACGATTCATCAAATTTTTCTTTACTCTGTGTGGATTACCCGTTGAACTTACAGTATAAATTTTTTTACTTGTTGCGAAATGCATATGTCGGTTAACCAGTTGTTTTAGTGTAATGTGATGAACATATGCTTATTTTGTCCACATCGCCAGCTTCCCCTGGATCAACTGTTCTAAACTATTTACAGGAGTTTTCGAGACACACTCTATGCAGATTGGAACCATTAATGAAAAGTTGCGGGGAATTGTCGAACGGATAACCTATCATAATCCTGATAACGGCTGGTCCGTGATTAAGGTAACTCCGTTTTCCGATCATGGTGAACTGGTTACCGTAACGGTCCATCAAATACGGGTCTTTGCCGGCGCCACCATGGAATTTATCGGCAACTGGACCGTTCACCCAAAATTCGGTCGACAATTCAAGGCCTCGCGTGCAGTCGAGCTTAAACCAGCCGATGCCGGGGCATTGGAAAAATATCTTGGCTCAGGATTGATTAAGGGGGTCGGCCCGAAGACCGCCCGCAAGATTGTCCGCCATTTCGGCGCCGATACCCTTAATATCTTTGAGCATCATATTGAACGCCTTCTTGATGTTCCCGGTATCGCAAAGAAAAAACTTTCAACGATTAAGATGGCCTGGGCCGAGCATCGGGCCGTGCGGGAGGTAATGATGTTTCTGCAGACCCACGGCATTTCCACGCTTTTTGCGGTCCGGATCTATAAAGAATACGGTGATAATGCCATTGCCCTTGTCAACGAAAACCCGTACCGGCTGGCCGCTGATTTTTACGGCATCGGCTTTTTTTCAGCCGACAAGATCGCCCTTTCTCTCGGATTAGCGGAGAATTCTCCGCTTCGTGTTCGGGCCGCTGTCCGTCATGTTCTTTCAGCCGGCCGGGAGCAGGGGCATTGCTACCTGAGGGCGGACCAGATCAAGACAGGCGTGACGGATCTCCTACATTTTGATTCGGATTCGATTATTGATGAACTTCTTGAGGATATGTCGGTAACAAAAGAACTTTGCGTACGAACCATCAGAATAATGGACAGTGAGGTTCGCTGCTATTATGCCCGCAGCCTGTATTATGATGAAAAATATGTTGCCCGGCGTATCATCAGCCATTGTCAGCGGATTGCAATGGATGAGAGCAGGGTTGACAGCTGGCTGCAACGCTATGGGGAAAAGAGAGCGGTCCATCTCAGCAGGCAGCAGCGGCGAGCCGTTTTCGGGATAGCGGGGGAGCAATGTGCTGTTCTAACCGGCGGGCCCGGATGCGGAAAAACCACGACAACAAAGGCGCTGGTGGCGCTGTTGCAGGCGATGGGAAAATCCGTCCTGCTTGCCGCCCCAACCGGGCGCGCTGCTCAGAGGATGAGCGAGGTGATCGGGCTTGAGGCAAAGACCATTCACCGTCTGCTCGAATACCAGGGCCGTGCGTTTAAGCGCAACGAGGAAAATCAGCTGCAGGCTGACACCCTTATCCTTGATGAATGTTCCATGCTTGATATCAATCTGACTGCCTCCCTGCTCCGGGCCGTTTCTGATAAAACCTCAATCCTTTTTATCGGTGATGCCGATCAGCTGCCCTCAGTCGGGGCCGGAAATGTGCTTAAAGATATCATTGCCTCAGGGGTTGTTCCCAGTTTCCAGCTGACGGAGATTTTCCGCCAGGCAGAACAATCAGAAATTATTGCTGCTGCGCATTTGATCAACAGCGGCGTTGTCCCGAAAATCGGCTCACCTTTCAGGGAACCAACCCTCTGGAAAAATAGTGATTGTCTATTTATCGATGCCGAAGAAGCCACAGGCCGTCAACTGCGTGTGATCGCACAAATTAAGCGCCATTACCGGACCGAAAATGTGCGGGAACAGGCCATAGGCGGTGATCCCTATGCAGCTGATGAACCTGTTCCTTATGTCCGGGAAAACCTGCAGCTGCCGGAACAATTCAGTCACATCAACCCTGACGCGGTCCTCACTGCCGACAGCGCCGCTGATGAGTTAAAGGCGGTCTTGCAAAAGGTTCATCCCTGGTCCTCCCTATATTATGGTCTGACCGCCAGCGATGTTATCAGGGAGCTGTATATCCGCTGGGTGCCAAAGTATTATGGAGATGCTGAAATTCAGGTGCTCTCACCCATGATTCGCGGCAGCCTCGGCACCGCCCGTTTGAATGCGCTGCTTCAGGAGGCGATTAACCCGGCAGCAAAGGGCAGACCTGAGTTGACTCTGGGCGAAAAAACCTTTCGGGTAGGCGACAGGGTTATCCATAGACGGAATAACTATGACCTTGAGGTCTTTAACGGTGATATCGGTTTTATCGTCGACATCGATAACGCTACCCTTGGCTTGAGTGTGTCCTTCCTGCCGGACAGGCGCATTGTTATCTACAAAAAAGAACAGATAACCGAGCTTGAACATGCCTTTGCCATTACCGTCCACAAGTCCCAGGGATCGGAATTTGATGTTGTCATTCTGCCGATAGTCAGTCAGCATTATCGGATGCTTTTTCGCAATCTTCTGTATACCGGACTGACCCGGGCCAGGAAGCTTGCCGTTTTTGTCGGCACTCGCCGGGCTTTTGCCATGGCCATTCACAATAAGGACACTTCTAAACGCCAGACCGCGCTTTCCATTCTCCTGCAAAAGGGTGTCTGACCACCTCTTCGGCGGTCGATTGTGACCGTCCGGGAATAGCTGTTACAAAAAAAATTCTTTTAGCCGTGCTCGCAAATACAAAGGGAAAGCAACGGGCAGCATACATGGATTTTGTTTCGAAAGGCGAATCTGAAGAAATAAGAAAATTTTATTTCCTAATAAAAAACCGCCCCCTTTGGGGGTGGTCAGAGTTCAACGGCTTTGCCAGTTGAACATACATAGCTCATAATAAGCTCCAAGATGTGTTGTCCCCACAACAATCAGGA
>JANTGH010000286.1 GCA_024763055.1 Desulfobulbaceae bacterium
CAGGCCAAAGCCCAGCAGATTAATCAGCCAGACAGGAAAATAACCGGCAGTCGTTTTTTCTGATTTGCGAGTATCGTTCATGGTGTACCGCGTCCATGCCGACATCGGCCCAGACGGCTTCTTGCACCGGTAGGGTCATGGCGATGTCTTCCCAGACCCGGCCATCCTTTAACCTGCTCAGCAATAAAAATATTGTTTTTTTTGTCGAGATGGCCTTTTACCTGCACTGTTTTTCCGACATGCACACAGCGGGGAAAGATATGATTGTCAGAATGATAATCGATATTGACGGGATTAAAAACAACCCGGAGCTTCCGGCCAGGCGATTTTTGTTTTCCTTGAGTTGTTATCTTGATGATGCACTGTTTTTCTTGCGTAGAAAGAACAGTGCCGATAAGCGTATCGGCCTTTGCCGGCATGGAAATTAATATACCCGCGACAAGAAGAGTAGGGAACAGTTTATTTATCGGAAACCAGGTCATGAAGAGCCTCAAACAGGGCATATGGATCAGTGTCATTTCCCCTGGCTATTTCTTTCAGGCTGAGGGCCGGATCAGCGGTGATGCCTTGAGCGTCAAGTTGGCGAATGATTGAGGGAAGATTTATCTCATAGGCGGCACAGATTTCAGCCAGGGTTTTTTGGCCTAAACCGGGCGGTGGTGAATCCGGAAAGGAAACATCTGCCTGAGATTTGATCTCTGCTGATTTCATGATTGCATACAGCGCCTTGGGTGTAGTTCGGTTGTTTTTTGCCAGGTGTCCCAGCGTGACCTTCTCATCCACCCCCTGGATGCCTGCGGCTCTCAGGAGTTGCTTTGCCTTTTCAGGATCCAGATTTGTTTTTTTGGCAAAGAGCTTGAGGGAAGAGAGCTCAGCATGTCCATAAGGCGGTTCACCGTACTTCTTGGATGCATTGTTTTTAATCGATTCGTTAAAGTTGACCACTGTACTCATGGGTGGAAGATCAAGCAGAGTACCGGCTGCGACAACAATGGACAGGGCCAGGGCAACATTGAAGTCTGTGGTGAAAATTTTAACTTTTTTCACCCTGTTTTTCATATAGGAAAGTACGGCCTTCCAGTTGTAAAATAAATGGAGCATTCCTGTTAGAACAAAGAGGATTCCGAGATTGATATGGAGATTCCCCCATTGGGTTTTGGACAGTCCCAAAAGATGCCAGTCGGACCAGTAGGCCACACGTCCATGGGGTACTATGTAGAGAATAACACTGGTAACCAGCAGTAGAACAAAAGAAATCAGCATGGTGAGTGAAGTAGTCCTGCGTATTTTCATGAAGTCAGTCTCCAGTAAGGGGTTACTTTGATATCTTATACCATGGTAAGCATGAATAGTGCCAGTTTAAGCGGATAAACCAGCATGGCTGGACCAGGTAAGCGGAACGTAGTGAAGACTCCGAATTGGCCGGCCACAACAGATAAGCGTAGACTTCGAACGATGAAAACCCCTTGCTCCGGCATGGGCAGGCCCTGCCTCAAGGGATTTTCAGATAAAAATAAGCAGAATATTAGGATGGTTATTGCTTTTTATTTTTGGTAGGCTGTTGTTGGTTTGTGTATGTTCGACAATTTTGTCGAAAAGCTGCAGTGATTGTCGAATGCGGGTTGTGCAGTATTTACAAGGTAACCGTTCATCGGGGGTGCTTCTCCCTTGAGAGTACAACCAATCTGTAAACATTTACACAGGTCGACGAGTCTATAGTTTGCTGTGTGAGGAGGGCTGATTGGACGAAGATGAAGTGCTGCTGGTGAACGTTTTCTTAACAAGAACAGTGGGAGATCGATATGAAAGACGGAAAATTCAGAAACCTGACCTCTGATGAGTTGCGTGAATATATGAGGAAGCATCAGGAAAAGGATTATCTGCTGGTCGATGTTCGCCAGCCAAAGGAATATCGTGAGGGACATATTGCCGGAGCCTATTTACTGCCTCTTGGTGAGCTCTCTGCCCGCTTGAGCGAACTACCCGTGGATCGCGATGTCATCTTTTATTGACGCTCGGGGAAACGGTCGCAGGCTGCGGCCCTGTTTGCCGGTTCCAGTCCATATTCGGAATACCATATTTTCAACCTGCTCGGCGGGATTCTCTCCTGGAACGATCACACCCTGCCCAATTATCCCAAAATGCGGATTTTTACCCTGGAAGGAAGCCCAAAAGATATTCTATACCAGGCCATGGACCTGGAGAGGGGTGCATACCATTTTTATATGGAAGTGCTTGCCCGGCATCGGGAGCAGGATTTTGCGCGTTTCATCGACCTGCTGGCCCGGGCTGAAGAGGGTCATGCACGGCTGATCTACCAATTTTACAAGCAGGAACAGCCGGATGCACTCTCCTTTGAAGAACTTTATGCAGCATTGCCCGGAGAGGTGATGGAGGGAGGACAGAGTCTTGATGCCATGAAGCAGATGCTTGATGATTTAACGGATGAGCCCTGCCTTGATATTGTTGAAATGGCAATCTCCATCGAATATGCCGCCTATGATCTTTATCGGAATATGGCCGATTATTTTTCAGGCGGTACAATGGAAAAGGCTTTTCTTGCCATCGCCCAGGCGGAAAAAGAGCATATGCGCATCGCCTCCGAGGCCCTGGTATTTTGTCAACAATAACCTGTGGCCTGAAGGCAGGACGATTGAACAAAGGGGTTGCCATTACCGGCAACCCCGTCAAGAATGAGTACGTCTGAGTATCAGGTGTTGAGACAGTCTCCTGTGCCCGGTCCGTTACCTGTACCATCACCAGGACCTTGACCACCGTTACCGGTTCCATCGCCTGGTCCATGGCCACCCTTGCCATTGCCGCCGCGAGCAAGCAATAGGTCGGAGTCGAGGGTAAAAACAGCCGAATTAAGACAATCGCCGGTTGCCGGTCCGTTACCGGTACCGTCTTTGGGGCCATCACCGCCGTTACCGGTTCCATTTCCAGGCCCGTATCCGTTTCCAGCCATGACCGGAACTGCCAGCATTGTTACAGCAGCTGCCACAACAAGTGTTTTTATTCTTTTCGTTGAGAGTTTCATAAGCTACCTCCTGTTAAATTATTTCTTCCCTCATGGGAAGATGTTTGGTTTGTTGCCTTTTATTACGTTACGGGATACGCGACAGTCTTGCGATAGTCTTACTGTGCCTGACCACCCATGCCGTGATGGCCGTTGCTCCGCCCGGGACAGGTACCATGTTTACCTGAATCTCCCTTATGACGCGCTCCATATCTTTGCATCTCTTCCGGTGTCATGTTTTTCATTCTTTGCCGCCATTCCGAACGGAAGGCATTACGTTCTTCCCGGCTTGCGGCATGCATGGTACCGCGAAGGTTACTGAGCTCTTCGTTACTCATGTTTGAATAATTTGTTGCTGCCAAAACAGAGGTTGCAGTTATTATTGCCAGGGTAATGATCATGAGTGTGCTTCGAATACTTGTTTTCATAGTTTTTTCTCCATTCTTAGATTGTCTGGTAAGCGGTAATTCGCTTCCAGTTGTGGTACCATTTAACGGCCTCGCCGCTGCCTGCTGTTACCGGATACCCGATTGCCGTCCTCATCGACGGCACCCTTTTCCTTAGGTGAGGTGACGATGTCACGAACCTGCTCAGATGACAGGAATTGCGCTTCATAGCTCTTGCCGTTTAGTGAAAGCTGGGTGACAAAGGCCCGTAAATGGTTGCGGGATCCTTTGGACA
>JANTGH010000287.1 GCA_024763055.1 Desulfobulbaceae bacterium
GGTATTCCCCTCCCAAAATGTTTTTCAAAAGTGTTGTACGCCAGACGTTGGCTTGCTTTTAGTGAACTATACTGAGTTGTCAGAATAAGTTGTCATCGCCAGGTAAAAAGAATGTAATCAAATGTAAAATGCCTTGAATCTACTGAGAATTAACACGTAGCTGAGTCGATGATATCAAAACACAAAGATGCCTTTAAGGTATCCGTTCCTTCGTGCTCGGACGGAAGACCGAGCATGAAAGTTTCCGCGTACATGTGGATATGGGAGAGAGGATTTTTCAGTTCATAGGACACATGGGAGATCATCTGCGACTTGACTAGGAGGTTGTCCGAGAATAGACATTTCGTTCAAAATCGAGGCATTTTTTAAATTTTACCGCAGGCATATAGTTGATATTCCGAAGATAAAATTTTGGAAATAACGAAGAGTTTGGGCGAAAGGGCATTCCCGGACAAGCTCCTAGAGAAGGTTGCGCTCATGCTGCATCTGTACCCAGATAAGAGACGTTGTGACCTTTTGATTGGATGTAGAGACGAAATAATTATCAAGAAAACAATAACTATAATAATAAAAGACCACTTACAAGAACAATGCAGGTGTTTTCAGATAACAACGACCTGCATGTCTGTAGCCGGCTTGATCTTTACGTGTGCTTTATTGGTAATAATTAAATTTTTTATTTCGTTTTTCCTTTGTCACCTGAGAAAAGTCGTTTATATGCTCCGTAACCCTCGGTCTGCAGATCCTCTTTGGCGATAAACCGGAGTGCGGCTGAATTGATGCAGTAGCGCAAACCGGTGGGAGCAGGACCGTCTTTAAAGACATGGCCCAGGTGCGAGTCACCGGTTTTACTGCGCACCTCTGTTCTAACCGTAAAAAAGGAGCGGTCTTTTTTCTCCACAATATTTTCCGACACAAGCGGTCTTGTAAAACTGGGCCAGCCCGTTCCGGACGCATACTTGTCGATGGATGAGAAAAGCGGTTCACCGCTGTTGATATCCACGTAAATACCGTGTTTTTTATTATTCCAGTATGTGTTGTCAAATGGCGGCTCCGTGCCGTTTTCCCGGGTAACCTTGTATTGAAGTGGCGTCAGCCTGGTCTTTCCCGTTGCGTGAGATGTTTTCAGGGAAGAGGGATTTGGCATGGACTTTTGCATGTTCACCGTGTCATCCTTCCAGGTGCGGGAGAGAAACTGATCCCGTCCGGATCTAAACCGGTAGTACTTGTATTTAAGAGGATTTTTCTCACCGTAATCCTGGTGGTACTCTTCAGCCCTATAAAAACCTGTAAAAGGGAGGATTTCCGTTGCTATCGGCTTGCTGAACCGTTGTGATGCGGCAAGATCGGCTTTTGATTTTTCAGCAGATTGTTTCTGTTTTTCATTGAGGTACACAATAACCGGGCGGTACTCCGGACCACGGTCGACAAACTGCCCCCCACCGTCGGTTGGATCGATGTGGCGCCAAAACACGTCAAGTAGGTCACTGTATGTGATACGATTTGGATCATAGGAGACCTTCACCGCCTCGAAATGTTCCTGACGGGCATAGGTTGTATAGGTGGGGGTATCACCTTTACCTCCCATATACCCGGAAATGACGTCTATCACTCCAGGCTGTTTTTCAAAATCCGCCTCCACACACCAGAAACAGCCGCCGGCGAAATAGGTGACTTGGAAGTCTGAAGAAGGCGATTTGTCTTCCGTTTGTAAAGTTTTTTCCTCGGCCGGGACAAATAAAGGGGCAAGTAAGGCCAGGAGACAACCGATCATGAGCGTTACATACTTTGTCATAGTACACCTCCGGTGCTGTTTCGTATAAAGATGTTTGGAATATGATGCACAACCATGGGTGATTGCGGGAAAATGCATTGTCTGCCGCACTTTCCCGCAACCCGTGTTTGCTTTATGGGTAGGTCACGGCAGTTTGGCTGGCTTGCTGAAGACGTAATCTTTGTCTTCAACGATCTGGTGGCAATCAAAACATTCGTGCAGTTTCCCATATGGTTTTTGGTCTATACCGACCCAACGTGCATACCCCCAGCCGCCACTCTTTTTGTATTTTGCAGCGTCTTTGGCCATGAACTCCGACTGGACAAAATCACCGGGTACTTCTGCCTCTTCCCAGGCCGGATCCGTCGATTTTTTCCAGATCAGTTTGCCGAGTATGGCTCCGTCCGGTCAAGGGTTCGTATTTCCCTGCCTTGCCGCTTTAATTGTCGCGTCATTCCCTACTAATATACGCAATGTATCATTGTCTGTACGGGAAGAAGAACTGATCACCCGCCAGTCTATATATTCTTTGGGAAGAACGATGCCGTTTGGTGCCGGGGCGATATCTTGACCGACGGCAGAGCCGTAAAGGGTAAGGGCAAAGGCACAACTTAGTATTGAGACGAGAATTTTTTGTTTCATAGATGGTTCCCTCCGATATATTTTTTTTCGTAAAGACAGCGCATTGTCTTGCGATTATCTGGTCCAACCCTCACTTGCAAACAGTTTCGCCCCTATATCGCTTTTCACAAAATTGACAAATTCCTTGGTTGCCGGGTCCGCTTCCGGCGAGACGACGACATTGGTCACCCGGTAAATACGCCGTTCGTCTTCCAATTCCACGTAATCAGCCACATCCGGATGATCTATCGGCCAATGTATCCAGGTGAGCCAGGCATCGGCACCGAGAGTCTTAAAGGCCTTAAAGCTGGCACCGCTACCCTTTTCAAAGGAGAGGATATTGGCACGGAGCCGCTTAACATCCTCAAGAGAGCCGAGTCTGCCGGCAATATCTTCCCAGACACCGGTGCCGGAGGTATTGTAGACGCCTTTTCCCTCAGTAACCACGACCTTGATGCACGGATTGAGCAAGTCATTAAAGCCCAGGATGTTTTTAGGATTTCCTTTTTGGATGACGATAACCGCCCGGCGGATATAGAGGGGGTCGACGTCCTTGCTGTCCATGAAGCCGTATGTTTCGAGAAATGCGGTCATGGACTGTTCCGAACTACCAAAGATGAGATCCGCTTTTTCCTGCGCTTCCCTGGTCCATCTACTTTCCGGCCCAAAGGTTACTTCAACCTTGTTCCCGGTTTTTTCCTCAAAAGCCTTGGCTGCTTTGATAAAGGCGGTGTGCGGTCCTCCGGGGCCGAAAATCCTAATGACCCCGTCTTTGGGTTGATGTTTGATTGCCGGGTCGAGCAGAGGGCTGGCCTGGAGCGGTGCTGTGAAGAAAAGAGATGAGAGCAGGGCCGTTCCGAGAAGAAATCGTTTATAATTTTTCATGATATACTCCGGGGGTTTTGGTTTATTTTGTCATTTTTTTACTGAATGTCTTTTTCCCAGATTACAGTCTTGGGCATCCAGTCATACAGAGAATATAACCAAATCAAAAATTAAGTTGTCACAACGTGGTCAATTTGATGTAAAGAAATGTAAAATCGTCTGGACGGATTGAATAGAATCTAAAAATTGTAACTATTCAGGAGCACCGCACGGTCAGACCGCCCGGCATACCGACCACCTATATCCTGGTCGACTGTACAGATATGGGGCACTCCTGAACAGTCACAGGTCCTGGTTATGCACCAGTTTTGCCGCGATCTGAATAGTTACCTAAAAATAAAATAAATAATTATTTTTGGCTGTCGTGGTCTATGGTCGGGAAATGTAGTTGGGGGAGGGAGTCTTTTTTTGCGAGGG
>JANTGH010000288.1 GCA_024763055.1 Desulfobulbaceae bacterium
GAGGCTGAACTGAGATCTGAGGCTATCTTATGAGTGCCGAGAAGACCCGGGGGCCTGGCCGCCCCCGGGGGATTACCAGGATTCATTACAATTGTCGCCTGCCTCGTGATATTGTTGCCTGTGTTGACTCTCTCTTTAAATTGAGGGAAATCATCTAATTATTTGGGTAAAGATTTCTAATTATCTTGCAGACAAAAGAGAAAATAAGCATCTTCAGCAACGCTGTGAATATTGTTCAGCAGTGTTTTCGCTGCTTGTGGATTGTGATTGATTTTTGCTCTTGTTAAGCCGTAAAATAATATTGGATTAGAATAGCCGTTTTCCTGAATCAGGAGACCAATATCAATATCTGCCATCAGGTAAACCCCATTACCATCTAAACCGTCATCAAAGTAAGTGGTATTCGCCTTATCAATCGCGATATCCATTATTTCACGTCGGCCTTTTTGGGGGTTGTATATTGTCATTCCCATCGTCGACCTCTTTTTTTATGGTTGATCTATTGATAGGACTAAAGTTGGTTGGGTTTTTAAAGGCATAGGGGTGTCCGGATTGCAAAAAAGCGGGGGGAGCCCGAAGACTTCCCCCTTGAGAGACAATCCGTCTCACCCTCCCGGTTATCCCTTGACTAGTTGCTCCCCAGCAGAGCCAATCTCTGTTTCACCGGGAAACTTGTTTTAGAAGATCTCCGACGCCGCCAATCTGACATGATCGACGTTAACTACTTGAGACTGTTCCGCTGCGGCAGCGATCAGAGCGCCCCGGGCCAGATGGTTGGCTTTGCGGAAGATGCCACCCGATCCTTGAAAGATGGCGGTAATGGCGGTTTCTTCAAAGGGGCTGTTTTTCATGCCGGCGATTGCCAGGTGATGTTTGAGATAGGCCGCCATTTTCTCTCTGTTGACCGAGGCAAAATGGCTGCGGGCCACTATTCGTGAAGCTAAAGGTGTTGCTGACCGATGGAGAAGATTGTCGGCCAGGTTGTTCTGGCCAACCAGGATTATCGGCATCCAGGGTTTTGAGTCTCCTTCAAATTGGGTAATCGTATGTAATTCCGCGAAAACTTCAAGCCTGAGCAGCGAAGCCTCGTCAATAATCAAAACCGGCTGCCGTTTCCGATTTTGCGCCAGCTCTGATATCTGTTTTCTTATCATCCTGGTCAGGGTGGCGCGAGAAGACGTGGCAGTTTTAATTTCAAATTCCGCCAGGATCTGACGATAAACCTCCAGGATTGAGCCCGATGAGGCGGTAATCCATACCGGTCTGAAACGAGCAGGATGTAATTGTGCCACAATCCAGCGTAATGCCGTCGATTTTCCGGCTCCGATCTCGCCGGTTACCAGCGCGATTGCTCCAAGTTCAACAGCATAGTCGAAGCGGTCGTGAGCGGCTTTTATTTCAGAGGTCTGAATAATGTTTTTGATCTCGAGATCAGCGCTGAATGGCTTTTTGCTGAAGCCAAAAAAATTCCTGTAAACAGTGCTCATTTGCAGACCTCCCGGCCGAAAGGTAACTCGCCTCCGACAGCTGCGATCTCGGTTGCAGTTCGGTCACGGGCAGCTTTGGAATTGGCATTGAGATCCAGTGGTACCAAAAATCCACAGGAAGCCCCCTTGTATATAATTTCAACCTGGTCAGGGCGATCTTCGTGGTAGAGGAGCCTAAGTTGCTCACCGATACATTTGGTTGGGGCCTCGTAAATGCGATTGTTGATGGATACCGTACGATCTTTTGTGACCCTGCGCCTTACCTCCTTACGGAAATGGTCTTCAAGATCAGCCGGAGCAGTCCGAGTAAGTTGAATATGGCGGCCAAATCTTTGCAGTGGGGTTTCCCCTGTCGATGAATGGACCCGATTATGGTAGTTGGCTGGAATCCACTCTAAAAACATCCGGTTGATATCATCAAGAGTTAAATTTTCAGGGCAAATCGAGAGGAATCTACTGCGGACAGAACGAAAAAAACGTTCAATTTTGCCTCTTCCCTGGGGTGTATATGGAGGGGTGTGAATCAAGGCAATACCTAAAGAGGCACAAATTCGCTCAAGGTGTTTTGTCCGGAAAGCAGAACCATTATCGACATAGAGCCTCCGTGGCAGGCCCCGGGTCAACAAGGCTTTGCGAAAGGCGTCAAGCCAGGAAACCAGGCGTTCATTAAGATAAAATTCGGCTTGGGGCAACAGGCGGGAATGGTCATCAATAAAAGCGATGAGATAGCTCTTTTTCAGTTTGCCGTCGACTTTGACCATTGGTCCATGCATGACATCCGATTGCCAGATGTCATTCGGGTACTCGGCTTCGTACCGGCGCCGGTCAACCTTGTCGGCAGATTTGCGTTGTATGCCTTCGCTTTGAAGAATTCGGTACACGGTCGAAGGATAGAGAGTGATTCCGGGGGTTATAAGCTCCTTCTTTTTGAGTTCTTTGATCAGCTCATTAACGGGAAGCGAAGGTTTTTCCCGCTTCATTCTGACAATTGCCAGAATCGTTTCATCATCGACCTTGCGACTTTTGCCCCGATCGGAACGTTCAGAGGGATAGAGCGATGACAGCTGGCCATCACTTTCCCGGTACCGCCTGATCCATTTGCGGATAGTGCTGGCCGCAATCCGGGTACGGTTGGAATATGGAATTTTCCACACCTGCGCACTTTTGCTATGAATGAGCTTTTCAGCATCGCCATGCTCCAGGCGCAAAGTGCCGACGAGATCACAGATTACCCCGAAACGAAACAAGGCGACCTCCTCTTTTTGCTTTTTGGTCATTGAATTCTCCTTTCACAAAGGTGTTCTGGTTTCTATTTTCACTCGAAGCCCCATAACATCATTGTTTTTAGAGAATCAAAGGTACACTTCGGTAGGGTGATATTTTGTCAGTCTTCAACCGGATTGAATAACGTTGGAAACGGGAATTTGGCCCCAGCTTATCAGTAGATCGAAGGCGTCCGGTAACCATTCCCAGCCAAGACCGATTACCAACCTCGCTTTACGACAAAAGCGTTGCCACCAGAGTTTTTGTCGTGGATTGGGAATATCCGGCTGCCAGTCTTGTTCCAGGAAACGATTGATTGTTAAGCTGATGTTCCGGGTGGTAGAGCGGAAACGGCTCCAATATGCTTTTGGACGAAGCCGGTGAACAGCTCCACAGCAAGGACAGCGGAGACGGTGGATCCAAACCGCCTGAGGAAGATGATCGAAGTAAGCAAGAACAAAACCGTGCCACCATAAACCAGCACCACAACACGGACATTCAGGTGGCCGTTGCCAATGAAATTTCCGTCCAAGCCGAGCAATTTCATTGACATCAACGTCAACAAATATTACCAATGTAATAACTCCTTATTGGGAGGGGGCTAACCCAATATGGAGGGAGCGGTAAACCGCTCTTACGGTTTACCGCTCCACTTCAACATTTTAAATTGATTCTCACCAAGCTGCTGTCAAATTATTATGGTAATATTGTACCTCTTCTTGTCAATTTAAATCAAGACCTAACAACAGCCTGCCAGGCAAATATGGTCTGGATTCCAAGAACTAAAAGGAGAAAAAACCAATATTTCGTGCTTTTTCCGGGAAGTCTTATATTTTTCATTGGATAACCCCCTCTTTTTCCAGGTATTCGAGCATCTGGCGAAGAGGATTATAGTCTTCGTCTTTTACCGGAACAAGTCCAGTCAGTGAGGGTTTAATGGCATGTA
>JANTGH010000289.1 GCA_024763055.1 Desulfobulbaceae bacterium
ACGGCGGCAAGACGATCGAATACATCAACGTCACCCTCACTGATATCGCCCGTGCCAACGAGTTGGCCGCCGAGATCCTGGGCCGGTCGCTGGATGAGCTGTCGCCGCCGTCCCGGAAGCTGCTCATGCTGATAAAGGAGATGTGCGTATCGGAAGCCCGAGGACAGGGGAAAGAGAGAGAAAAGGAAAAGGAAAAAAGATTTACCCGGCGTGATATCCGGGAATACTCCGGCTGGAGTGACTTCCAGGTCAAAACCCATATCAAACAGCTCGAAGAGTTGGAATACATCTACTCAACAGTTGGCAGGAAAGGCAAAGAGTACGTGTATGAACTGGTCTACACCGGCGGCGGTGAAGACGGCAAACCCTTTGTCATCGGCTTGACTGATATCGGGCAGTTAAAAGAAAAAGCCGCTGCAAAGGGAATAGATGACACCCCGGAATCCGGCGTGTACTTAGAGGGTACTTAGAGCCCGCCTGGCGGGTACTTGGAGGGTTGAGGTTGAAACCTGTAATCCCTTGCAGATCAATGCATTACGAAGAAAAATCGGTCAACCTGGCGGTGAAACCGGGAAAACATAAACAAGGCCGCACACCATAAAAATCACACTTCATAACCATAGAGAACCCGTCATGACGAATGCAAACGATCTCCTCTTCCGGTTTACCGAGCACCTCAAGGTCATCAATCGGAGCGAGGCCACCATCAAGGCATATACAAATAATGTCCGACGGTTCCTGGAGGAAGAAAAGCGCAACATCACGACCATTACCCGGCGTGACATGGAAGCCTATATTGCCGGTATCCATGAATACCGCATGGCAAACGGCAGGGGCTATTCCCAAGGCTCGATCTCGGTAAAAATCCGTTCCCTGAAACGGTTCTTTGAATTTCTGGAACAGGCCAACATCATCTTTATCGATCCCATGGAGTATATCCATGAACCGACCCCGGACAGGACCCTGCCCCGTGACGTTCTGACCGCCCCTGAAATGGAACAACTCCTTGACCAGCCCAACCTCGGCTTAAAGACCGGCATCCGTGACCGGGCCGTGCTGGAGGTTTTTTATTCAACCGGCATCAGGCTGGCCGAACTCTGCAACCTGACCATCTATGACGCCGACCTGCAGGGCAGGATGCTGCGGATCAACAAGGGCAAGGGCGGGAAAGACCGGGTTGTACCGCTCGGCAGGCATGCCGTCCGCTTCCTGCGGGAGTACATCACCAGGATACGGCCTCATTTTACCAAGCGAAACAGGAAGAGCCGGGTATTGTTCGTCAACCAATCAGGGCAACCCTTAAGTAAGCAGGTGGTGCAGATCATGGTCAGGACCAATGCAAAAAAAGCAGGGATCAAGAAAAAGGTCAGCCCCCATACCCTGCGTCACACCTTTGCCGGCCAGCTTGTGAAGAACGGGGCGGACGTGGTGGCGGTGCAGAAGATGCTCGGTCACGCCGATCTTTCCACGACCCAGATCTATATCAAGGCCCTGGCCGTTGATCTTAAAAAGGAACACGCCAAAAGCCATCCCAGGGAAAGGGACAAGGTGAATCGGAGGAGTATCAAACCGAAGATAACCGGAAAGAGGGCGGGAAATGGAAGCTATCACTCTTGAGTCTTTGGGTGAGGAGTATATCCAGTCGTTGCAGGTCAAGAACTTCAGTGAGCGCACCATCAAGGGCCAACGCTGGCGGCTTGCCAAGTTTTTTGTATTTCTGCGCAGCCAGGGCGTTGACCGCTTTGAGCAGATCAGCAAACTCCTGCTCCTGGACTATCAGACCGAGCAGTATCATTGCCTCAGCAAGCGGGGCCGGCCCAAGAGTGTAGGCCACCAGAACGGCATGCTGGCGGTAGCCAAGGGCTTTACCGCCTTTCTCAAGGAACGGGACTATATCATCTCCGATCCTGGCCGGGACATCAAATATGCCAAGACTCCCAAGAGCCTGCCCAGAAGCATCCTGACCAGGTCCGAGGCCAGGCGGATCATCAACGCCCCGGACACCAAAACAGTCCTGGGCTACCGGGACCACACCATTCTGGAGGTATTGTATACCACAGGTATCAGAAAAGCTGAGGTCAATAATCTAACCTTAAATGATGTTGACTATCATGACGGTTTCCTGCGAATCATTGCCGGCAAAGGGCGAAAGGACAGAATGGTGCCTCTGGGCCGGATCGCCTGCCGTTACCTGGAGAACTATATTAAATCCGTGAGGCCGGAACTGATCAAAGACCCGTACAACAACCACCTGTTTCTGTCCATCAACGGCAACCGTCTGTCAAAGAACGTGGTCTGGGAGTTGGTCAAAAAATACGCAAAGCAGGCCAAAATCAAAAAAAACGTCTCGCCTCACACCTTCCGCCATACCTGCGCCACGGCCATGCTCAAGAACAAGGCCGATATCCGGGCCGTGCAGGAGTTGCTTGGCCATGAATCCTTAGATACCACCCAGGTCTACACCCGGGTGACCATCAACGATCTTAAAGAGGTTCACCGCCGCTGTCATCCCAGGGAGAGGGACAGGGAATAGGATAAGGCGGGGCTGCGCCCATGGAAGAGAGATCCCGCCCTTAGGCCCGAAGTCATGAGGCTTACGGCCACCTCCTCCCACCCCCAGTGTGCCGCTTGCAGCGGAACCGATCAGGAACATCACCTAACCCCGCATCATCTCATTATTTTTTCTTTTAATTGCAGAGAAAAAGTGCTGGCAAATATCCAGGCCCTGGAGTAAACACAATGGAGCGGCCAGGCCACGAACTACGGGTATGATTTTGCGAAAAAAACTGAAAATCAGGGGTGAGCGCCTTCAAGAGAAATCATGCTCAACAGACCGTCTTTATTGAGATTAAACGCTATAACGCGGAAGGGATCGACGGGGTTATTGGGTCGAATGATCCGTTGTTGTTGGTGGATCCGTGGGGGTTGTTTGATCTTCAGGTAAGCACAAGAAATTTTATTGATCGAATTGGTGGAGAACAAATGTTAGCTAATACACGAGATGGTTCCCTAATTGTTGCTGGTGCAGCTTCTTTGTCTGGCTTGCCAGCAGCTGGTTTTTTGGCAACAGCTGGGATCGCCGAAGGATTAAGATCATCTTTGTATAGCCAACACCCTTATAGGGACGTTGTCCAGACCGCTGTAACAACGGCCATTGGCGTGAAAAATACAGGTTTTAATATGATTGTTGGCGAGACAGTGAATCAAGCTAATAGATATGAAGATTCTATCGCTCAACGCCAGAATAGCAATCACATTATCCAAAGCATTCCTATCAATAACAATTCGCCTACAGGTAAATAATGTATTTAAGTGTTATCGGGTTGGTATGTCTTTTAGGAGGCATCGCATTAATGAAATATAATTACTCTATTTTTGGATTTACTCTTTCAGCAATCGGAATTGTTCTAATGCAAAAAGGTTATAAAAAGAATAAACAATAATAGGACTTTCCTATTTTCGGAACCGGCTCCGGGCCGTGCGAAGTGGTGTCGAGACCCGCTACATCTACGATGCGGGCGGCAACCTCCTGGCCGAGGCGGATGCAAACAATGTTATCACCCGATACTATGTGCACGGGGCCGGGCTGCTGGCCGCCATAACGCCTTCTAATGATCTCTACTGTTACCATTTTGATGGTGTCGGCAACACGGTGGCCATTACCGATTCATCCGAATCGGTGGTCAACTCGT
>JANTGH010000290.1 GCA_024763055.1 Desulfobulbaceae bacterium
CGATGGTACTGCGTGGGCGACTGCGTGGGAGAGTAGGTCGTTGCCGATCCTTTATATAAAAAATCCCGTATCACAAATGTGATACGGGATTTTTTTTGTTTTTAAAACCAATTTTTACCATTCAATTTCGACCTTATAAAAAAAGGGATTTCAATCTGTTTAATTAAAAATCCTTTTTTTACTAATGATCGGAGAAAGAGAAAATCCGAGCTTCCCAATACCCCCCTGCAGACCAGAACCAACGACGACACCAAGTGCTATAGTCCTCACCCCGTGTGATTCATAAGTGGGAGAGGAGGCACTTTTAGGGGCATTGCCAATTACAGCATCATACTCTTTCCATTGTCAAACCCGGTTCTAAAATACCGCTGAAGTTGATAATTAAATAAGGTGTCTACTTAATTGTTAACGCTGCATCATAAGATCGATAACAAGATGGCCGCTTAATCAGTATGTGTAATAAATCGGTCATCCTCTACGCCTATATTGCCGCTGCAACAGTATTACGGCTCCGGAAGAGAGAATGGCATTGAATACAAAAGCCACAGCCGGCCCCAGGTTCTGCCATATTGCGCCAAACAGCAAGGCGCCTGGTAACACCGCTAACCCAACTACCATGTGGTAGAGGCCAAAGGCGGTGGCACGTTCTTCCTGCCTGGCAAAGTCACCGATCAAGGCTCGTTCCGTACCCTCCGTTGCAGCAAGAGAGGCGGCATAGGCAAGAAAGAGGGGCCAGACAAGCACGGGGTGGGCGGTTGAACAACTCCAGGCGAGGCTCAACAGAAGCAGAATACGAAACGTCCAGCCGCAGAGAAGGACCGGCAGCCTGCCAAATCGATCCGACAACCCTCCGGCCGGACCTGCAACTATTGCCTTAACAGCACTGGCTGCCGCCCATATCAATGGAACCCAGGCAATTTGCAGCCCTTGATCAGTGGCCCAGAGCACAAGAAAGGCTTCAGGTGCACTGGCCAGGGCCAGACCGCCTGTGGCCAGGATGAGACCACGCAGTCTGTTATCAAGCACTGACCAGCGTAGTGGTGGAAGTCTTTTCAGCTTTTCCCTCGCAGGAGTAGCCTCCAGACCGAAGATAAGCAGGCAGACAACCAAAATACCTGGCACAAGCGACCAGAGAAAGACATGAGCTATGGGGATATTTTCACTTAACAGGTACCAGGCACAGAGTGGTCCCAGCATGGCCCCGGCATTATCCAAAGCCCGGTGGAAGCCAAAGGACCTGCCCAGTCGGGCCGAATCAGTTGAAGCGGCAATGAGGGCATCCCTGGGTGAGGTTCGCAACCCTTTGCCCACTCGATCAAGAAAACGAAAGAGCAACACCAGATTCCAGCTTAAGGCCAGACCGATCAAGGGCCGGGCCAGGTTAGAAACTGAGTATCCGCCTAAAACAAGTCCCTTCTGGTTCCATCCTTTATCCGCCATTCGTCCGGAGACAAGTTTGAGCAGACTGGCCGTTGCCTCAGCCACGCCCTCTACCAGGCCGACAACGGCAGGACCTGCACCAAGAGTGGCAGTAAGAAAAATCGGCAATAGCGGCGTAATCATCTCGCTGGCCGTATCATTAAAAAAGGAGACCAGGCCAAGGATGATAACAGTACGGGGTAAAAAGGGTGTTTTCATGGCAGCCGCTTTCTGTTGTCCTTAATCAGTAATACCTGATTTCCACCGTTCAGATAGAAAAAAGTATACATCTCCGTCAAAAAGGACAATAAGAAATCTGGTGCAACGACTCCCACAGTCCTGGGCAGATGAATTAAATGCAGGTAAGTCGAAAATATCATTGGCGAAGGAGTTTATACCCAAAGTGGTGTCGAAGTATCCAGGGAAACATCAACCGGCCATGGACAGGGAAGGACAAAAAGCCATACCCGGTAACTGATAAATCGATACTGAGCCCATGGTCGGCCAAAAGGAAAGGGCGCCGGTGGCGATCAGGGCGCCAGCGGTCAGCATCAGGGCCGCACCCGGCATGATCAAGCCGATAAAGGCCAGGGACTCGGCAGAAGAGGTGAAAAAAATAACCAACTCCGTAAGATTTGGATGATTGGTAAGCCAAGAGGTCAGGGTGATTAGAAGATTATGCATGAATCAACTTACTACTCTCTCGCCCGGTTCTCTGCCCTGCGTTGCTTGCGCTGATAGAAATATTCCAGTAAGCCATCCACAATCAAAACCAAAAGGAAAAAACCAATCAAAACATATTTGACATAGATCTGCCCCAGAGTTTTCACGTACAAGCCGGCAATGGAAAGGTATCTCTTAAAACCGGCATGTTTAATATTTTGGTCGATTTTCACCACTTCGGTGCTGACCTTGTCCTGATTCACACTCACCCGTACATAGTGATAAAAAGTATGCTCAGGGCCTTTACCCATCAACTCAGCGCCTGCTCCGCCACTGATAATGGTAGGCAGCCCCCTTGGCCGGTCTTCATAGTAGGCGTGAATATGGGAGGCAAACAGCGTTGTCACTTTATATTTTAAAAATAGATCTTCAAGCCGCCTGGCCGTATCCGGATCTTTAAGGCTGTGGGCGTATCGCACAGTGGCGCCAGGTATATCCCGGGGGTCCCAGAGCGGGACATGCATAAAAACAAACCGGTGTTTGTATTGGAGACCGTCTTCCAACTCTTTTTTTAGCCAGGCCTCCTGTTCCAGGCCAAGATTTTTTTCATTACTATCGTCAAGAAGAATAAACTTCGAATTGTCGAGGACGAAGGAGTAATACATGCGGCCAAAGATATGATAATAAAAATCCATGATATCAAAGGCCACATCATGGTTGCCGGGTAGAACCAGACTGGGAATCTCCAGTTCCTGGCGTTGCCTGAGAAACGAATTAAATGTATCCCCTGACGGATAGAGTACCAGGTCACCGCCGATGATAGCAAACTGCAACAATTGATCATGATTCAAGGCCCTGACCACTTGGCCGAACACCGGTGAATTCTTACTGTCGGCCAGGAAGGCAAAGATCAATGGACCGCCTTCATAGCGCCCATTTATGGCCTCTAATGCCTGATAATTGAGATCATGCTCAGCGATTGGATTGAGATCGCCGATTTCGATGTAGGCCCAGAAACCAAGAATCAGGGCGATGAGGAGTAATCGAAACCAGGTTCTTCTGCGAAAATAAATGGTTGTCAGTCGAGAAATTTTTGCCATAATCGTAATTAAAAAAGGTTCAAGTTGTGCGCTGTAAGACCGGCAACTCTTCCTCTCGTTGAATAAGGGCCGCCATCATAATGACCTGTCGGGTACTTGTCCATTCTGCACGGCAATAAAATTCAACGTGGTGTGCACTGTAAACAGAGGGAAAAGAACCGCCATGAACAGGACATTTATAAGAGGAATCAAACTGATCAGAGCAGGGAAAATCCCCAATCGAAAAGAGCGGCCAGGGTTGACTCGCACCCAGTCCATTTTTTGTCCCAGGCTCCAGCGTTTATTGGAGGCGGGATAATCGATGAACATGAGCGCGGAATAGAAAACATAGATTAAAAACACCAGCGCCTGACCGACAACGGGAATGAAATTAACGGCCAGGGCAATCACGGTTACCAGCAGCCCGACCACCCCGATCTTGATACCTTCCCAAAGATCAACGAGCAGGGTAACCGGAGAAAGCCGGGTCTGTTGTCGATCCTTTCG
>JANTGH010000291.1 GCA_024763055.1 Desulfobulbaceae bacterium
AATAAGTTGAGAGGCATTTTTAACTCCACAACCACTGCCGAAAAAGTCAAACTGCCAGGAGTCACCCCGGCATAGCCGGGGGTTTACCAGTTTGAATGATTAATGAATCCCTGGCAATATACCGCAGGTAAATGCTTATCCGTAAACGCCGATTTAAACGGCAGGTGGCAGGCCAGGCCGTCTCGCCCCCTGCTCTACCTCCTGACCTTCGGTTATGCCATGGGTGGAGAAATACGCTTTGACGGCATCAGTTACCTGAATTTTTTATTACTTTGAAATATACAACATAAGACCAAAATTACAGCAGAATAGGGACGGTGGAGGAATGGAGGGTATGAACGCCAAGCCACTCATCACTGCATCATGAAAAGAATGGTTCGTACTGTTTTGCCGTCTGGATCCGGCCATGCCCGTACCTCATTTGAGATCGTCTTTCGCAGAGCTGTGAAACCGAGATGTTTTTTTGCATTAAAGAAAAGAGTCAATAATTAAGCAAGTGCCCCCTGAATATGCTGCTAAATCACCGTACATTCATACTGTTTGATCATTCTGTCATCCGACATAAGAGGATATTTTGTAGTAAGACTCTGTGAAATCAACATACGGTCAAAAGGGTCTCGATGGTGAAATGGCAGAGTTTTTAAGGGCAAAGCATCTCTGCCGGTAAAATCAAGAAGCTCAAATCCACTCTGCAGGGCAAGCTTAACAGGGTCAAAATCGATTTGCAATTTACCGATGGAAGATTTTATCATAATCTCGGCAACAGTGACGGAACTGACATAGATAATGTTGGTCGGTAGTTCAAGTTCTCTTAATTTATGTTTAGCAATTTTCTCAGGGATCGCAAGAGACCAGAGAAATATATGGGTATCGATAATGATCCTCATTTTGATATGTCCCGTTCAGGACCATAAAACATCTCATCAATCTCCGGTTGCTCTTCCATTATATCTTCAGGGACAGTCAGCTTTCCAGCAAGCAAACCGAGTTTTCTCTTTTTCTCCGGTTTGTGTATGACAAGCTCCACTAACGGCAGATTGTTTTTTGCTATAACCACCTTTTCACCATGGTAGGCCATGGTGACCAATTTTGACAAGTTTGCTTTTGCCTCGGATATATTTACTATCATATGCAATCCTTCGATTAAACAGTTGACTCATTTTACCACAGTTGGTCTACATGATCAACATTGATAAATTGTTGACCCTTTTTAAGTTTCAGGTTAAACAGATAAACAGTTTCAGATGCTCGTAACAGAGCTTGGGGCCGGGAAAAAAATAACTTGGCATTTTCGCATCCTATCTTCACCACATCTTTAATCGATCCTCAAATGATGTTGAACCATGATAGACATAATCTTCTCCCTGCCCTAAATCAAAATAAAGAATATTAACGGAGATCACTTTAACTATTTCCGAACAGGCATCGCTTTCATGAAGATGTTCCGTGATAATTTTTGATGTGCCGAACAGAATTCTCTGAAGGTAATGGAATTCCCGTTCATATTGAACTTCAATAATGATTATTTCGTTCCTTTGATTCTTTACCTTGAGATCTACGCGGTTAAATTTATCACGATGGTCCTCTTTGTTGCTCTCACTCTCCAGGATTTCAAGAATATGGATATTGTCTTTGAGAAGTTCACTGAGGAACCCTTCTAAAATCTCAAAATCTGGATGAGCGCTCCGGTTTGAAAAATTACGAAGTTGCTCTGTAACCAATCGTAATTCCATAGTAAAAAGGCTAATCCGGATTAGTGTCTTACGAGAATCAGAGCTGATGAATCAGGTAGGGATAGACCGGCAGGCGCGCCTGAGATTTAATCCGGCGCAAATCAGACAAAACGTTTTTGCTCTGAAAAAATCCGGTCAGAGGGGAGAGATAAATAGTTGTCTCCGGTTGAAATGATGGAACATCGTCGCATAAGATTTTCAGAATCCTGTTAAGATGATTTGAACCTGTCAGCTCACCGAGCACCAGGTTGGCGCTGACCCTTATCCTGCTATATTTGCGGTTGATTGCCAGCGCCTTTTGGAAGGCCAGACGGTTCTCCTTTGCTGAAACCGGTTTTTGTAAAATATCAAGGGTTTCCTGGTCAAAGGATTCCAGGCCGATATTGATATAGAGAGTGCATGGCTGTTGCTCAAGCCGTTTTAAATCATCATCTGTCAAAGCCAGCAAAGAATGGGTTGAACCAAAAAGGAAGGCGACAGGATTACGAACATATTTTCTGCCTGGCGTCAAAATAGAGATTACCTTTTTTAAGGCTGCTTTTATTGGCCTGGAACCCGCCGCCAGGCAGTCATGTTGACCGAGAAAAAAGCCCCTGTAATTGCCAATATCATCTCCCAGCAGCCTCCCTATACCTGAAAGTTGATTTTCTATCTCTTTTTTTGACCTGAGCCGGAAATCTCCGCTGGTTTTGACTTGGCAAAATCCACAGTTTGCCAAACAGCCTTCAGCGACAATAAGAGGCAAAACGTCATAATCCACATGACGACAATCTGGCGGCAACACGGGAATGCGGGCCTGGATGATCCGATGCAACCGCCGAGCCTGTCGGCGAATTTTAGAAGTCGTCCATTGGGAAAACTGCCACAGAATAGCTGCCTCTTTCCTGTTTACCCATGAGGAGGCCATATGCCCTGCCTGGGTGCAGTGATTATCATGATCCGCGATAACTTGCGATACAGGAATTGATTGGAAAATGTTGCTGGAAAAAAGAGAATTGGAATGGTAGGAAAGCAGAGGATAATAATATTCCCCTGTCAGGCCAAAAATATCACTGTACCCCTGGGTTGAATAATAAACCATATCTCCGTTTCTGGTTATTTTCAGCCATTCCTGGGGGTGGGGCCAGTTCCGCCTGTTTCCCTGGAAAAATTTCGGGAAACCATCAAGGGAAAGATGGTAGGTGCACTCCGGCGTAATCAGTTCGTGATAAACCCCGAATCGGGCCGGATAACTCAATTTTCGGTGGACAGCCAATCCCTTACACCCCGGACGAAGTTTCCAGAAGCAGCTGTCTGATTTATAACACAGACTATTATTCATTATTCGTAACTGTTCAGGTTGTGCTCCAGATTCGTTCAGATAAGCGAAGACTTCGAACAGACCAACGAACTATAACAGCGAAGCGGTATTATTGCCATGTGAAGCGGCCTGTTGCCCGCAATCAGGACAAACTTGGAAATTGCCTGAAGTTTCGGTACCTGAAATAGAGGGTTTCCATGCCCCCATGTAAATTAATTTTACGAGGTCTGTAATTATATAACCCGTTATTCGTCCATAAAAAATGGGTTTGCACCCGTTCTGATTTTGACAGGTTGACAGTTTTTTCCTTTTTAATTAAATAATTAATTGCTTTCAGATGCTCCTGCCAGAGCTTAGGAACTGTCCAAAAATAACTTCCCGGTTTGTATATAGTTCTTAACCAACTGTAGCGTTGCCCCTGGTTCCCAGACTCCAGTTTGGGAACTCTTTACGGGAAGCTCCTGCTTCCTGCTGTGCTTTTCAAAAAGCGCCATTCAGTAAGCAACTTCGACAGCGCAGTTATCTTGACATATCAGGTAATGCTTGCGAAGCATAATAGTTTCTAATAGTGGAAGCTGGAGCTTCCGGCCTGCTGTTCCCAAACTGAAGTTTGGGAACAAGTTGAAATCG
>JANTGH010000292.1 GCA_024763055.1 Desulfobulbaceae bacterium
GCAAGTGAGCAGGCTATGGAGTTCCGAGAGTGGAAGGATCCGTTTTTCACCTTTTGTAACAACTGCTGACAATTGTGAAAGATAGAATTGCTGGAGTTTACCGTCAATAAAAACCTTACAGCGGGCATCTGGCGAGTTTCCATCATCCAACTCTACTACAGCCCCTTGCATAGAAGGATCACTAATCAATTCGACGATACTACCGACTGCGATCCCTTCCTTACTGTCGTCAGGGGATTCAGCGGAGTTTGTATCTGACTTGCCCTCCGTTCTTGCTTGCCGTTGATCATCGTTTCCTTCTTTTGGCGCAACAGTCTGAATTAGGATGTCATTTTTGATCTGTTTAATTTCAGAAATAGTTTCATCATCTGCATCAATTAGAGTAACAAACTGCTGGAGGTTATCTATATCACGATAGACATCATCCTTATCCAAACCGTAGGTGTCGCTATGTGCCCACCGGTTACGGATAACTTGCATCTCTTTTACAAAATGCCGGTCACGGGTCGTTAGTTTTTTCTGCTGTGAGATTTCATACCAGTTTTTATCCAATATCCTCAGTAAAGCAGCTAAATCCAGTCGCTTCAGCTGGGTAATATTATCACGCTTAATTCTTTGTTCCTGCTGATAAGAGAGTTTTGGGACAACCAGGGTCTGCCACCATGTTTCTGTATCTATAGTGGTTAACGCTTCGTTCAACCAGACAGTGAGCAGACTTGTAGCAGTGTGAAACAACTCTGAAAATTTTCCGAACATTACCTTTTCATTCACAATTGGTTTCTCCATAAACTTATCATGTCAATAGTTCACACCCCGCAGCAATCAGCGTTTGTCTTCCCGCAAAAAAGGATTTAACCGTTTTTTCTCGTTATGTAAGCCGCCCTTCAAGGAATTTTTTCTCAATCTTTGTGACCTGAAGGTTTAGGTTTATCATATTTTGTATGAGATACCAGGCCCAAGGTCGTTTCAACTTGACCAGCAGCCCGCATAACCTGATAAATATCCATTTGATCAATTGTCAGATCCTGAGAAACAAACCTGCTGAGGTATGTTTCTGATTTTGGAGAGATACCGTTACGCTTACAAACCAGGTAAGCAACAGACTCCGCCTCAAGCTCTACCTGATCATGAGCCATTGCAGGTCGTTTGGGAATCTTCAGTTTTTTGTCCGGCCCCAGATGCCCAAGAAAAAGATGTCCCAGCTCGTGAGCTACAGTTGTAAACTGCACCGCAATTTCATGGTTACGGTTTATGTTTACTTGATAGAGTGTCGCTTCCTTATCAGAAGTTGCACGTTTAACGACCCGAATAGAGCCTGCACGATTATCTCCAGCATCAAATTCATGGTGTTTGATATTTTTCTTAGCCAACAGCCCCCAGAATGTCCCAAACTTTCCTTTGTCAATCTCCCCACTGGTGAAAAACGAAGCCACATCTTCCGGCAAATCATCACCATCAGTGTCCATAACGTCGTAAACAAGGGCCACCGGTCCAAATGGCCAAAGAATGAGAAGAGGGCGGGCATCTTCTTTTGGGTAACGTCCAAATTTTTTTCGCCAGTCATGGGCAGAAGCGGCATAACTCAGTCCCGGCTTCTGTAGTTGCAACAGCATGGCATTAAATGGCGCAAAATTGCGGAGCCGCACCGTGAAATCGAGTAATTTTTTGTAATCCTCGGAGCTTTTATAGAGCTGTGAATCGGTCAACAATTGATCAAGCAATGTTCGAGACTCAGCCATTTCTGAAGCAGGGATATTTGTATTATATGATGGTTGCGAAGAAACGTCAGGAGGAAAGCTCAGACTTTCTTCAATTATCATCTGGTATGGTTTAGCAGGATTCATATTCTCACACATCCGCAAAAAGATTTAACCTTCGCCTTCGTTCTTCATAGTCCGGCATCAACTTCGCCATCAAACGCCAGAATTTGGGACCATGAGAAGGCACCTTCAAATGGCAGAGTTCATGCAGAATGACATAGTCGATACACTCTTTGGAAGCCTTGATGAGTTCCAGGTTCAAGGTCACCCTTCCCTTGCTAGAGCAGCTTCCCCAACGGGTTTTCATCTTACGAATGGTTATGGGGGGCTTTTTAATACCTTCCAGGGAGATGACCTTACAACATTCTGCCAGCCGCTCATGGAAAACATGGTATGCATGACAGCGGTACCAATCTTCCATTAACGCCTGGACTTGTCCCGGGTTTGGCTCTGAGGTGGTTGTAACCAGAAAAAAACCACGCAGACATTTTACGGAATTTCCCTTTCCCCGATCCGCCCTGAGTCGATACTGCCGTCCTAAATAACGGTGGGTTTCTCCATTGATATAGCGTCGGGGAGGCTGCTTGGGGAGATACAGTTCAAACTCTCGCCACGCCTTCTGGATCCATGGCCCTCGCTTGACAACCCGCTGCCGGATAGCTTCCAGCGGTGTGTCAAGGGGTGCCCGAACTTCAACTGTCAAATCGGGATGAACCGTAATAGCCAGTAACTTCCGCTTTGAATGTTCATAAAAATAGGGGATCTTAATCCGACCCCAGCAGACATTGTCACGCTCCATGACCGGCCAGCTTTTTGGCAATGGAAATGCAGCGATCAATGATGGCATCCATCTCTTCGGTAGATAATTTCAAATCACGGGTTTCTTCAAGGTCAAACAGGTAATCATCCAGATCATTTTCCATATCCTTGATTACATCCTCCATGACCGGCCAGTCTCGTTTTTTTCTCCCATCAATAATCTGCTGCACGGCAAGAGCCATTTCAACCGTAATTTTCTGCCAAGCATCCGGCAGATCCTCTCTCCCCTTTATTATCTCACCCACCACGCCATAAAAAGCAGGTGCCTCCCTGTACTGCGTCAACTCCCGAGGAAGATCGGCATCATGGCCGCGCCGGACAATCTCCATATACTCGGTTACTTTACGCAAATATTCAGTATCACTGATCCTGTTCTTTTGATAATCGTCAATGGCCTGCTGCACCAGATCGGCAAACTTTTTATAAAAAACCGGATCTTCATCCATCTTTTCACGGATGGTTTTGCTTGTCCGGCTGGCAATAGTATCAGCCTTGGCAGCCGTACCTTCCTTTTTCTCCACCACCTCATCAAAGGCGTCCACGTCAAATATATTGACCATCTCCGTCACCACTTCAACATCCGGAGACTGTATATTGTCATCCATTACCTTGCGGATCTGCTTTTCATACTGACTGTAATCAATCACCTCCGCATAGCGCTGCTGGATGGAATTACGCAGGCTGCGGAAAAATTTTAAATCATCTTTATAGGTTTTAATTTGATCAGGGGAAGTGTCATCGTAGAAATGCTCCGTGGCCAGGGCCACTGCCAAGGTCTTCTGATACTCGCGCAGACAGTCATAAAACTCCTGCCGTTTGTCCTCCTGCCGAAGGTGTACTTCAAAGGCCTCAACATCTTTCTTATTGGCCACCTCCTTAAACACCGCCCAAAGATCGGAGTGAAGCTGGGGCAGCTTTGCCACTTCTTTACGGGTGTCGGTTACGGCACCGGTCAGATCCACATCTTCACCGTCAAAACCGCCCAGAGCATCATAGGTGTTCATAGCCTCATTCAACTGCCCCAGTATGCCGCGATAATCCACAATATAGCCAAAATCCTTACCCGGAAAGAGACGATTCACC
>JANTGH010000293.1 GCA_024763055.1 Desulfobulbaceae bacterium
ATTGCCCCGGCCCGTATGCGTTTTGAAACTCTTGCCGGTATCATCGAAGCCGCTGTTTCCGACATCAATGTCTCGGTGAAAATGACCTCACCCAAAGATCTGCATCTTCACCGTGAAATTGAGGTGGAGGGAAAAAATATCATTCTGCACTCTGTGGATACCGGGGTGCCGCATGCAGTGATCTTTGTTGACGATATTAATCAGATGGACGTCTGTTCTCTCGGCAGCCGCATCCGTCACCATGAGGCCTTTATGCCTGCCGGAACCAACGTCAACTTTGTCGGCCGCAGGCAGGATGGTTTTAAGGTCCGCACCTATGAACGAGGCGTTGAGAACGAAACCCTGGCTTGCGGCACCGGTGCAACAGCCGCCGCACTCATGGCCGCCCTGATTGAAAAAGTTGACTCTCCTGTAAATATCATGACCACAGGTGGTGAAACGTTGACCATTCTCTTTGACCTGACCGACGGCCCGGGCGCGGAGAATGTTTTCCTCAAGGGACCGGCCCATCTGATCTACGAGGGAAAACTGACAGACGAAGCATTGCGGTAACGCGTACCGGAAACAGACCGACAAAGAGTACCCATGTATGATGGTTTCGTAGAAAGTAACATGGCCTTAAAAAGTCTTCGATCCCGTCATCCCCGAGGTAGTATTCGAGGAACCAGGTAGATACCAGCCCACAAGATATACACTGGATTCCCGCCAACAGACCACGGGAATGACGGAATGTGGACAGACTACGGAAATAACAAGGGCAATCGTCACACCCGGGTGTCGTTGTCGGGTGTCCAGGGGAAAACGCTTGGTTAAACTATTATTTTGGGTTCCCGACCAAAAGTCTTTCCTTGAAGCATAGAATGACGAAGTGGTCAAAATACAGCATTATGGATTCGAAGACTTTCTACGATCCATCATGTATGATGAACAAGTAAATAGTCACGACTTGCCCCAAGATGGCTAAGTACAAAACATAGATATACAAAGAGTGGTGTGTCGGGACGGGTCTCAACTATACAGGTAGTATGCCTACGAATCGTCCCGGCACACATGACGCGGTAGATCGAAGTTTTTACGACGCCATCATGTATAACGACGTAAACCTAATCCTATAAACTGGACAGGAGAAAAATCCCATGCAACCCATTCAAGGCGCCATAACAGCCATTGTCACCCCCATGCTTAACGGCAAGGTTGACGAGCAGGGGCTTGTTGACCTGATAGAATTCCAGATAGCAGGCGGTATTCACGGACTTGTTCCCTGTGGAACCACGGGCGAATCGGCCACTCTTGATTTTGATGAACATAAACGGGTCATTGAATTGACGGTTAAGACGGTGGCCGGAAGAGTTCCGGTCATTGCCGGCACCGGAGCCAACAATACTGTTGAAGCCATTGAACTGACGGAATCGGCCAAGGCAAGCGGTACCGATGCCGTTCTTTCCGTTGTTCCCTACTACAACAAACCGAGCCAGGAAGGACTGTATCAGCATTTCAAAACCATTCATGATGCCGTTGACATCCCCATGGTGCTTTATAATGTTCCAGGGCGAACGGTTACCAACATGCTGCCGGCAACGGTTGCCCGCCTTGCGGAGCTGCCAAACATTATCGGCATCAAGGAGGCCAGTGGCAGTCTGAACCAGATCAGTGCGGTTATTCGACGCTGTCCCGCTGATTTCATCCTGCTTTCCGGTGATGATTTTACCTGTATGCCCACGGTTCTTGTCGGCGGCAGAGGGGTTATTTCGGTAACTTCCAACATTGAGCCCACCGGGATGGCCGCAATGATGGAAGCTGCTCTTGCCGGTGACCTGAAAACGGCCAACGATCAACATTACCGTCTCTTTGGTCTGATGGGTACCATGTTCTGTTATCCCAGTCCGGCGCCGGCAAAAAAAGCGCTGGAACTTATGGGCAGGATACAATCCGGCGAGGTCCGACTACCCATGACCGGGATGGATGAAGCATCAACCAAAAAACTGACCGCCGAAATGGAAACGGTTGGCCTGTTATAGGACTTAAAGGAAAAGAAACTCCCTGGAACTCAAAACCAAAATTCCATACGAACAAAATCATGACAAAAGTAATAGTTGCCGGTGCAGCCGGCCGAATGGGGCAGCGGATCAGTTATATGGTCACTCAAAATCCGGACCTGGAACTGGTGGCAGCCTTTGAGCAGGCCGACAATCCGGCGGTCGGCAAAGATGTGGGTGAAAATGGCGGCTTTGGCTCTACCGGCGTCACGGTCTCTGCCGGCCTGGATTCTGTTATTGATCAAGGTGATGTAATTATTGACTTTACCTTTCACAAGGCCACCATGGAATTTGCAAAAATGGCGGCTGAACATAACCGGGCCATGGTTATCGGCACGACGGGTTTAAGCAGTGAAAACCTTGCCGACTTAAAAAAACTTGCAGAGAACAACTTTCCCTGTGTCCAGGCCCCGAATATGGCGGTCGGGGTCAACGTCCTCTTTAAACTGGTGGAAAAAACAGCTGGTATCCTTGGAGATGCCTATGACGTTGAGATCGTTGAAGCGCACCATCGCATGAAAAAAGATGCCCCTTCCGGAACCGCACTCAAACTTGGTGAAATGGCTGCCGCCGGACTTGACCGTGATCTTGCCGAAGTCGGAGTCTATGAACGATATGGTATCATCGGTGAACGAACCGACACAGAGATCGGCATCCAGACCATCCGGGCGGGAGACATTGTCGGTGAGCACACAGTCTATTTTGCCGGGGCAGGTGAACGGATTGAGATTACCCACCGCGCCCATAGCCGGGACAACTTTGCCCGGGGAGCCGCCTTGGCCGCATCCTGGGTAGATGGGAGGGCCAACGGCCTGTATACCATGTTTGATGTTCTCGGTCTGACAGACTTCTAATCTCACATCTATTGGAATGACGGTTGTCTGCTGCAGGCCCGCACATCCGGTAGCGCTGTGGATTCTTTGACGGGGGCACAGGCCATTGCCTGTATCGGACTTGGCTCCAACCTCGGTGACTCGCTGCAGATCATCCAGGACGGCTGGCAACGTCTCGGCCAACAGAAGGGTATAAACCTGCAGGCCTTGTCCACGCCTTACCGAAGCAACCCTGTCGACATGGAATCAAAGCATTGGTTTATCAATGCCGCTGGAGTAATCAAGACCACCCTTTCCCCTGAAGCCCTGCTTAGACGACTGCTGTCCGTTGAAAAGGATTTCGGCCGCAGACGTAACCCGAACGACAGTGGACATCTGGACCGTATCCTGGATCTCGACCTGCTGCTCTATGATGACCTCATCCTGAAAACCTCACTCCTGCAGATTCCCCATCCACAGATGCATAAACGGCTGTTTGTGCTGGCACCACTTGCCGAATTAACCCCGAATCTGATTCATCCCCAACTACGGCAGTCGATTGAAACACTTCGACAGGGCCTGCTCAACGACACATCTTTAAAGGACGGGCAGGAGGTTTATCGCCTCACGGTAAACGATACGTAATACTCTGTCATGTACAACATAAAAGATGAAACCTCCATTGAGAGGTTCCATCCAACGACGAATAAAAAAGATATTTGATAAACTGTAGAGTAGAGCGCTAATAAAGAATTTCGCTGGATCTTATTCGACGCCTTGCCGCACGCGGCTACTACGTGCCCAGAGACTATTC
>JANTGH010000294.1 GCA_024763055.1 Desulfobulbaceae bacterium
ACCTCGCAAAACAAGAGGTTTCCGGCGCCGGGATTGCAACCACTGCTCAAGCTCTAAACTTGCGAATCTCTCCATAATTGCCCCCTGTTATAGCCATAATATGGCACAAATAAGCCCCATTGTCAACCATAATCCCGTCTCATCCCCTCGCCCCGGCCAGGCCTCGCGGTTCATCACCAACAACGTCTTTTGTCCGTGTGCGTCCGTGGCTGATATCTTTTCTCTGTGCCTGCTGGTAAAAAAAGAGCTGACCCCTTTTTTTCTATGGATAGGAAAATTGTTATTACGGGGCAGGATAGGGATAGGGGAGTAATCGCAAGTCTTTTATAAATCGATAATCTCGCTGATTTTTTGACACGAATGATAAGTCGGAAATAACAGCTGTTGCCGCAATGAGCGCGTCAGATATCAACAGACCGTGGCTCAAACGGTATTTCTTCAATAAATCAAGTGCTGTATCTGAAATTTGTTCATCCAGTCCGAAGACATAAAATCTTTTCATGAACTGTTCAAGGGAATGGAGCTCCTTTTTATCCCGGCAACCGACGATCAGTTACATTTGCGTAACACTACTGACAGCAATGGAAAATTCTTGTTCAATTTGATTTAGGCAATGTATGGCTTCAAAAACATTGCGGCCGGCATCAATAAGGATATCTGTATCTACAATTATCATATCAGCGAGTTTCGCCCCATTCTGTTTTGCGAATATTGCGGAGCCATGTAGCGCTGTCATTCATATCCTCGCGATCTTTCCATATCCCAATAAATGGTTCGTTAGCCAGAATGCTTCGTTTGGATGGTTTTTCTCCCTGGGGTTGTGTATAACGCGTTTTCAGAAAAGCGATAAATTCAACAACATGTCGTTGAGCTGCCGGCGGCAAACTTGATATGTCATTAATGAGTTTACCCGGTTCCATTCTTTGCCCTCCCTTATTTGGATAGTTATATTCATGATAATCAACTATCGCTGTCTGGTCAATAAAAAATCCCTTCCCCTTTCGCCTTTATCCTTGCTTTTCCCTCTGTATTCTCCGTACCTGGTTAAAAAAAATAGCTGACCCCTTTTTTTCCTGACTGAATTTTTCCAGAAAATTTCTTCACCTTTTGTCCGTGTCCGTCCGTGGCTAAAGAAAACAAATCATTATCTTTGCAAAACTTAGTCAACAATTTAACAACGTCCCAGAAACCATGAGTTACTTTTTTCAGAGAAACGCCGAATTTCATGGGCGTCCCCTTTTTTGCCTTTCAGGAAATACTTGACAAGCATGTATATTACGAGTATATCGTAAATATCATGGATAGAAAAAGATATCTCAATAAAAAAATCAACCACTTGCTGGAGATGTTTCCGGTGGTTGCCATCATCGGTGCCAGACAATGCGGGAAAACCACCCTGGCCAAACAGCTGCGCCCCAAGTGGAATTATTACGATCTCGAAAGTCCTGACGACTACCAGCTGCTCAGCGAAGATCCCACCGCTTTTTTCGCCCTGCACCAAGAGCACCTCATTATTGATGAAGCACAGCAGTACCCGGAACTTTTCAGGGTCCTGAGAGGGGTTGTTGATGCCGATCGCCGGCAGAAAGGTCGTTTCATCCTGACCGGCTCAAGCTCACCTCATATTGTTAAAGCTATTACGGAAAGCCTGGCCGGCAGAATTGCCACCGTGGAAATGTGGCCTTTCAAGCAGGGGGAATTTTACCAGGTAAAAACTCCAGAACTCTATGATCTACTGACCAGCAGCCATACCAACGCCGATAATTTTCTCCAACTGCAGCCGGCAGTCAATCCAACCCAAAGCGCCCGGGTCTGGTTCAAGGGTGGCTTTCCCGAACCTCTCATTGAGAGTGGGCGCCACCCGGAGTTCCTGCGCCAGTGGCAACAGAACTACATTACCGACTACATAGCCCGCGACATCAGAGCTCTCTTCCCCAAACTCAAGATTCACAATTTCAGAAGACTCCTGACGCTACTGGCCCAGTTTTCCGGGCACCAGCTCAACATGAGCGACATGGCCAGGGTACTGGAAATCAGCGTTTCCACCGTCAAAGACTACCTGGACATTATCCACCAGACATTCATCTGGAGAAATCTGCCTCCCTACACCAGGGATTCACTTAAAAAAGTCCAAAAAGCAAAAAAGGGATTTTTCCGGGACCAGGGACTGCTGCACTATTTCTTGAAAATAGCCGATGTGGACCAGTTGCTACTCCATCCGGTGGCCGGTTTTTCTTTTGAAAGTTTTGTCATTGAGGAAATCATCCGCGGCCTCCAGACGACCATGGCTGCCGGGCTTGAATTCAGCTACTACAGAACCATAGACAAATCCGAGGTCGACCTGATCATTGAAGGAGATTTTGGCATTCTTCCCGTCGAAATAAAGCTCAACTCGACCATCAAACGACAATCACTGCGCGGGTTGGAAAACTTCATCAAAGACCGGCAATGCGCCTTCGGGCTGCTCATCAACCGAGGCCGAAGGATAGAACTCATAACCGACAAAATCATCCAGATTCCAGTTCACTACTTATAAAATACCTCCTCTTTCACTTTTCCTTTTATCCTCATGTGATTTCTGTCGTAATATTGCCTTCCCCCCCCTCTCATTTCATCTTTTGTCCGTGTTTGTCTGTGTGCGTCCGGGAATTGTGGGGACATGACCTTAATTATTGAGGCTTTTCCAATAATTAAGGATCGTGTACCCATAATTCAAAAATAGCTGATCCCTCTTTTACTCTATAAATTTATGCAATCTGTAAAATATTTTGACAAATTGCATAAAATATAGTACGGTCGACGAATGATCTTACGAGATGCCGAAAATACCATCCACCGTCTGCTGCGCGGCTTCCCCATGGTAACCATCACCGGCCCCAGGCAATCGGGTAAAACCACGCTGGCCAAGGCAATATTTACGGATAAACCCTACGTTTCACTGGAAGACCCTGACACCCGTCTCTTTGCCACCGAGGATCCACGATCATTCCTTGAACGTTTTCCTGAAGGTGCAGTCCTGGATGAGGTTCAACGCTGTCCGGAGATTTTTTCCTACCTCCAGTCACTTATTGACGCGGATGGCAGGATGGGGCTCTATATTTTGACCGGATCGCAACAGTTTGGACTTTTATCCGGCATCAGCCAGTCCCTGGCCGGCAGAACCGCCTTCATGGAACTCCTGCCTTTCTCACTGCCGGAACTCAAGAGGGCTGAACTTTTACCAACTCACCCGGACACCATTCTGCACCAAGGCTGCTACCCGCCGCTTTATGACCGGGACCTCTTGCCCCATACCTGGTTCAGTGCCTACTGTACGGCTTATGTTGAACGAGACGTACGTCAAATCCTGAAAATCCAGGAACTTGAAACATTCCAACGGTTCATCCGCCTGTGCGCCGGCAGAACCGGACAGTTATTGAACTACTCATCCCTGGCGACGGAATGCGGCATCACCCATAACACGGCCAAAGCATGGTTATCCGTGCTGGAAGCAAGCTACATCATCTTTCTGCTTCGCCCGCACCATGCTAATTTCAATAAACGCCTGATCAAAATGCCAAAACTCTATTTTTACGACGTGGGGCTGGCCTCATGGCTGCTTGGCATCAGAACAGCAGAACAAATAATGACCCACCCCTTGCGGGGCAACCTTTTTG
>JANTGH010000295.1 GCA_024763055.1 Desulfobulbaceae bacterium
ATTACGGAAAAAAACTTGCAGACTATCAACCCGTTTTGTAGTCTTATTTCAGTTGTCTTCGAGATATTGCGGGGGGCGGCTGAACGGCAGGGATATTCTGCTGGGATTTTCTGAAAAAATGAGTAGCCGAAAGTGACCCGGAGCCTCTGTTTTTCCAAAAAATCCCTGTCGAATAGCCTGATTCCCCCTCGTGGCATCACCGACTTGAAAGTCGGTTACTTATCACCTATCACCTGAAACAACCAGAAATATGCCCGGCAGAACCTGTACTTATATCATCCTGTTTGCATTACTGTTCTGCCTTTTTCCCCTCCCAAATGCTATCGCAGGAAACAGGGTTGTACGCGTCGGGATGGTGTATGACAACCGGCCGGTGATCTTTCTGAACGATCAGGGGGGAGCTCAGGGGATTGCTGCTGATATGCTTAATGAGACTGCCAGGGTCGAACAGTGGCAGCTCCAGTATATCCCCGGCACCCTGCCCGAATGTTTCAAGCGCTTGAACGAGGGAAAAATAGATCTACTTGTCGGAATAGCCTGGTCCGCTGCACGGGCAGAGAAGTACCGCTTTAATGAGAAAACTATCCTGAATAACTGGGCACAGCTTTACAGCACCCCGGGGAATGACCTGACGTCCATACTTTCTCTGGATGGCAAGACCATCGCCTTGATGGAAAAGAGCATCCATTCCACGGTGTTTCGCGACCTGGTACAAAAGTTTAACCTGCAGGTGACCCTGCTTCCCGTCGCCAGCTATCAAGATGCCCTGCAGACCGTTGCGGCCAAGCAGGCTGATGCTGCTCTGGTCAATCGTCTTTTCGGCCTGAAAATGGGCAGGGATTACCAGCTTGTTAAAACACCTATTATTTTCAACCCTATCGAACTCCGTTATATTACTTCAGTATCGGGTGAAATTGATTTGCTCCAATCCATTGACGCAACCCTGACTCGCCTGGAAGCTGACCCTGAATCGTTATATTTTCAATCCGTTGAGCGATGGTTGTCCGGCAAAAAACAGCTGGTTTCGTTTGCCTGGCTCAAAAAACTCTTGAATGCGGCGCTCCTGCTTCTTGCACTGGCCACCTGTGCAGTTCTGTATTTCAGACGCCAGGTTCGGCGAAAAACGCTAGCCTTAACCACCCTTCTTGAGGAAGAAAAAACTCTACGTCGTGCGCTCACGTCCAGTGAAGAGAAGTTTCGACGTGCCTTTCAAACCAGCCCTGATTCCATAGCTCTCAATAGACTTGATGGAACCTATGTTGAAATCAATGCAGGTTTCTGCCATATCCTTGGTTATAGCCCGGAAGAGGTTATCGGCAAAACCTCACACGAATTAAATATCTGGAAAGACACAAAAGATAGAGATAAACTCATAACAGCCCTTCAAGAGACCGGCCTGGTGGAAAACATGGAGGCCGAATTTGTATGTAAAGACAAATCGATAGCCACCGGGCTGATGTCCGCCGTCCTTCTTGAAATTGATCACAAGCCACACACCCTGTCCATTACCCGGGATATCAGTGCCTTCAAGAAACAGCAACAGGCCCTGCAACAGTCTGAACGACGTTGGCAACAAACCTTTGATGCCATCGGAGATATTATCACAGTTCAGGATAAGGATATGCATATCCTGCAGGCCAACAGAGCCGCCTCGGGTTTTTTCGGATCAGATGATCTCTCAGGGAAGTTCTGTTTTCAGCTCCTGCATGGTTCCCCCGTCCCCTGCTCAGGTTGTCCGGTGCCGAAAACTTTTACTGATGGAGCCCCCCATTCTACCCTCATTCAGCATACCGAACAGGGAAAAACATTTGCAGTAACGACCCACCCGATCCTCTCCTCTGACAATACAACAACCCAGGTTGTTCAGGTAGCCAGGGACGTTACAGAGCATATGGCTATGGAGCAGGAAAGGAAACTTCTTGCCGAGGCCATTGAACAAAGCAGCGACACTATTGTTGTTACTGATATTGATGCCGTTATACGCTATGCGAACCCTGCCTTTGAACAGCATAGCGGCTACAGTCGCACAGAAGCCATCGGCCAAAAAACAAGTCTCCTGCAAAGTGGGCAACATAACGAGGCCTTTTACAACCAGCTTTGGAGCACAATCCTCTCGGGTGAAACCTGGCAGGGAGTATTCATCAACAGAAAGAAAAGCGGTGAACTATACGAAGAAAAAGCCACTATTTCCCCGGTAAAGGATCATGAGGGCAACTTTGTCAATTTTATAGCTGTCAAACGGGATATTACCCACGAAAGGCATCTTGAACAGCAATTGCAGCAGGCACAGAAACTGGAATCCATAGGTACCCTGGCAGGCGGCATTGCCCATGACTTTAATAATATTCTGGGAGCTATTCTGGGGTATGCTGAACTTGCTCTCTTGGAACTTCCAGACAAGAGTCGGGCAAAAGAGGATGTTACGGAAATTATTGTTGCCGGTCAGCGGGCTGCCGAACTGGTAAAACAGATCCTGACCTTCAGTCGCCAGGACAAAGAAGAATTTCATCCCGTCAGTGTGCAGCTTATTCTTAAAGAAACGCTTAAACTGCTCAAAGCCTCGCTCCCCTCCACGATCATTTTGAAACAAATGGTTGACACCACCTGCAAACCGGTTATGGGTGACGCTACCCGCCTGCATCAGGTGATTCTTAACCTCTGCACCAATGCCAAGCATGCTCTGAATAATAAAAAGGGGACAATTTCCGTCTCCCTGCAGCCAGGTACAATGTGTTCACCTGCCGGAAAAAAAGATGCGAACGGCCCAGGTGAAGGAAATGCACTTGAGCTTACCGTAACTGATAACGGGTGCGGCATGGATCACCAGACCGTGAGTCGTATCTTTGATCCCTTTTTCACCACCAAATCCAAAGGACAGGGAACCGGTCTTGGCCTGGCCGTGACACATGGTATCGTCAAACAACATGGTGGTGAGATTACCGTACAGAGTACACCGGGCAAAGGCACCACCTTTCACATCACCCTGCCAACTGTAAAGACTTCAGGCGACCCGGTCAAACATGCAGAAAAGGTACCTCTTGCCCTGGGCAGTGAACGTGTTGTCCTGGTTGATGACGAAGAGTATCTGGTTGAGGTCGTGGAGAGAATGCTCACCGACCTGGGATACACCGTTTTTTCATTTACAGGAAGCAGGCCGGCCCTGCTATGGATGGAAAACCATCTAGACGAATTTGACATTCTGGTAACGGATATGACCATGCCGGACATAACAGGTGCTGATCTTATTGAAAAACTGTTAGCTCTGCGGCCGAACCTGCCTATCATTGTCTGCACCGGATTCAGCGAAACCTTAAGTAAAGAACAGGCTGTTGGGTTGGGTGTCCGGGCCTATCTCCCAAAACCTGTGACCAGGTATCAGCTGGCAAAAAATCTAGATCAGGTGTTGCATTCATGAGTAGTAATATTCTTCTTGTTGATGATGAACCGGGTATTCTGAAGATGGCTGGCCGGTATCTTGATAGCATAGGAATTTTCATTTTTGCCCATAATCGTATATTGTTAGCAGAATAGTAATATATTTGTAGAAAATTGGGATAATTTCAAAGAGAAATATCCAGCGTATGATTGCGATCAATACGAAGAACCAGTACCAAAGACGCTAAATTGTGGCAAAGAGTCAGGGGGGGGGGAT
>JANTGH010000296.1 GCA_024763055.1 Desulfobulbaceae bacterium
CCCTCTCAGGCGGCCAGCAGCAGCGACTCTGTATCGCCCGGGCAATAGCAACCGAGCCGCGGGTTATTCTGATGGATGAACCCTGTTCGGCCCTGGACCCCATTGCCACCCGGCAGGTCGAGGAGCTGATGATCGAGCTGAAAGAGCGGTTCACTGTGGCCATTGTGACCCATAACATGCAGCAGGCGCAAAGGGTTGCCGACCAGACGGCTTTTTTCGGGGTAGATATATCCAAAGGCGGAAGAACCGGATACCTTGTCGAGATGGGACCGACAGCTGAACTCTTTGATAACCCGCAGGAAAAACTGACCCAGGAATATCTCAGCGGCGAATTCAGTTAATTCGTTCCTTGTGCCAAAGGAGAACTACAATGAAGTCAAAATATATTAGACCGCCCGTTCTGATTCTGCTGACGATTCTACTTGCTCTCAGTGGATGCCGTGGCAATCAGGAAACACAATCAGGCAATAATGCTATTCATATTAGCGGAGCAGGTTCAACTTTTGCCGCGCCTCTCTACAACAAATGGATTGAAGTCTATACAAAAAATCATGCCGACGTCAGCATCAGTTATGACGCAGTGGGCAGCGGTGAAGGAAGCAAACGATTTATTGCAGGAACCGTTGATTTCGGCGCCAGCGACTCGGCCATGACCGATGAGAAGATGGCAGAAGTTTCAGGTGGTGTACAGCTTGTTCCGGCAACGGCCGGAGCCATTGTCCTTGCCTATAATATTCCCGACCTCAACGGTAAGCTCAAACTGAGCCGGAAGGTCTATGTCGATATTTTTCTTGGCAGGATTCGCTTTTGGGATGACCCGCACATCAAAAAGGATAATCCGGAGCTGAAGCTCCCCAGTCTCAACATCGTCACAGTTGTTCGCAGTGATTCCTCGGGTACGACCTGGGCCTTTACCAATCATCTCAGTTCCATCAGCAAAGAGTGGCGTGAAAACGGCCCGAGAGTCGGCAAGGAAATCGATTTTCCGGGGAACGCCATGTTCGGATCCGGTAATGGTGGGGTGGCAACAAAAATCAAGCATTCCTGGGGAAGTATAGGGTATGTTGAATACGGTTTTGCCAAACGGGCTGCACTTTCCATGGCGCTTCTTGAAAACAAAGCAGGAAATTTCGTTGAGCCAAATGAATCCAGCCCCACCGAGACCCTTGCCAATACCGCGTCAACAATGCCTGCCAACCTCCGTCTTTTCCTTCCCGATCCCGATGGAAAGACATCCTATCCGATTGTCACCTACAGCTGGCTCTTGCTCAACAAGCGCTACGATGATAAAAAACAGACAACAAAGCTTAAGGAATTTATCAGCTGGGGGTTGACTGAAGGACAAAAATTCGGCTCTAAACTTGGCTATGCCCCGTTACCGGGACAAGTTGCCGATGCTGCTGCCAAAGCTGTAAATGACATCCATTGACCATCCCCAAAAAAGAGTATTTCTCTTTTCTTTCCTCATGTCGTCCCTGTTCCCCACAGGGACGGCCTTTTTGATCCACCTTCAATATATATGAGCGATCACTACAGCCTGGATCTCAAGGAAATACACCGTGCACTGCGTAAAGTCCAACGCAATTTTGATCTCATCAACAAGAAACTCCATGTCCGGCGTGACCCTCTGGAAGACATTATCATCGAGAACATGCTTCTTGGCTATGAATATGTCGACAGGTTGTTGCAACGCAGGATTTCGCTGTTAAACAGAAGGGCGTATCATCATATACTGGAACTTAATCTCATTGTTCTCTGCGGGGTGGACCCCCGGGTGCGCAAGGAATTCCGACAACATGTAGTTGCGACCACCGATCGTTTTTACGAACAAAAAGACTGTAACATCGGTCATCTCGGTAAATGGTACCATGAGCACCGTAAACAATCTGCCTGGAAACGGGCTGCCGGCGTCTACATTCTCCATCTCAGTCAGCCGCAACTCTTTTTTGAGGGAAACCATCGCACAGGAGCTCTCATCATGAGTCATATTCTTGCCTCAGACGGTAAACCCCCTTTTGTTCTCCGGGTAAACAATGCCGAAGCCTACTTCAACCCATCCACACTTGCCAAGCTCACCAGGAAAGGGGTGGTGACCAACTTGTGGAAGCTCCCGAAAATACGTAAAAAATTTGCTCAATTCCTTAAAAATCAAGGATCGCAGAAATTCCTTAACTCCCTGACCAATAAATAACAAACAGATTGAGAATTCTCTCCAGGCTGCTGAGACTTCACTCTTACATAAAAGTGGTGAATCCAACACAACCATATTAATTTCCTGTTCTATTTATAACCTCAACAACACTAACACCGGTGATGAACGGTAAGCCGGTATAAGTACCTTATAAATTCTTTTCAAAAAAACACGAAAACAATTTGTAAGGTACTAAATGGAACCCGTGAAGATATTGTTGAAGATCGTGTAGATGTAGCACTTGGTGCTCTTTCCATAATGTTGATTCGGGAACAATTGATCGATTTTACCCATCCATATTTCCATACCGGGCTTGGCATACTCGTATTGAAAAATCCATCATGCTCTTTATCTGGACTTGCAGGAAAACTTTTTTCGAAAGAGAGGATGATGATATTTGGAGGTATAGTCCTTTTTATAATCCTCACCGGTCATTTGATATGGTTGGTGGAGCGTCATTGTGACAGAGGACAGGGATCTTTTGATAAACGCTATATCCACGGTGTCATGGAAGGAATGTACTGGGCAATTGTCACCGCCAGCACAGTGGGATATGGTCATAAAGTAGCAAAAAGCTGGACTGGAAGATTTAGTACCTTATAAATTGTCTTCGTGTTTTTTTGAAAAGAATTTAGTGAAGGCACTTATACCGGCTTACCGTTCATCACCTGTGTTAGGATGATAATAAGTGGGAACCACTTCCGGGGATAGTATATTAAATTTAGATCACGTTGAAGTATCAGTTATATATACTGTCCCCCGTAACTTTTCAGGGCCTTTATTTGAAATACGGATACCCAGTCTCCGGGATACTTCCCGGCGAAATCGTTCGCTACCGGTTAACTGCCCTCTCTGGAGCGCATCTCTGATCAACTTAATCTCTCCGTCAGGTACTGTGTCACAAACATACTGCGCATATGCTGCTTGGCGATCCTGTTTCTTCTTTCCCAAAGACAGGTACGATTCATCAAAATCAACTACCGGATCATTTTTACCTTCTGCCTTGCAACAATAGCTCGACCACCTGTACTCGCCAGGGGCTGCAACAATACCGGCACGCAGAGGATTCAAGTCAATATAACGGCAACATGCCGGTAGGTATTCCACTGTTGAGATGATGCTGGATTTAAAACGGCCTTCCCATAAGCTGCCGGATCGCCCTTCAAGCTTATTTACGTAACGCGTATGCCTCCCGGCGACCCGTTTCATAAGTTTCGAAATCGACGCAGGATCATTACCAGGATCCACAACAAGGACATGATTAGTCATCAGACAATAGGCGTAAACTCTGCAGACAAATTCCTTTTTAAAATGGATAAGATTATCACGATAATAGTTGTAGTCGTCGTCCTCAACAAAAATGGCCTTCCGGTTGTGACCACGTTGGACTATATGATGCGGTGTGTTTGGAAGAAGTATTCGTAATGGTCGTGGCATAATTAAAACCAACCATACAT
>JANTGH010000297.1 GCA_024763055.1 Desulfobulbaceae bacterium
CTAAAAACCGGGCAGACAACGGTACAGGCCCCGCATCTTGCACAATCCGGGAAGTCCAGGTGATCAAGCATTTGATCGCCTAAGCGTTTGTATGCTTACACCTTTGAACGTTTCACCACTTTTTATCAAGGCTGCCAAAGCAAATATGCCTTGATAAAGGGATCCAGCCTGCCGTCAAGCACGGCATCCACATTGCCCTCTTCCTGATTGGTCCGGTGGTCCTTGATCATTCGGTAGGGCTGGAGGACGTAAGAACGGATCTGGCTGCCCCAGGAGATCTCTTTTTTATCTCCGTGCAGATTTTCCTGCGCCTTTGCCTTCTCTTCCTCTTCTTTTTCATAAAGACGCGCCATCAACATCTTCATGGCCATATCCTTGTTCCGATGCTGGGAGCGCTCGTTCTGACACTGCACAACAATCCCGGTAGGCAGATGGGTGATGCGGATGGCCGAATCGGTTTTGTTGACATGCTGGCCGCCGGCCCCGGATGCGCGGTACGTATCAATCCGCAGGTCCTTTTCATTGATATCCACGTCTATGGTGTCATCCAGCTCCGGCAGGACCATAACCGAGGCAAAGGAGGTATGCCGCCTGCCCGAGGCATCAAAGGGGGATATCCTTACCAGACGATGAATCCCCACTTCCGAACGTAGATAACCATAGGCGTGCCTGCCCTTGACCAGAATGGTCACGCTCTTGGTTCCAGCCTCATCGCCCGGCAGGTGATCCAGAATATCGGCCTTGAACCCCTTACCTTCCGCCCAGCGCAGATACATCCGCATCAGAATCTCCACCCAATCCTGGGCCTCAGTGCCGCCTGCCCCGGCATGAATGGTCAAAATGGCATTATTGGTATCATGTTCACCGGAAAACATACATTCCAGCTCAACCTGATCAATGCGCTCCCGCAGGGTGCCGAGGCTGTCGACTACCTCGCGATAGGTCTCAGCATCCTGCTCTTCCACGGCCATGTCAAGCAGCATGTCGGTCTCTTCGAGATCAAAAAAATTTTTTTCCCAGACCGCAATGATATCCTGTAACTGCCCGAGTTCCTTCTGGATCTTTTTAGCACGGGCCAGATCATTCCAAAAATCCGGCTCGAGCGTCTGCGACTCCAGCTTGTCAACAAGCTCTATTTTTCCCTCTAAGTCAAAGATGCTCCTTTAAGGCCAGCATCCTGCCCTTGAGGTTGTTGAGGGTCTGTTTGGACTCAGCCGCTTCGCTTAAATCAGCCATTTATTGTTAACTCCTTCCTATTCTTCGTGCCGATGATCCCTTTGTCCCAAGGCTACCCTGAAAAGGGTTCATCATATGCCGGTAAAAATATAAGTTAAACATAATAAACGCTCTGTCTGCAACTCTCAACAAAAAGATAGGGCCTGTATAAAACAGTTCATTGACAGGCAACACCACCACCCCTATTTTTACAAATAACAGTTCGTCTTTTATTCCAATCAGGAGGTCTCCATGAACGATCATGCTACCGCCATGGTTATGGCGTCTTTTGCTGCTGACTCACTGGCCCTGGGCGCGCATTGGATATACGATACCAATACGATAGACAGCACAGTCGGACGGGTAGAGACTTTGCTGGCACCATCTCCCGATTCCTATCATTCTCATCGACAGAAGGGTGACTTTACCCACTACGGGGACCAGACGCTGCTTCTGTTGGAGTCCCTTGTACGCCACAGTGGTTTCAGCCTTAGCGGATTTGCCGATGACTGGCAGAAGGTAATGCAGAATTATGACGGTTATATGGACAAGGCAAGCAAGACCACCCTGGAAAACCTGCAGGCAGGGCTATCTCCGGAAGAAAGCGGGGCACCCTCTTCCGACCTCGGTGGTGCCGCCCGAATCGCCCCCCTCATCTATTATTACCGGAATAATCTGGAAACACTCCTCAAGGCTGCAAGGGCACAGACTAAAATGACCCACGCGGCAGCAGCCGCAGCTGACGGAGCCGAGTTCCTGGCAAAAACGACATTCAAAGTACTGCATGGGGCTACTCCGACGGCGGCTATTGAGGAAAATATTGATGAAGGCGTACGTGACATGGACCTTGATGCCCGTCTCCGCTCATCCCTTGATTCCGTGGGAAAAAACAGCCGAGAGGTTATTGGCCGTCTCGGTCAGATGTGCGGTATTGCGGCGGCCCTGCCCGGAGTTGTCCACCTGGTGTTGAGCTATGAAAATGATCTTAAAACAGCGCTGATAGAAAACGTGATGGCAGGGGGAGATTCGGCCGCCAGGGGCCTGGCCGCGGGGATGATTCTGGGCGCGCATCTCGGTATCGAGGCCATTCCATCGGAGTGGCTTGAGGACCTGCGGAAACGTGATCAGATTGTCAATCTGCTGAAAAAAATACCTGTTGGGTAGACTTGGGACTGTGCAAAAATAACTGTAACAACCTGCTTGTTGTCTTTTCGGAGTCTCGCAGATAAGCGGAACGTAGTGAAGACTTCGGCCTCGCTACCTGCCCATTTCCTGTGCTGTGCAAAAAGTTACATAACGGGCTATGCGCCCATTTGCGCGCTGTGGAAATGAGCAAAAAATTGGTACATTATTGTTACACTTATTTCCTGATGGCGTCGTAAAAACTTCGATCTACTGCGTCGTGTGTATCGGGATGACTCAAGACATACTACCTGTATAGTCGTGACCCATCCCGACACACCACTCCTCGGAGTCTCCGCTCCGCTGCGCTTACCTGTATATCTGTGTTTTATACTTAGCCATCTTTGAGTAAACTGTGACTTTTTACGAGTTCGTCATTTCCTTACAGTTACTTACTTTTCTTTGTTCAATGCGCGAGGCCGAATAATTTCAAAAAATACCACGACTCCGGTATCGAGTTCCTTCCATGGTCTTGCCACCCGAAATCGGGCCAGGGCCGCTGTCGGCATGAGTTTACCGTCCTCCGGAACGTGTACCTTGCCTGCCCCCAAATATTGAACAAGTTGTTCAATTCCCTGATTGTGTCCCACTAACAAAATCCGCCGACCTGATTTCGGAACCGCCCGCAAAATCTGCAAAAGTCGATCCAGATCGGCTTCATAGATCGCCTTTTCCTGTTGAATTTCCTGCACGGGAAACTGCATGGCTTTGGCGGCAATCCGGGCGGTTTCCAAAGCCCGCACGGCCGGAGAACTGAGAACGATATCGGGTACAATCTCCTGCGCTCGCACCCAGGCGCCTATCCGGGTCGCATTCTTTCTCCCCCGTTTTTTCAGGGGTCGATGAAAGTCATCAACCGGTTTGCTCCAGTCCGACTTACCATGTCGAAGGATCAACAGTTCTCGTTTCATTGCTCTGCCCTTTTCATCGGTGTGAACGTATACCTTTGTTCTGAATTATCTGATTCTTATTTCAAAAAAATTTTGCAGCAGGAAAAAAATGTGCGATACTTGAAAGAGAGTATAGGTCAATTTTACAGGAAATCATCATGAAAAATTCTTCCAGCATCCAATCATTATCACCAGACGCCGGAACAAAACTGCTCTTTGCGGTTATTTTCTGTTTTCTTTTTCTGCTGCCGACGCCTGAAATCCTTGCCGGTCACAACCAGCCGGAAACCATCCAGATCGGCATATTGGCAAAACGTGGCAAAG
>JANTGH010000298.1 GCA_024763055.1 Desulfobulbaceae bacterium
CCTCATCTTCCGTAACCTTGACCGAACTTACAAAAGGTAAGGAGGCAAGAAAGTCAGATAATATTTTAATTTTCTGATCATCATTCAATTTAATCAATAATTGAGACATACCTGAGACCTCACTGGCAAATTTTTCCCCATCTGATGGATATTTTATCCGATTCCTTTGAAAAAATAAACTTTATACGTCAGAACTCATAAATCCATCCTCCCATATCCTCAAATCCCTTCCCAGGGAACCCCTAAAAACCTGTCTTCCAATAAAATCCCGTAGCATGTATTGGTTTTACGTAAAGTCTCTCAAGGATAGTGAGCGCTATGCCAGGATGTACGGATCTGCCGGGCACATATCTGAAAATTTACCTGCTTTTTATGACGGTTTCAGCGATTGTTATGGCAAACTCCTTATGTTTTGCAGGAGAGGCAGAGGATCGCGCCGCAGCCTCGGCAGCCCCTGTGCTGGACTTATGGGCAACGCCTGAGGGGTTTTATGAAAATCTGAGCAGACCACTTATGTCCGGTGATACCCCCCTTTACACACTTGACGGCTCGGATTCTGCCACAAGCCGCTCGAACTGCGGACCCACCGCCGGTACCGGGTGGTGCTCTATGCCTCGGACCCGGCCTTCCTGGACGCCGTCCTGGCCGATGAGCGTGGCTGGCCGGAGCTGTCTGTTCCCGCCATGAGCATGATTGTGTTCAGGCACGAGGATCTCATGGAGTTCTCGATGGAGTCTTTTAAGTTCATCGCCCAGGCAAAAAAGAGTCGCCAATGGTCGATGGGGGCGTCTTTCAACCTGCTTGTGCGGCCTTATCCAGACAAAAACAATTGACCGCGGGCATTTGCCCATATATATTAGGCGGAGGTTTAAGTTGGGGAATTTATGTTCATTTTTCCCGTTTCGCCCCCGGCGAAGGTAACTATTAACCAAATTGCCCATGAGGAGCAAAAGGAATGGCCGATATAGAAGACCGTTGGTTATCAGTAGATGAAATAAGCAAGTACCTCGGGGTCAGCAGCGACACCGTGTATCGCTGGATCAACAAACACAATATGCCCGCTCATCGTATGGGTCGTCTTTGGAAATTCAAGAGAGAACAAGTTGATGCGTGGATCGAAGCTGGTGGGGCTAATTCGGCGAACCCTACTTCCGGCTATCGAAAGAATTCCACAGGACAATGATGGAAATCATCGTAGGCAGAAACAAGGAAGCAAGCAAACATGATCATGGAAATGGGGCAGGTTAAGACATGAATATCGAACAACTCAAACCAAATGCCATTGCCCATGGTCCTGTGTTTCCCGAACCTGTTAAGATTATTGCCGTTGTTCCTATGGGAAGCTCGGTCAAGATCATCGCTGAAGGATTGGAATCAGGCAAAGTTCATCAACCCGTCCTGTCGTCGGGACAAATAGCAACACTCGAAGTTTCGCCTGACTCAAAGCCCTATGATGGCGATCCGAAGCGTTTCCGACTTGGCATTGAATCTATTCGTTTAGGTCTTGCGTATGAGTACGACCCCTACTTCAGTCTCTCCATCGCTCGCGTAGACCCCCTGCCGCACCAGCTTGAGGCCGTTTATGATTACTTCCTGAAACTCCCACGTATCCGGTTTCTACTCGCCGACGATCCCGGTGCTGGAAAAACGATCATGGCGGGATTACTTGTCAAAGAATTGAAAGTCCGTGGATTGATTCGACGTGTGCTTATCGTCACCCCCGCTAATCTTTCTTTTCAATGGCAACGTGAACTTAAAGATCGTTTTCGCGAGGATTTCACAGTGGTCCGAAGTGATTTGCTTCGAGCCAACTACGGCGCAAACCCCTGGCAGGATCTGGACCAGGTGATCACATCGGTTTCCTGGGTTTCCCGCATAGAAGATGCAAAAGACAGCTTGATGCGCAGCCATTGGGATCTGGTCATTGTCGATGAAGCTCACAAGATGAGCGCCTATGGCGAGGACAAAAAAACCCTGGCTTATCAATTAGGAGAGTCGTTGTCGCGCATGACGGACCATTATCTCTTAATGACAGCGACACCGCACAAGGGCGACCCCAAGAACTTCTCACTTTTTCTGCGACTGCTCGATCCGGATGTTTATGCCGATGTAAAGAGCATACACCTCGCCATGGAACGTAATGAGGCGCCGTTTTATCTTCGCCGCGTCAAGGAAGCGCTGGTCACCTTCCCGGATCAGAAGACCGGGAAATCGAAGAGTCTGTTCACCAGGCGGATTGTTCATACCGCCGGAGGGATTGCGCTGCGGGGCCGATGCCTTTGCCAGCGACCTCAATCCTGTGGCCGTCCTGCTCAACAAAATCGTGCTGGAATACATTCCGAAGTACGGGAATGCAGAAATCAAAATGCAGAATGCGGAAGGGAAAGAAGTTGTTTTCCAGGGGCTTGCAGATGCCGTTGAGTATTGGGGCAAGTGGATCAAGGAGCAGGCCGGGAAGGAACTGCGGAGGAGCGAGCCGAACTCGAGCGTCCTCCGGCGGGCAAGACCACGCTGGACCAATTGCATCAGGCGATGCTCCTGTTTACTGCGGGCAGGGGCGCGGCTCTCAAGCGCTTCCTGGTGGATGACGGCATCGGTACGAACCCGCAGTTCTGGACGCTTGCCCAGGCGTTCTCAGCTCTCTACCCATCCCACACCAACGAGAAACGCTGGGTGGACGGCGTCCTGGCACGAAAAAAAGGATTGGGATTCTGAAGCAATGAACTGTATTGAACCGAGAGGATAAACCGAATGATAAACGAAATCTATATCGATAATTTTCGGTGTTTGACCAATTTTCGGATCAAGCCGGCCAACTTTCAACTCTGGTTGGGTGACAACGGCTCCGGTAAAACGTCCGTACTGGATGCATTGCGCTGCGTTCAACGCCTGATGCGTGGCGAACATGTAGAGGATATTTTCAGAAAAAGCAGTCTGACCGCCTGGGATACGCGAAAAGAGCAGACCTTGGAGTTCTCCCTTACTATAGATGGCGAGATGTACAAATATGAACTGACTGTGGAGTATTCCGATCAGGAAGACAAGCAACGCATCAAGCAGGAAAAATTGAATTGGAAAGACTCGAATTTCTATTTGTTCGATGGGCAGGAGGCGCATCTCTATCGTATCAATCGGAATACCGAGGAAGCAGAAGAAGGCACTGTTTTTCCCGCTGATTGGCGCCGATCGGTGATCCCGACAATTGCCCGGCGTGACGACAACACGCCCTTAATCCGATTCAGGGAAGAACTTGACAGGCTTCTGCTGATCAACCCGGTTCCATTAGTCGTAAAGGATGCCGCCGCGTCCGAGTCGCGCAACCTGTCGCAACATGCTGAAAACTTCGCGCAGTGGTACCGGCATCTCCTGCAGGAACGACCCCGTATCGGCTACCGGGCGAAACAGCTCCTGGAAGATGTTCTTCCGGGTTTTGAACAACTGAGCCTGAAAGATGTCGGCGAGTCCCGCAGATTGACGGCAACGTTTCGCATCAACAATAAAGACCGCGATTTTGACTTCATGGATCTTTCCGATGGCCAACGTCAGTTGATCGTTCTCTATACGGTGTTGGAAGCGCTG
>JANTGH010000299.1 GCA_024763055.1 Desulfobulbaceae bacterium
CTCTACAACCTGATACATCAGAGTGACAAAGTAGTCAGCTTTTAACCATAATCGATACAGTGCATGGCCAGGTTTCTGAAACGAAAAAATATTCTCCTGCTGCTTCTCCTTGGCTTTGTTGCCTTTATGGGCTGGAGGATGATTCGGCCCATGAATATTTTTGTAGTTGGCGACGATTTTGCCCGGCCCATGTCCATCACCACTCCGCCCAACGGAATTGATTCTCTTCGAGCAGAGACCTGTGCTGAATGTCATCCGGAAATTTACCGTGAATGGAAAACATCCATGCATGCCAAGGCATGGACGGACCCTTATTACCAGGTTGACCTGCAGTTTGACGGCAACCAGCAGATCTGTCTTAACTGCCATATCCCTCTGCAAAATCAGCAGGAACATCTTGTGCTCGGTTTTCTGGATACAGAACGGTTTAACCCCATTCTGGAGAAAAATCCTGACTTTGATCCGGTTTTACAGCAGGAAGGTGTTACCTGCGTCGTCTGCCACCTGCGGGATGGTGCCCTTGTCGGCCCGTACAGGAATGTCGATGCGCCACATCCTGCCCGTTTTGAGCCGGAAATGGTGGATGGTTTTTCAATCTGCCGTAAATGTCATGTTGTTTCCGGCAAGCGATGGGATACCTTTTTCCAAATTCCACCCCCTATGGAACGGTCAGTGAAATCAAAAAAGGACAGGCCTCTACCATTAACTGCACCGGCTGTCATATGCCGGGCATAAGCCGGGAGGCAGTTGAGAGGGAAAAAACGAGGTCTGGTGCGCAACATACCTGGCGCGGAGGCCATGACCGGGAAACTGTGAAAAATGCACTGCAGGCAGATCTGCAGGTTATTCGAAAAGAAAATAACCGGCAGGCCCATCTGGAGCTGACCAACATCGGAGCAGATCATTTCCTGCCCACCGGTACTCCGGATCGGCACCTGACCATACTCTTTGCCCTGCTCGATGCCGCAGGAAATGTTGTAAAGGAAAAATCTTTCACGCTCAAACGAACGATCATCTGGCGTCCCTTTATCATTGACCTGTGGGATACGAGGCTTGAAAAAAATATCCCCAGGGAATTTGTTTTCTCCTGGAAAAAAGATGAGATGCCAGGCAACAGTACCCTGGCAGTGACTGTCCGTTATCACCTCCTGGATGAAAAGCGCAGAAAAAGAATCGGCTACAAGAACAGTACCCCAATATCCTACCCCGTCTTCCAACGATCCGTTCCCTCTGCAAAATAGCATTCGGCTTGTTGCTGTTTATTGCTTGACATACAGGATGCTCGACTTAGAATATAAGCAATCGCTCATATAAATTTATACTCGTATGCGACCATGAAAGAATTTGCTCAATTTATCAAAGTCCTTGGTGATGCCAATCGGCTGACAATCATCCACACCATTGGCAAATCATCACGTTCCGTCACGGAAATTATTAAAGAGACGGGCCTGTCCCAGACCTTGGTTTCGTTTCATCTGCGAACCATGCGGGAAAAGAAAATAGTGACAACCAGACGCGACGGTCCATTTATTTATTACAGTCTTACCGCCCCGGAACTCTACGACCTTATTGGTGAGCTTTCCCGTATTGCCGGTTTTGACAATGTGATTACCAAGGCAACACCGTCCCTGAAAATCGTCAACCAACACAGGAGGTAAATATGTGGTGGAATCATGCTGGCTGGGGACCGATGTACGGCTGGTGGTTCATGCCGATTTTCGGCCTGTTCTGTATGTTGATTTTTGTCTATGTAATCTCTCGTATCTTTAACCGGAATGGCGGATGCTGCGGTCCATTTAGCCAGAACACTTCCCGGGATAACCCGGATCAAGCTGAACTGCTGGACGAGATCAAGGCACTGCGCCGCGAAGTGAAAGAGCTGCGAGAAAAACAAAAGGGGGAGCATTGACATGATGGAAAAGATGCAGGAAGAGCACAAAAAGCAGGCTGAAGCACCGGATGGAGGTTCTGATAATGACGAACAAAAAGGCGGCAGTTGAGCTGGACAAATTGAATATTTCCCAGAAGAAGGATCTTCTGGGCAGCCTGCTCAGTTCGCTGGTGGCTGATATTGATCCGGCCGACCGGCAAAAAATATTGCATGAAGTTTTTTTGGCAGACGATGAGTCCAAACCGGTCATCGAAATGGTCGAGTACTGAATTAATGAGTGCACGGATTCAGGTGTGAATCCCATTGAGATGAGTCAAGAGGTGCTGAGCTCTATAAACCACAGCTATGAATTGGCCTCATATGCAACTCCGGAACTGCGCGGTCTGTTTAATGAGTGGCTTGGCGAAATCGAGTTGCGGGTTACGGATTTTGTCAACAAACGAAACAGGGGCGACCCTAAGGAACTGGCAGCCCATTTTAAACTGACCACAGAATCTATTCTTTTTGTCCTGGGCAAACTGGCCAGGGAAGGCAAAATATCCATGCAGGCCAAAGGCAGGGCAAAAGGGAACCTGCACCTTTTAAAGAGAGAGCAATCATGAACATATTTTCCTCTTCCGCTCAGATACCTTCGTCTAACTGCTGAGGTTCAGACGATAGTAGCGGCGGGCGCCGGTCTGAAAATACAGGAAGTACGAAGAATTTTCCTGAAAGAAAAAGCGAGCACTGCATGGTCTGCAGGTCTCCTCTGCAATATCATACCTCAGCCGTGGAGGGGACATGCCATTACTGCGGCAGCAGAGACCAATGGTATATTTCCTGCCCCAACGGCCATTTTGTCTGCGATGCCTGTCACAACCAGGAGACCATGCAGCAGATTGAAGCCATCATCTTTCAAACAACGTCAACCGATCCCTTTGCCATTGCCGAACAGTGTATGGATCTGGACATCCTGCCCATGCTCGGCTGCCAGCATACCTATATTGCAGGCGGCGCCTTGATGGCTGCTTTGAAAAATGACGGCACCTTTCAGTTGAGCGACGATGATATTCGCGAGGTGTTTCATCGCACCAATAAACAGGCCCACGGCGGCTATTGCGGCCTGACCGGCACCTGCGGCATCGCGCCCGCCCTTGGCGCCTGTGTCGCTATCATCACCGGTTCAAAATGCGGCACAGATAAAGAACAGCAGTTCACCATGGAACTTGTTTTCAGAGTGGTCGGAGCTATCAGAGAGCTTACCGGGCCAAGCTGCTGCAAGGCATATGTCCGAACCTCCCTTGAGGTTACCGTCGATTTTCTTGAACAAAATTTTTCCATTACCCTGTCAGCACATGCTAAGATATCCCCACGGCTGCAGACTGGAAAAATGCCCCTATTACCCGGCTGGTTCTGTTGATAAGGGGAAAAGGAGAAATCCCGGTGGACAGCACGCTGTGCTGTAGCACATATTATGATTCCATTAGGGGCAGAACAACATAAAATTGCACCCAGCTTCCAAACTCACCCTCAAGTTCGATTCTTCCATGATGCAATTCAACAATGCGTTTGACGATGGTCAGACCAAGGCCCGAACCACCGGAAGTAGAGGCGCGGGATTTCTCTACCCGGTAAAACTGATCAAAGATCCTGTCCTGTTCTTCCG
>JANTGH010000300.1 GCA_024763055.1 Desulfobulbaceae bacterium
GTTGTTTTCTTCTCTACTCTGTTCTTGTCTTGTCTGTTCTCCTGCGTGACGTCACGTGACGGCAATGTGACATGGTAACGTGACTGTCACGTGACACCTGTACAATCATAAATCCAAAAAACGCGCAGGTGAGGTGTGCAGCAGCTTTGCCAACTTTTTGGCCATTTCAAGGCTGATGGCCCGGCTGTTGTTCTCCATGTTGGAAATGTGCTGTCTTGGAAGGTCACCCAGCATTTTTCCCAGTGCCTCCTGGGTCAGGCCTGCATTCTGCCGATAGATGCGCAGAGATTCACCTGGAGTCAGCCCACCCTTTGCCTCCCTGTACCAGTCCATCTCCTTGGCATCGACAAACTCTTCATCCGGATCGGTGATGATCACCAGGTCATCACCGCATTCATCCGCAAGTGTTTTCAGGAGTTTTTCAGATATTTCCCCGGTGATTCTGACATCAATACGGGGCGTTTTCGCGACTGCCTGCATAATATACCTCTATTTCAATGGTTCCCTTTTCATACCGCCAGCAGGCAACCCATTTCCTGCTGAGATGACAATGATATTCCTCTTTTGACAACTTGCTGTAGTTGGGCCAACCGGGTTGTACCGGCCCCGCTTCGCTCAGGTCGTCAACAAGCAGAGCCAGCCGCTTTTGCTCACTTTTCGGCATCCTGCCCACAGCCTTGACAACTTTTCTCTTCATTATCACACGGTATTTCATATATTCTATATGTAATCTTTTTTTGGTTACAAGTCAAATGTGAAATATCTCGCCTTCAACTGCCTGTCATAACCTGAGGGCTACTCGGTGATTCTCCACGGCTGCCTGCCCTTATTTGACAAAAAGGCAACTGCAACTATATTCAGTTGCAAGAAATGTGATCCTGTGCTATCGTTTAAATATGGAGGATCTGTAACTCATGACAAAAGCGGATAAATTAGTTGCCAGGTTCAAGACGGCCAAAAGTGATTTCACATGGAAAGAATTGAGCAGCATGCTCGAAAGCCTGGGTTATCACCAACAGCAAGGCTCTGGATCACGGGTAAAATTCGATAATGGTAACGCGGATCAAAAAATCAACCTGCATAAACCGCATCCGGGTAATGAGGTTAAAATTTACGTTATCAGGGAGCTTCGCAAGAAATTGAAAGAATGGAGGATGATATGAGAACGATGCGATATAAAGGATACCATGGCTCCGTAGAAATCAGCCCCGAGGATAATGTTCTGTATGGAAAGCTGCTTTTTATCTCTCCTTTAATTACCTACGAAGGCGCAACCGCACAAGAACTTGAAAAAGCCTTTCAAGATGCTGTTGACAGTTATCTCGAAGACTGCAAAGCCGATGGGATCACCCCGGATAAGCCTTGTAAGGGATCTTTTAATGTCCGGGTAGGACATGAATTACATCTTTCTGCAGCCGTAGCTGCACATAGCGAGTCCATTAATTTGAATGAATTTATAAAACAGGCTCTTACTGAAAAATTGCAGCGCTGTGAAATGTAGCCAAGACTTTTTTTTAATGTGCTGCTACGGTTGTCTGAGCGAAAATAGATAAAAGGCATGAATCAGTTTGATCGGCCAGCTTGAAAACTTGAATCTCGTTTAAATCATGCGCACAGAAAAAGAATTGGATTTCCTTGAAGAACAGATTCCACACCTCGCAAAATATGCTTTCCATAAAGCGTATTTGGATGCGTTAAGCCAAGGAAACTCTGTCTTGGAGGCATGTGATGGGAAAATCGTTGAAGTCTTCCCAGACGGAAGCAAAAAATTCATAAAATCGATAGTCGCTGACAGAATAGTTGCGACAGACGATCAATAAATTTGATAGCCAATAAAATTCTAAGAGAATCATTCCATTTTCCACGGCTGCCTGCCCTTCTCAAGTATTGACGCGGGATCAAAGGCAGAACCCTTCTGAAAATCATACATCAGGAAATTATCACCCTGGGTGTGTCCCTGTAGGTAACGGATGGCCCGGTAAAGTTTTCTTTCCAACTCGGACAAGGCAATAACCCCGCTGGTCACGGTCATGTATTTTTCCTGGCCTTTCTTGATAAGAAGAAGGGTTGGGGTGACGGTGATGTTGAAACGGGCAGCGGCATTGATATTTCGGCTGATATCAACGGTCTTGATCTGCCAGCCGTACTTATCCTTGAAATAAGCGAGAATCCCTGCCTGCTTTGAACAAAATCCACAGCTGGGGCTGACGAAAAATATCAGAGCATGATCATTTCCGGCCCGGCTGATGGTCTGAAAAATTTCATTCTGCTGCATCCGCACTCTGGCGGTAACTCCCGGCCCGGCGGTCGGATACACATGATTCACATTGAAGAGTTCACTGTGTTTCTGAGTGACGTACATGGTGGCATTGGTATAAGCCAGGGCCTTGCGTCGGGCAATATCCTGCATGGTGAGGTATTCCATGATGTTTTGTTCGGTCGGGGTCTGGACGGCTTTTTTCTGCAGGACATTGAGGAGATTCTGAAAATCATCCGGGTACATGTTCCACAGCTGATCAATGGAATAGTTGTCCAGAGATGGGATGCTTCTGGGAGGATTACTGGTTGGATTCGGCTTATCCTCCTTTGCATCCTGCATTGGCAGGGGATCCTCGTACCAAAACCAGCCATGCCTGGTATCGTCGTAAAATCTGTTCTCCTGGCCGTCAGCTGTTGCACTGCCGGCAATCATCAGCAGACAGACGAGCCATAGCAGAAACGGGCTACCAGATCGGCAGGGCTTTATAGAGAATCTCGTCTGCATGGATAAAACCAAAATACCTGGAATCAAAACTGCGGGGATTCGTCCCCACCATAAAATAGCTGCTTTCCGGCACCACCCCGATAAATGAAAAGACCGGCAGAGGACGACCTTTACTATCGGCCTCCAATGCTTTCCCCAGCTCTCTTTGACCGCAGGTGAAAACTCTCTCAGCATCGACTGAAAGTATATTGCCGGGACCGCAGCCGACCTTTTTCACCAGACGATCATTTTTCTGATCCAGTCCCTTATGGATAAATCGCATGTCTTTATGTATGAACACCAGGTAGTCGCCGATTTTGATGCTATCCTTTTCCCTGGTGAGGAAAAAGATTCGGTGGTCCAGAGAGGGACTGGTGGAAATGATGAGCCGCCCCGGCAGCCAGGCCCCGACGAGAAGTGCTGCCAGCACGACAATGGCCAGCGTTTTTTCCCGGCTGTTCAGCTTCCACGACAGTTTCTTCTCTCTACTCTTTGATCCGGACCTCTTCTCCATTCCTCAGCACCACATCTTTCAAAACAATTACTTGATTACGATGGCGAGCAGCCTCATCGTCTAAAATCAGTTCTACGGTATCCAGCTTTTCCTTCCACTGCTTCGGGGTTATTTCTCCGGCGGTCAAAAGAGCCTTCTGAGTGCGCAGGTATCCCTTCAGATCCAGCACCTTGATCTTTTGGGCAAAGAGCCTGTCATAGCCAACCAACGCCATAGTGGCCACGAGCAAAGCGATGACAA
>JANTGH010000301.1 GCA_024763055.1 Desulfobulbaceae bacterium
TCACCTGCCACCGGAAATCCTGGAGAAACATCTTTATGAGGTTACTCAACCACGATTTGCCTTATTGAAAACTAATACTCATGGATTTTCTTCCTATGAGCGACCAGGAGAAATGACAGGGTCAGCCATTTTGGGTCGTCCTGAAGGGATCAAAAAGTATGCTGAAAAGGTTTACCTGCAGATCTGCCGGCAGAACCTATTGTACTGTGAACTTAGGGGCAGTCCGGTAAAATACCTGGCCGGTGACGGTATGGAATTCTTGCGCCTGTTTCATGCTGCCCTCAAAGAGATTGCTGGCAGGGAAGAAAAAAAAGATTGTAATTACCAGCCAATTATCAGGTTTGTGGTGATAACCGACCGTCGTGATGCCGCTGATTGTGGCGGTGAAAACATGGATCTTATCCGGAAGTCGGTCGATTTGGTGATTGAGGCCCGAAAAGACCCTCAATTGCGGAATTTTGTGGTCGGCCTTGACCTAGCCGGCGATGAACTTTCAAGGGGTCTGGATCGTATTAAACAGTTATATGAAGGCGCTTTTGCCGAGTGTCTGCCTATAACTATTCATGCCGGAGAAACACAGCCTGCCGAGAGTATCTGGAACGCGGCATACCGGTTGCACGCAGATCGCATCGGTCATGGTCTGTCACTGGTTGAAAACCAGGCATTGGCCGCGCATTTCCGGGACCGCAATATCTGCCTGGAGCTGTGTCCTACCAGCAATATGGAGGTTGTCGGTTTTCGTGGTCCTGAAGAGAGTATTGGAAAGACTGGTAATTATGATCCTTACCCGCTGGGAGAATTATGGGAATTGGGCCTGCCTCTGACGCTTTGCACGGACAACCCCGGCATCAGCCGTACAACCCTGACCGGTGAATATCTGGAGGCTTCCCGACTGACGCCGGGCGGTTTAAGCTTTTGGGATGCCCTGGCAATGATGAAACAGGCGTTCAGCCATGCTTTTTTGCCCGCTGGTGAACGGGAAGGGCTGATCAAACATGCTGACGCAATCATTTATCAGAAAATGCTGGACAAATTTGCAGAAGAAAGTGCTGGAAAGGTGTAACTATGATTAGTGATGTTAGGTAAGCAACGTTTCCCAATGCAGGTGAAATGCATGTAAATTGAGTGATTGATAGGGGGTTTTAGCGTTGTTTAGAGTGGTTTAGGGGCAAAAACTAATCCGCAGAGGATGTGGGTACAAGCTGGGTATGTATTGTAAACTATTGATAAAACAACAAATCCGGCAGGTTATGCCGGATTGGTATTTGGTGGAGGGGGCGGGAATAGAACCCACTAGCTATTAGAAAAACAGCTGATCAGGACCCTGGAGAAAAAAGGGATTCAGATCCTGGAGATCAACCTCTATGACCTGGCCCTTGAACTGTTGAAAAAGCGCAATATTTTTGATCGCATTCTGGAGACGGAAAAAAGAGTCGACAAGGACCAACTCCTGGAGTTGTTGCAGGGGGTTCTTGACGTGGAAGGACACCTGATCCCTGCCATTGCCGCAAAAATGGAGGATCAGGATTTCGATGTCATGTGGTAGTGTCTGCCGACAGACAGAGGGAAATCGGGATTGTGTACCCTGAATTTCCGGGTCAGCTGAATAGTTATAAAGATTTTTCCGGGGTGCATATTTGACACTACCGGCTTTATGAACTATAATAGTAGTTCATTGAATCATGTTTATGAACTATATTGGTAAATTCTGGGGACATAACCCGATTTTCCGGCCGTATCTGCCTACAGACTGAAGGAAATCGGGATTGTGTACCCTGAATTTCCGGGTTAACTGAAGCGTTACCTATATTATTCACTATATTTTTGACCGGGGGGTGAACATGAAATCAATAACGATCCATGGTTTAGATGAGGGTCTGGATAAAAGTATCAGGGATAAGGCTCGGGAACGCGGTTTAAGCATCAATAAAACCCTGAAAGAGCTCTTGGGGAAAGCCCTCGGTCTTAACAATCCTCAAATCCATGACCGGCGTGATGAGTTTCTTGATCTCTACGGTGTCTGGTCAGCCGAAGACGCGGCAGAATTCAAAAAAAACTCTGAAACCTGCGATCAAATTGATCCGGGTGACTGGCAATGAAAAACATTTTATTGGATACTAATTGCTATTCGGCATATTTAACCGGTGATGAGCGCGTACTGGACGTCCTGGTTGAAGCGGAATCGGTTTATATGTCAATCTTTGTTTTAGGAGAGCTTTTTGCCGGTTTCAGAGGGGGGAACAAAATGCAGCAGAACCTTGATTATCTGAAACGGTTTCTCACTAAAAAAACTGTAAAAATTCTTGATGCCACGATGGAAACCGCTGAAATTTTCGGTGATTTGAAAGAGAAGTTGAAAAAAAACGGTTCACCCATCCCGATCAATGATGTCTGGATCGCCGCCCATGCTTTAGAAACCAGCTCCGTACTTATTACCTACGATACCCATTTCCAAAATATCACCGGTCTCAGAAGATGGTAAAAAAACAGGGGCCAAGGATCAGTAAAAACCGCGATATCAACTAACCTCTAATCTGCGCGACTGAAAGCTCGCAGGTTCATCGCTGCAATGGCCGCATTTATGATCGCAATGAAGACGGCGATCTGGACATTACCGATCATACCCGAAAAACCCAACAGCCGCCTGCAGAAATACCGGTTGACGGACAGGGGCCGAGACGTGGCGGAGAGAATTGAACCAGCTGAAAAAAAGGATCATAAATGGTAAAAAAGTTGAAAGTCGAAAATGATTTCACTCCATGTCCGGCTGCTGTCGGAGACGAACTGTTTCCAAATGGTATTTTTGTTTTTAATATCACCAGGATGATTGAATATATTAAAAATAATCCTGATAGCATTACTCTTCAGGAAGTACCGGTAAACGAATTGTTCGAAGCTGAGTCAACCATCAACGCATCTCATATCGATTCAGTTGATATCTCCCGGCCGGTAATATTGGCGGAAATTGCTCCGGGACGCTATAATTTGATTGATGGCAAACACAGGGTTGAAAAAGCCCGCAGGATGGGAATAAAGAACGTGCCGGCGTACAAACTGAATGTTGACCAGCACCTGAAATTCTTAATTAACCAAGAGGCTTATGTTACCTATGTCGAATACTGGAACAGCAAATTAAAATAATTCAGGAGAACCAATCGGGACATCAAAAACCTTTTTGTAGGGACAAAATGCAGGAAACGACGCGGCACAAGACCAGGGTAAGCCTGGAGAATTTGTTCGCTTTGTGGAAATTGCTGCCCCCATGTACACCCTTTGCGGGTCTGGCAGACGGTTGGTGCTAATGAATGGGAAATTCTGATCAAAAAGGTCGATAAAATGATCTATCAGCAAATGCTGTCCAGGTTTTCCGGAAATTTATAACAATTTTGCCGCTTTCTTCTTCATTGCCTGCCAGTCAAATTTCTTGGCCAGTTTCAAGGCCTGGTTTTCATCCATGCCCTGGAAATTCAGGATGAACATGGCAGTATTGTC
>JANTGH010000302.1 GCA_024763055.1 Desulfobulbaceae bacterium
GGTTTCCAAGGACAAACCGGGATAGCGATGGCGCTGGAATTCCGGGCGATACTTGGAATTCGGCTGAAATGATTTGATACGTTTAGCCAACCGTCGCTTTACGACTTTCGCCCGTCCCCAAAACCTGGCCGAAGCGGAAGGAAAAGGTTGATTGGCAGATTCCCGCACAATCTCTTCCAGCACGGTCACAATCCTTTGGCTGGCCAGCGGGCCATCCTGTGAGGCCAGAAAACCGGCCATCAGTTCCCGGCGCTCACGACCATCAGCAGCTCCCAACGATCCGTCCAGAATCTTGCCGAGAGTTTCCTTGAGCTCGAGAAAATCATGACACGAATGGCTCAAAGCGTTGGGAAGCCGGTAGAAACCATGATCAAACGCGGGGTCACCTTTTTCCTGATAGCTCAAAGCCGGTACCCGCATAAGATACGCTTCAACCCCGGTGGTACAACCATTGTGGATCACCGCCCTGGAGGCCAGCAGCCAGGGAATAACATTACCTTCATTGACAACCTTTACCCGCTGGCATCCCGCAGCCAACTGCTGATAAACCGCTGGATTCTCAACCGGGTGGGGACGAACGATGATTATCAGGTGGGGAAATGCCTGTTCCAACCGGGGAATCATGTGCTGGAAACTCTCAAACACCGCTTGTTTGTGGTCCCGTAATCCTTCGGCAAAGTGACGCTCCATGCCCACTGCCGCCCGACCGTAACGTGGCTTTTCCCCGTTTTTATCCCCGGGTTGAAAAAGATTCTGATCGGGATAAAAGGCATTGACAAAGCTGAAGTTGGTGTTGATGAGCAGAAAATCTCCATACTCCTGCCGGAGTTGCTCCGTTTCTTTTTCAAAAAAAGGCTGCATTTCAGGTCTCAGCATGTCGCCACGGGGATTGCCGGTTAAATGAATAGGGAGATCAGCCGGCAAAAAAGGATATTGCCGCCACAGCTCGGCATTTTCCTCTCCCCAGGCAAAAAGGTGGGAAATACAGGGCATCACTTCGGGTGAAAGCCGGCGGCTGAAATAGGTTTTAAGGGGAGGATGAATCAGGGCTTCTTCATCCCAGCCGGCAATCACATAGCCCAATTGACGCATGATCCGAAACATTTTCAGGCTGCGGGCCGTCATGCTTTTAGCCAGGTAAATGCCCGGCGAGAAAGACCCGATGCGAAAACTTATTTCCAGACGTGAACCGATAATAACGGAAAATCCCTGACGGGCGGCAATGCAGGCAAGCAGAAGTTTTGCATCAAGCTCCCGAACCTGATTTTCAACCGGGATAATAAGGGAGCGCTTCATGACCACACCAAAACTTCCGGACAGAAATCAGTCATCCTCTGGATCCAGTGAACAACCCTGCTGCAGCATGAATTCGGCATAGTTGAAATCCAGTTCCGTATCAATGTTGACCAGCAGATCATCAATAACCACGCAGGACGTTTTTTCCCCTTTAATACTTTTTTTGTCAACCAGGCATTCCCGGCTGATGGCATAAGCCACACCATTTCGATGATAGACCGGGACAAGCTGCTGCCGGGCGATAATTGCCGCCCCGGCCGGATCATAATAATCCAGTCGCGCACCATGTATGACCAGCTGTTTCAGGGGGTGAGCCTTAGAATCAGTTTCGCTGACCGTCCAGACAGCATCGTACTTGCCCTCGATGAGGTGGGTAATGGTTTTTGTTACCTGTGCCGGGCGGCGAAACGGTGAGGTAGGTTGTAACATGACGACAACATCATAGCGGCAGCGATCCGCCTTTTCACAGGCCAGCAGGGCATGATAAAGCACATCCCAATCGGCAATCCGGTCACCGGAAAGGCTTTCAGGGCGCATAAAGGGGGCTTCAAGCCCATACTTCACAGCCGCAGCGGCAATCTCGTAATGATCAGTGGAAACCACCGCCCGGTCAACATAATCAAGCTTTTGCACCACCTGGCCTACCAAGCCCACCAGCGGCACCCCACCGAGGGGCCGCAGATTTTTGAGCTTAATCCCTTTGCTGCCCCCCCTGGCCGGCACCACCACCAAGATTTTATGACCATCAATCATGTCAACCTCTAAAAAAACTGTTTTCAACAGGTGTCAGACTGTCTATCATTATCACCTAACAGCCGGGCTACCTCAGAAAACGGAAAAACATCATGAACCGGAATAAATTTACATCGATTTTCCTCGGCAGAAATGCGGTCGGATTCACCGTCGCCAACCACCACAACCCTGGAGTTTTCGACCTTTTCCCGATCTATAATGTTTGACAAGGTCGTGGATTTTTTCCGGGGATAGCCGAAAACACCAACAAAGTAATCCGTCCAACCACGAAAATCAATAATCTCTTTCAAGGAATCTTCGGGTGTGGTTGAACTGATATAGAGCCTGACCCGGGAGGAAAGAAAATCCAGCGCCTCTCTGGCACCAGGAATCAACGGACAATGCTTGGCACCAGCCAGCACAAGATTATTGTAGGCTTTGGCAAGGCTGGCAACATCCAGGGGATTTTGGTCCAGTTTCAGGTGGTTACGCCGGGCAATTATCTCATCAAGAATATCGTACCGGCTAGCTTCAAAACTATCAGCCAACACCAACCGAACAATAGTTTCCGATTGACCATCTTCGGGAAAAAGCCTGAAAAAAGCTTCATACTTCAAACTATTGGAATCAATCAGGGTACCATCAAAATCAAGCACGGCGATTTTAATGTTTTTGTCAGAAATCAAACTGCAGCACCCCGTTGTATCATTATCGTAATTTTTCCTGCAAATTCAGGGTACACGATCCCGATTTCCTCCGGAAAAGCAGGTCATGTCCCCCAAATTTGCTCATGATGTCGCTCTGAAACAGCACCAGCTAACATCATTGCAGACAAAACAAAAATCATACCGGACACTACTGAATTTTCAGAAGATTTCCCAACGTGTTTATTCCTTTTCCCCCTGGATGGCATGCCAGTTGGGGATAACCGTTTTTCGGGCTTCCCGGGGTAAACGGGCAATCCGCTCATCCTCATAAAAAGAATCATTATTGTAATGGGTTGTTGATACTTCTTCAAAAATGGCCCCGTCAAGGGTGTGAAACTTATGCCATTCCCCCGGCTTGACCAGAATAGTATCACCCGGCTCCGCCTTGATCCGCCGCCCCCCCAGTTCAACTTCCAAATCTCCACAGAGCAACTGGAAGGTCTCCTCTTTTTTCTCATGGTAGTGGTAAGGATGTTTCTGCCGGGGAAGCATAATAACCAGTTTTTTGCAGTACTGCCGGTTAATGCAGTCAATGATCACCGCACCAAACTCCCTGAACCGCTCCAAACCATAATGGTGAGAAATTTCAATAGAGCTGTCCCGACCAATATGAATACGTGTCTGGTTCAGCATCCCCTTCACCTGGAGCATAATCCGGTAAATAATTTCTCGATCCGGCAATGATGAAAGGGCAACGTCCCGGTGAAGCGGCTGATCGGCAGC
>JANTGH010000303.1 GCA_024763055.1 Desulfobulbaceae bacterium
CTATCCTGAATTATTCAAAGATGACCAGGAAAAGTTGCAAAAGGCACAGAATTTTGTCGATCGGGTCATTGAATTTTCCTCATTTTTCCTCAAACAACCCGATCTTGCCCTGGCCGCACGGAAAAATCAGAAGGTATTTTACCATGACCCCTGCCATCTCCGTTTTACGGACAGCGGCCGGAAAAATCCCCGCATACTCCTGGAGCGGGTCAAAAAAATAGAACGGGTGGAATCTGTCGATGGGCCGCAATGCTGTGGGCAGGGCGGGCTTTTTCATCTTGGCTGCCCTGATCTTTCCCGGAATATCTTTAATAAATGCGCGACCATAGCCTTGGCCTGCGCGCCGGACATGGTGGTCACCACCTGCTCAGGCTGTCTGATGCAGTGGCAGCAGGGACAGGCCGAAAACAACCTCCCCGTTCAGGTCCGGCATCTGGCAATTCTTCTTGCCGACTGCCTGGAATAAGAAAAACCTTGTTTCACCGTCTTTGTCCTGCTAAAGAGAACAGATTGTAGAGGTTATTGCCGGAGTATTTCGTTATTTTTGCCCATTGATCAGGAAGAGATAATGAGTTTGTCCATACGTTGTCAACTTGAAGAACAGGAGCAGTCCATTCTTTCCTCCCATGCCTGTCTGAGTGTGAACTCCAGGGGGCGTTTACATGATGAGCCGGACACCTGTGATCTGCGCACTGTTTTTCAACGTGACCGAGACCGGATTATTCATTCCAAGAGTTTTCGTCGTCTTAAACATAAAACGCAGGTGTTTTTAGCCCCTGCCGGAGACCATTATCGTACCCGTTTGACCCATGTTCTGGAAGTCTCACAGATTGCCCGTACCATAGCCGTCTGTCTGCGATTAAATGAATACCTTGCAGAGGCCATTGCGCTTGGCCATGATCTCGGCCACACCCCCTTTGGTCATGCCGGTGAGTTCAGCCTGAATAGTCTGCATCCGCGCGGTTTCAGGCATTATCGACAAAGCCTGCGAGTGGTGGATTTTCTTGAAGACCATGGCCGCGGATTGAACCTGACCTGGGAAGTACGGAACGGCATTTTAAAACATTCCAAGGGGTATCGAGATATTTTACCCACGGATACCAGCGAACTGCCGACGACCATGGAGGGAAAGGTGGTACGGGTGGCGGACATCATGGCCTATGTCAACCATGATATGGATGATGCCGTGCGTGCCGGTATGATTAAGAATGCTGATGTGCCGAGCCATCTCCGCAAGGTGGTCGGCGATAGTACCTCCCGGCGTATTGATGTCATGGTCAGGGATCTGGTTTCCTCAACACTGGCTTCCGACGATGGAAATCTTCATCTCAGTGACCTGATGACCGAGACCATCACCGAACTGCGTGGTTTTTTGTATGATAATGTCTATCGTAACTGGCGGGTGCATAACGAGTTTGAAAAGGCGCAACGGATCATCCGTGATCTGTACGCATTTTTTCTGGAACATGAGTTTCCCAAAGCAGGTCCGGGTGAATGCCCGCCCAGGCCAAAGGCGAAGTCCGGGAAGGAGGAAAAGAAGCGGCACCGCGAGGTCTGTGATTTCATTGCCGGTATGACCGACCGTTATGCCCTGGGGCTGTACAAATTGATTTTCATGCCCAAGCCCTGGTCGGTTTTTTAATCACCTCTACACAGGATAGACCATGGAGTCATTTTCTTACTGGATGTTGTTTTTTACAGCAGCTCTGGCGATTAACGTATCGCCCGGTCCTGATCTCATTTACATCCTGTCAAAAACAATCGCCGGCGGAAGAAAGGTCGGCGTGGCATCTTCGCTTGGGGTCTGTACCGGTGCATTAGTGCATGTGTTTGCGGCCGCCCTGGGCCTGTCCGCTATTCTTGCCACCTCCGCCATCGCCTTTAGCGTCGTCAAGTATATTGGCGCGGCATATCTGGTCTATCTCGGCATTCGGGCCTTTCTGGCCCAGGGGGCGACCTTTGATAATATAGAGTCAAAAAAGCAGAAAACTACCCCTTGGCAGGCCTTCAAACAGGGAACCCTGGTGGATATTCTCAATCCCAAGGTCGCCATTTTCTTTATGGCCTTTTTACCGCAATTTGTCCGGCCGGAGATTGGACATGCGACAGCCCAGATCATTCTGCTGGGAGGCCTTGTTATAGCGGTAGCCGTTGTTGTCGAGTTTGTTTTTGTTCTGGCCGCTGCCCGGACCACTCGTTTTTTCAGGAAGAATCGCAGGGTCTCGGTCTGGCTCGACCGTCTGCTTGGTTCCGTGCTCATCGGTCTGGGGTTGCGCCTTGCATTGTTGGATAATCATCATGGATAAATTTTTCGTCTCCATGGCCAAAGAAGAGAAAAGAGAGAGAAATAATACAAAAAATGTCAGAGAAATACGATCTGCCGAAAGGCTATGAGTTCACCCGGGTTGAACAACGCTGGTATGAATACTGGACCCGTCACAAGACATTTGCCGCCAAAATGGAAGAGGGAAAGGAGTCTTTTTCCATCGTCATTCCACCGCCCAATGTCACCGGGGTGCTGCATATCGGTCATGCCTTAAACAACACGCTCCAGGATATTCTCGTTCGTTACCACCGGATGAAGGGGGACAATACCCTCTGGGTGCCCGGTACTGATCATGCGGGCATTGCCACCCAGAACGTGGTGGAACGGCAGTTGGCCACGGAAAAACTGACCCGCCATGACCTGGGCCGGGAAAAGTTTATTGAACGGGTCTGGCAGTGGCGCAGGGATAAGGGCGGCACCATTATCAACCAGCTGAAAAGGATGGGCGCTTCCTGCGACTGGGACCGGGAACGGTTTACCATGGATGAGGGGTTATCCAAGGCGGTACGTGAGGTCTTTGTCCGACTATTTAAGGAAGGATTGATTTATAAAGGCGACTATATCGTCAATTGGTGCCCACGCTGTCATACCGCTCTGGCCGATGATGAGGTTGAGCATGATCCCACCCATGGCAAACTCTATCACCTGCGCTATCCTTATGCAGACGGCTCGGGCGAGGTGGTGGTGGCCACCACCCGGCCGGAGACTATGTTAGGCGATACGGCTGTGGCCGTACATCCCGAAGATGATCGGTATCAGGGCCTGGAAAAAATAGGTATCCGGCTGCCGCTGGTTGACCGCATTATCCCGGTGGTCCTGGATCACCACGTGCAGCGTGATTTCGGTACCGGGGCGCTCAAGGTCACCCCGTCCCATGATCGTGATGACTACGAGATCGGGTTGCGCCATGATCTTCCCCGGATCAAGGTTATGGACGATTACGGGGTCATGAACGAAAATGCGGGTTCATACCAAGGCCTTGACCGGTTCGAGTGCCGGGAAAAGATTGTCGAAGACCTGCGCGAACAAGGCTATCTCGTGGAAATTGAAGACTATGAGCATGCGGTCGGCAAATGCTACCGTTGCGCCACCGTGGTTGAACCCACCACTT
>JANTGH010000304.1 GCA_024763055.1 Desulfobulbaceae bacterium
CAGTCTACCCTCAGATACAGAGCAAGGCCCGGCAAGAAAAAGCCGAGATCCAGTGGGGCGATGAAACCGGTATTCAAAATGATGCCTATCATGCCCGAGGATTTGCTCCAAAGGGTAAAACTCCTGTGGTTCGGATTAATGCCACTAAAAGCCGGGTCAATATGATTTCATCCATTACCAACCGGGGAAAGGTTCGCTTCATGCTTTATCGAGAGACCATGACTTCCCAGGTCCTGATCAAGTTCTTATCTCGGTTGATTAAAGACCGTGACCGAAAGATATTTCTTATCCTTGACAATCTCCGTGTACACCACAGCAGAAAGGTCAAGGAGTGGGTCAAAGAACATGAAAAACAGATTGAGTTGTTTTTTCTGCCGTCTTATTCTCCGGAACTCAACCCGGATGAATATCTTAACGGTGATCTCAAACAGAAAATTCGTTCCGGGATGCCGGCCAGAACAGTGAAAGAGTTGACGAAAAAAACCCGCTCTTTTATGAAAACATTACAGAGACGGCCACAGCATGTACAAAATTATTTTAAACATCCAAACATTGCTTATGCTGCATGATTCTTATATTTAATCACCGGAGTAATAGCATCCAGGGGGGGCGGAACACCGTTTAAAGTATCATGTTGAGCATCGGCCTCCGGAAATTGACGTGGAGGTGGTGACCCCGGAAGGCATTGTTTTCCGTAGTTTGCGCGGCCGTATTTTTTTTGGGAAAATTTTTTTCCTGCTGCGCCCCTCATCAAGCCGATCGCTGTAGACTTTCTGGAGTATTTATTTAAAAGTCTGGCTGGCGGTTTTGGGGATATGAGTGGAAATTACTTCAATCATGATTCTTTTTTCTTGCCTTTCTCATTGCCAGGGCCTGTTGGTAGATGTTCCAGTCTTTGTGATTCATGGATTTAATGGCTTCATAAACCTCAGCTGAGACTGCAGAAGGTTTTTTCAGGGTAACATTCTGTTTTACGGGTTTTACTGTCTTCCAGTCAAGTCGTTTGCCCAATTCCATTATATCTTCATCGAAATTTTCAATAATGCCAACAAAGTAAAAACTTCCAAGATCAGTGCCCCTGAAGTATTTAAAAAGCCTGTTTTTTTCCTGGTTGGATTTGGCGAATTCCAGCAGGGATTTGGTCATCCTATCGAGAGTGTAAGGGTGCAAGGGGTCGACTTTAAAACGGTCATCCAGTCTTTCCAACAAGTAATAATAGTTTGAAATAACCCTTTCTATCGGGTTCCTGAGCCAGGTGATTATTTTTATCTCTTCGTTCAATTCCAAGTAAGCTGAAATCACTTTATAGTTTAAGTGTCCATGAAGGGCACAGACTCTAGCAGGTAAGTTCTTGCTGTTGTAGGACTTGCCCTTCACAATAAACTGGCCAAGAGCAGGGCGGTAGTCCAGGCGCATGACGCCATTCCTTCCGTATGCCTGCTGCAGGATCTGATAAAATGAGGTGCCCGCAGTTTTGGGGATATGCATTGACAGCAACCGCAGGTTTGGACATGCTATCTTTTGCTGCGGAGGGAAATTGGCAAAATCTACTTTTTTTTCATCGGAATGGCGGCGCTGGTTTTTGCGGCTTAGGAATTTCAACATGTCATGGGCCTTTGTTCCTTAAGCTTGGCTGGAGTATTTTTGAACACTCCGGCATTAACCGAGCTTCTCGCAGATAGTTTTTCAATCGTTCCGAAGTTGACAAATGTTTGGCTAATGCTTTGGTGATTTCCCATGCCAAACATGCTTCCCTCAATTGTCGGTTGTTGATGGTCACCCCTAATAAACTTTTTTGACTGGTTTATCAAGCTGGATTTTGATAGTTGTGAACGGTTCTTTTCAAACTAGTATCAGTGTTGTATAATTCATGACTGATGTGCTAATGAGGAATTCAAGACGGCTTGGAAGAGAGGTGGCCCCGGGAACTCCTCCCGGTTAAGAACGATTGCATGATGGTCCTTTCAGTTGGCTGTGCAAAGGCGCTTTATCAATGGATGCTTTCGCTTTTTTTGAGCAAATTTACTGCATCAACCTGGACCGCCGTCCGGAACGATGGCAAGTGGTATGCAGGGAACTTGATTCAGTGGGAATACTGCACAGGGTGGAGCGGTTTCCGGGAATTGAGCATGAGCATCCCCGGAAGGGTTGTGCCCTGAGTCATATGGCTTGCATAGAGAAGGCCCGTCAGGATGGATGCCGGAATGTGCTTATTTTTGAAGATGATCTGCGCTGGCGGGTATGGGAGAAAGACCTGCTCGGGAGGGCGGTTGAAGTACTGAAAAGGGATACTCGATGGGAGCTGTTCTACTTGGGCGGGCGGTTGCAAAAGCAGGCCAGGGTGATATCTCCGGAAGTATTGGAATCACGTTTGTGGAGTAGTCACGCTTATGCTGTCAGTCACCGGGCGTATGAGCGGATGGCGGAAGTTGAGCTGCCCTTGGATGTCTGGTATTCGCAAACTTTTTATTCCTATTGTATTCGTCCTATGATGGCGGTTCAGGCAAAGGGCTTTAGTGATATCAAGGGTGCATACCTCGGGAAAAAAGAGGAAAAATTTAACGAATACTACCAAAAGAATACCAGGTATGTGGAAGGCCAGCTCTCGGCCAGTCCGCTGCGGCGCTTGCTGGTCAGGATCGGTATGAGAATGGCCCGTTTACAGGCTTTTTTGCGTTCTCTCCCGGTGGGGAAGAGCACGTACAGGTGATCTCCCAAAAACTTTTTTCCTCCGTTGAGCAAGCGGAATTTCAGGTTATGTGTTGCCCCGCTCCTGTCGATATGATATTTTATACAATCTTATATTTAGGCACTGTTGAGATGTCCGATTCGCAGTGTGCATAAGCAAATGAGAAAAAATGATCAATGCGATTGCCGGAATATAAATAACGATTTAAACCTTTTGCCAAAATAGTCCGTAATTATGCTGAAAGAGCAGTCAACTATTATCAGAAGGTCAGTGATCTGTATTGATGCCGTCCTGTTGACCTCCTCTTTTTTCCTCGCTTTTTATTGTCGCTTTCATCACTTTCCCCAATTTCAGGATGTAAAAGACTATGGCTGGGCTGCGATTATTTTTATCCCGCTGTTTCTCTTCAGTCTTTACAAGCTGAAAATTTATCACCAACTGAGATTTATTTCCCAGTTTGATATTGTCAAAAAAGTTACGACAGCCTTTTTTTTCAGCTTCACGGCTTCTTCTGCCCTCATCTTCCTGGTTCACGCGGTTTATTACAGCCGCCTCCTGTTTCTCTACTTCAGTTTAGGTTCTTTCATCCTGATTCTGCTTGAGAAGGTTCTCCTGAAATTTTTCCTGAACCAGTTGCGGAGCCGGGGCTACAATTTCCGCCAGGTTCTGGTTGTCGGCAGCGGGGAAAAACTGGCAAAGGTGACAGACTTTTT
>JANTGH010000305.1 GCA_024763055.1 Desulfobulbaceae bacterium
GCAGATTCAAGCGCCGTCTCTATTGCAGAATAAACCTCCTTTTCAGGGTGTTCGCGAAAAAGCATTAGAACAGAAATAAAATCCTTGATTCCGCGGTTTTCCCCTTGAGATTTACGAAAGCAGATCAAAAGCTCTTCCATAATTTCCGGCCATTTAGATCTTAATGTTTTAATAGGGCGAGCATTATAGAACGCAAGTGGTCTTTGCTGTAGGATTTCCAAGTAATGGTCAGGGTCAAGTTGCCATTGGTTGTTATCGTAAAGACGTACATGTTCAGCAACTTTTTCATTCTGATAGAAAATTTCTACTCTGTCAAAATAGACTAGTTGGCGTAGTTTAAAACCGCAGTATTTGACAGGTACAGAGTAATGGTTCTTATCAATCATCACGGTTGCATACTTGTCTGCCTTTCTATTTAAAACCTGCACATTGCTGAATTGAATTTGGGGGTTTTCAATAAGAAAATCTCTTTCTCTTTCAAAAAGTTCGTTAATTGTTTTTTCCTGGCCGGCAGTTCTATGATTGCCGTGTTTTAAGCATTCCTGCAAAATCCTTTCATTGAGAATATCAAGAGAGTCCGCTTCGGGTATCGGTACCATAAAATTACGTCGTGCAAATCCGACAAGACCCTCAACTCCGCCTTTTTCATGACCTTGGCCGGGATTGCAAAAACGGGCCTCAAAACTATAATAGCTTCTGAATTTAGCGAAAGAATCCTGCTCCAGCTGTCTTTTGCCTACTAAAACCTTTTTTACCGCAGAAGTTAAGTTGTCAAAGATCAAAGTTGAAAATATGCCGCCAAAGTAAATAAAAGCATGCATCAGTCCATCAAAAAAAGCCTGTTGCCTCTCGCAGGGATAAAGTCGGATAAAAGATTTTCCGGAACCCTTCGACCGCATACAAAACATTTTCACCCTGGTTCGATGACCAGCAATTATGGCAGTAGCATTTCCCCAGTCGATTTCCGCTTCTTGTCCCAGCTCTGGTTCCAAAGGAATGAACACCTTTAGACCTGAAGATTCATGTTTTGTACGAGCACCCCTCACAAACTTACGTACATTTGATTCACTGCCGGTAAACCCGTACTCAGAAACCAGACGATTGTAAATCCGGCGTGCAGTGTGCCTCTGTTTTTTGGGTTGACCTTGATCCTCTGCAAGCCATTTTTCAATGACTTGATGAAGCGGACCAAGCACCGGAAAACTCTGAGTTTTCCTCTTTTTATATCCCTGGAACTCAAAGTTAAGGGCTTTTCTGATAGTGTTACGAGAGTGACCAGTACTTCGAGAAATTTGACTGATGTTGTTTCCGTACACCCGGCTGGCTGTGCGAATATGTTCATATTGATCCATCTTTAGCATCCTCACTCCCTCCGTATATAGTTTAAAAACCATATACAGGAAAGGGTTCTAAAGGTGGTCAATTTTCTGTGATCACAAACCATCTAACTGGTCAATATTAGATTATCACAACCAGGCGTTATTGATGCCTAGATATAGTAGCTTTAACAGTTGGTATGAGACTTTTTGATCTTGAAGCAGTAGACACAGGTATTTCTGTTTCAGTATGAAGGAAAATAGACAGTAGCCGTATACGAGGTCCGTACGTACGGTTCTGTGAGAGGGGTGAGGTGAGAGTGCTTGTAAGCTTCACCTCACCCTACTCGATTATGCCCTGAAGTTCTTAGTCTGGCTCTTAGTGATTCGGTTTTTTTGCGTTTTGGTCGATTGTTTGTTATCCTTTACCTTTATGGGATATGCGGAAACAGTTTCCTCGGATGTCGCGATATATAATCAGCGCCGGCCGAAAGCATCACCTCTCTGGTGTCTGATTGATGAGCATTTTTCCGAGTTTGAAGAGGTGTATTATGACCGGTTCGCTGATAAATATGGTTTTCTGCGCCGGGTTGTGTCGGAGGTAGTCGACAATTTTCATTTCTGTGGTGACCTAAAGCAGGGCTTCGCTCGTGTTCGCTGCCCGGAATGTCATCACGAATACCTGTTGTCGTTCAGTTGCCGGGGACGCTGGTTCTGTCCCAGCTGCCATGCCAAGAAGGTCGTTCAGCTCAGTGTTTCCCTGACCGAGAATATTCTTTTCCCCATACCCCACCGGCAGTATGTGTTTAGCCTTCCCATTCTTGTTCGTCAATTTTTTCGTTACGATCGAAAACTGTTGAGCGTTCTTTGCCATTGCGCAATTCGCGCATTGCAGGAGTTCTTTCGTGTTTCCTTAAACCTGCCTGATGGCGTGCCGGGCGTGGTTATGGCGATCCAGACTTTCGGCGATTATGCCAAGTGGAATCCGCATTTGCACGCGATTGTCGCGGATGGTCTTTTCACTGAGCGAGGTACTTTTCATGTAATGTCCGAAGTGTCACTGAAACCTCTGGCCGAACTTTTTCGCGCTTCGGTATTTAAAGAGCTGCGTGATAGGGGATTTGTCACCCGGGAATTTGTTGCCAGGCTAATGGCCTGGCGGCATACCTCCGGGTTCAGCGTTCATAACGGAGTGCGGATTGACGCCGGTGATCGTAAAGGGCTTGAATCCCTGACTCAGTATGTTGTTCGCAATCCTTTTTCAAGCGCCAAAATGACCTACAATCATGATTCGGGAACGGTTATTTACCGGTCAAAAATGACTTACGGGAAGAACCGCAGCAACTTTAAAGTGTTCGAAGCCGTAGATTTTATCGCGGCCATAACGCAACACATACCCGAGAAAAGTTTTCAGCTTATCCGTTATTACGGTTGGTATTCAAACCGGATGCGGGGCGAGCGCCGGAAATCCGAACAACAAAGCGCCGAAGCTGAAGTCGAAATGCTGGAAACAACCGGTGCAATTATCTCAATCGCCGATTACGAACCGCGTAATATCCCTTCGCCGACCTGGCGTGAATGCATCAAGAAAATCTGGGAGGTCGATCCTCTGATCTGCCCTCATTGTCAAACCGAGATGAAGATAGTGAGCTTTATCACGGAGTACGCGGTAGTTCGCAAAATTCTTAAGCATCTTGATCTCTGGGATATCTCACCGCCGGTTGAACTACCTTCGTCGCGGTCAGGTGTAGATGACGAAATGGTTTATGTGCCTTGTGATGACGGCTGGCCGATTTACGAAGAACCCTTTATTGAAGTTCAATAGTCAAGCTTTCCGATATGGAAGGGTGGGGAGAGCTGTATTTAAAATTGCTGTGTTTGCAGTGTGAATCGGGTTGAAATTTGGAAAGTCCGAAAAAAATATATTGAAATATTGGTTGAAGTCTGGTAGCTGACGAATATCTGGGGGAAAATGCTGGCATGGTATGTTTATGGCGGGCCGTTTTTTACGAAAATGTTGTTTTCTGGATCAGGCGCCGAAAAGCGAATTCCTATCACCGCCCTGGGGGCTATGATAATGAT
>JANTGH010000306.1 GCA_024763055.1 Desulfobulbaceae bacterium
CTCCTTCGACTGCTCAAAAAAATATTAATTTAGGAATACTATCTCAAGTATTAATACCCATAGCGCCAGTTGATGAACAAGTACGAATTGTTGCCAAACTTAATTATCTTATGGGATTAATTGACCAGATAGAGGCACTGTATAATGAAAGAAATGCTATTGGTAAAGCCTTCACCCAAGCCTCTGTCACAGCCATTACCGGCACCCGGATCAAGGAACACGAAAAAATGAAAGCACCCAAAACAGAACTGGTCACCAACCTTCGAATGAATAAAAAACCAAAGGCCGGAGACGATGCGCCGTTGGCCAATATAATCGCCCGGCATACAGGCGGATTGTCGGCCAAGTCCCTCTGGCAACAGTCTGGTTTCAAAGAAATAGACACGTTTTACCAACAACTGAAGGAAGAGATGCAAAAAGGCTGGATCATCGAGCCGGAAAAGGCGGTTATGCAGGAAGTGGGTGCCCGGTAATGCGACTGCAACGGCTCAAAATCAAGGACTTCAGGAACCTGCGGGATTTTGAAATCACCTTTACCGGCTCAGCCATTGATGGTGACGGCACGCAGCGAGAGTTCAAAAGCCATGCCGTTATTGGGCAGAACGGTTCCGGCAAGTCAAACATGATTGAGGCCATTGTCACCATCTTTCGTGACCTTGACCTCAACCAGAAGACCGAATTCGCCTACGAGCTCTGGACTACACCTGCCGTGGTCACCAGATCAAAATCAACACCATGGAAAAAAGGGCAAGGTTAGCATCCTGGAACGAGACACGAACAAATCGAAAAAATTTGCTCTCTCCTACCTGCAGCGTCATGCCAGAAAATATTTACCCTCCCATGTTTTTGCCTATTATTCCGGTCGAAATGACCGAATCGAAGCCATCTTCCAACAGCACCAGCAGCGTTTCTACGATGCGCTTATCAGTGGCAGCGATGAGCTGATGCGGCGGCTGTTTTATTGCCGCACCGTGCACAGCCAGTTTGTTTTACTTGCCTACCTGCTCAAAGATGATGAGGAATGTAAGCGTATTCTCTCTGATCTCAATATCGAAGAACTCGATTCCGTTCTCTTTGTTATCAAGCGTCCCTACTGGTACAAGCCGGATATGTCCGAAGAGATCCTCTCCAACGGTGATAACCGCTTTTGGTATGCCCGGGGCATTGTCCAGGAATTTTTAAACGAGCTGTGGAAGATCGCCGTAGCCCCGATTGATCATACTGAAAGCCGGACACTTGACTTTCGCGGCAGAAAAGAAAAACAGGATCTGCTCTATCTCTTTGTTCCCGACAAAGCCTCCCTTGCGCAACTTACAGAAAAAATCGGCGAACCGGCCCGGCTCTTTAAATATCTTGAGAGTACCTACATTTCAGATCTGATTGACGAAGTTCGCATCAATGTCAAACATCGGGATGTCGAGCAGAACGTACAATAGAGATCTTGGATCTCAACCTGCGCGACAGGCTCAATGTAAAACGTCGTGACACCTGGGATGAATGCCAGATGCAAATCGCCGAATATTGCAGTGCTCACGTTACTCAAGGCGCACAGGCTTTGAAGCAAGTCCTCCAGGCAAAGGTGACTTCGGAACTTAAAAGAAAAATTGCGTATGAGGCGGAATTTTCTTCAGTTGCTGAGGCCTGTATCGAAAAAAATGCCCCTGAACCGCTTAAGCGCTCAATTTTTGAGATGGCTAATGCTGAAGCAGGGAATTAATACATGAAAATACCCCAACATCTCACTCTCCGCGTTGCCTGGCATGATTCAAAATGGAATGGCCGGGTTTGTGCCGCACCTTCGGCTAATTCTTATTGTGTTATGCTTGATCGGGTACGTCAGGAACGTGATGATGCCCAGGAAGACGCCATTCAGGGTACAGACTGGTCAGAAATTGCTGCTGATCAATTGCCACCCTGTAAAGCGGAATCGGGCATCTTTATGAACCCTTCCCCCTGGCAACGGAAATTTGGGCATCCCTACGTCAACAATAAAAAATGTAGAGAGACTCATGGAGGGATGAGTCCGCGCATTCTGGAGGTTCCACCCTATACCGCCATTGCCGTCCCTTTCCGCTGGATGCTCCGTAAAGAGCAGAAACGTATTGATGAACAAATGGCAGAACCCCTTCCTGCCGACAAACAGGCGCCGTTCCCTACACCATGGGTTTTTGGCAAGGAACGTCAGGCAGCACTTTCCAACCATGTGTTTGGCAAACTTGAAGACAAAAAATCGCTGATATTCCTGTATTGCAAAGAGGGCCATCCGGTTGGTGAGGGCATAAATCGTTTAGTCATTGGCGTTGGCAAAATAACAAAAATTGGCAAGCTGGAGAGGTATGACAGTGCATAGGGGCCTCTCTATCCCTTGTGGGACAGGCTGGTGAGTCACAGCATTCGCCCAGATGGGGATACTGGTTTTCTGCTGCCCTACCATGAATATCTTGAACCCACCGGGAATGCGGCTGAAGATGAACGACGTCAGAAGCTTTTACGTTAAATAATCGTTGAGGCTGAGGACTCCCATTATGGCGATTTTTCTTATGCTGCGGAAGTGACCCGTGGCGATGTGGCATTATCCACCTTGGTGCGTTGTCTTCAAGCTGTGCGACGAATTCGAGAGCACGATATTGTCCCTGGCCCCTGGCAGGCCCGGGAGAATTGGCTCAATATGGAGATTGCCGAGGTTTGGAAAGATCGAGGCTGTTTCCCTGGAGTGGGGTCATCCCTTGAAGCACTGGGGCTACGGCTTGGCACGGCATTGGTGCTGGAAATGCGGGCACAGGAGATGCTTTCTGCGGATAAAAATCCATGGCCAAGGTGATAAGAAATTGCTTTTTCAGCAATTGAGCCGGGGAAGGCGAAATTTTAGTTTCATCGCCCGGTTTCAGCCTGAAATTATATTTAGACCGCCCCATTGTTTTTGTCAATAAGGAAACATAGCCTAAAACAAGATCAAAAACCACCATCTGTGAAGAAAAAACAGGCATGATGCCAAAAATTTGTGGAAAAAGGCGCGCAGTTTCCCAACTGCCAGGTATTGCAATTTTGGCGCTTCAATTTACTATCTGAAAGGGTTCTTCATTCCCGGGCCAGGTAAGGTGACTGTCAGGCCATGCGCCACCAGGAACAGGCTTATGAAGATTGCGGTCTCAGACAGTGTAATCGAGGTGCCGGAGGGAACGGGTCTGCTCAGGAAGGGTAACACCGTAAGTGTCCACTGTTTTCCACTCTGTTATGCGCAGCTCTGATGTTGCCATCCTAAGGTAGTCAACACTATGGAACGTGCACCGCTGCCTTGACAGGGAACTCATGGAACTTGCCCGCAGGAGCGGACTTCTTCATGTCAACATGGGAGTTGAGAGT
>JANTGH010000307.1 GCA_024763055.1 Desulfobulbaceae bacterium
CTGCACATCGTGTGCAGCTCCGAGGTGTTCGCCGCGAATCACCGTCGTGGTGATTCGTTCGGCGTCCAATGCCGCTACAAGCCAAGCCCAAACATCCCCACTATCTATGTTGGTAATACAAGACAGAAAGTTGACTTATAGTACTTTGGTGATTTAAGGATTTATTACATGTCTGTACAACCTTCAACAATTATTATTCCGGTGGAAAGTCAGGTCAGGGAACTGGATGCCAAGATCCTGCTGGCCTGTGCCGCGGCTGAACGCGGTTTTCCCGTTATCATTGGTTCCCGGGCTTTTATTCATTTTCAGGTGGATTCTCTGCCCCGGGGTGTCTATCTGGCCAAAAGTATGCGGACCTTGAGCATCAGGATGTTTTCTATCCTGCGTGACCTTGGCCATGAAATTGTCGGTTGGGATGAGGAGGGCCTGGTACGCTGGCCTGATGATGAATATTACCGTTGGCGCTTGTCCCCCGTTACCTTGAAAAAATTATCTCATTTGCTGACATGGGGAGAAGATGATGCCAGGGTGCTGCGCAACTATCCCGGCTATCCCGGAACGCCGATCCATCTTACCGGCAATCCCCGGATTGATTTGCTCCGCCCTGAACTGCGAGCTTTTTATCAGCAGAAAGCCGATCTTCTCAGGGAAAAATATGGTGATTTTATCCTTATCAATACCAATTTCAGCAAAGTGAATCATTTCTTCCCCCGATTGAGCGAGTTGAAAAAACCGGCTTTGGCGCTGGAAGCTGGCGGTGAAGAAACGTTTGATGCCGGGAAGGGACGATTAAAGCAGGTTCTTTTTGAATATTTTCAGGAGATGCTGCCGACCTTGTGCCGGTTAATGCCTGGTCATACGATTGTCGTGCGACCCCATCCGGCGGAGAACCATGGTCCCTGGCTGGACATTGCCAAGCAGTATACAACCCTGAAAATTTTTAACGAGGACAGCGTGACCCCGTGGCTGATGGCAGCAAAAGTGTTGATTGCCAATGGTTGTACCACCATGATTGAAGCAGCCGTTCTGGGAACACCAACCGTAGCCTATCAACCGGTGATCGGTGGAAAATATGACGATGATCTTCCCAATGAAGTGAGCCATCGGGCCTTTTCCCTGGAAGAACTCGGCGTGCTGGTGAAAGAGATCATGGCTGGTGAAAAAGGTCCGCTGGAGGAAACTGAGCGTCGGCGAATTCTGGCGCCGCACATCACCGCTCTTGATGGGCGGTTGTCCTGTGACCGGATGGTTGACGTCCTGGTGGAAGCCGGTTATCGGCACAATCTCCCACCGGCTGTTCCCCTGGGAAGCTATGTGCGCGGCTGGCTCCATAACCGGGTGCGGACGGCCAGCAAAAAAATCAATATGCGCCGTCCCGGCCATCGAAATAATTTTGCTTATCATCAGCATCGTTTTCCCGGCGTGACTGCCGATGAAATACAAACGCGGATCAAGCGGCTGGGGGCGCTCATCGGGCGTTTTGAGCATCTGCGGGTTGAACGGCTCAGTGAATATATTTTCCGGATTGACCAATCCGGTTAGTGGCGTACTTCTGATGTGAGGACAATTTTCTCTCGCAACCGAAATGTGCCGGGATGTTCCGGCATGGCTCTCGCTCATTCTCGCCGCACATCGTCTGCGGCTCCGAGGTGTGCGCCGCGAATCACCATCGTGGTGATTCGTTCGGCGTCCAATGCCGCTATGAGCCAAGCCGGAACATCCCGGGAAAATTTCATTTTGGCTATGTGATTGGTTTCCACATTAGGAATGTTGTTTACTGACGATCGCGAGAATACGTTCGGCCGCATTACCCGGTAATTGAACCCGTTCCAAAAAGCATTGGGATACTTCCATGAGTTGGGATCGCTTTGTTTGGGCGATTTTAAGAAAAGCATGCCAATCCCGGGTGGTATCAATAATCGGCAGGGGTTCATAGTAGGCATAATAAGGGATGTTTTGTCCGTAGCGGGTTACCGCAACGGGTACGGCAGCCATGGCCGCATCCAAGGCAATGGTGGAAGGTGTGGTGATGACTGCCAGGGCATTAAGCAGCAGGCCTGGGGTAGTCCAGGGTGTCTTTGTTGCCCGGGCGGGATCAAGGATCTCGATATTTCTCAACGTATGGAGAAGCTCTGTGTGAATTTTGCTGCGCTGGATGACGCCGGGATGAGGCTTGAGAATGAAATGAAGATTGGTGAATGTGTCGGCCATGTGTTGCAGGTCGGTAAAAAAGAGATGCATATAATTGTCATCGAAACGGTCAACATGAAGACCCTCAAAGACGGCGATGATGGGTATCCCATCGTCTTTTTTCGGGATTTTTTCCATCTTGCTCAGGTGGACTTTCGGGCAGCCGACTGCCAGGCATTTACGCCTGGTATCGATGGCTACGGTGCCCGGCAGCCGGTCGACCGGTCCCCAGGTCAAGACATTTTGGGCGGCGAAGTGAACGTTCGGCCCTAATTCGGGGTCATGGTAGGTGAGGCCGACATTTTCAAAACCATGCTGCATTGTATACGTATGCACTTTGCAGGCGTTGGCGATCATGGTGATAAGGTAGGGTACCTTGTGGCTGGCAACGGTCGATTCAACGGTATTCAGTAAGGCGTCAATCTTTTGTAATTTGAAAAGAGCAGCTATTAAGTTGCCATGGGTGACGGTGAAAATAGTTTGAATCCCTTTTTCCCGCAGCATCTTTTTTGTCGCAGGGAAATGGGTGAGAGCCCGTTGTGTCGCCCAGAAAAAGACTTTGATTTCGGGATGTTCCAGCGATTGGTGGTAGATGTCTCTATAAAGATCAATGTCCTGGGGGCGGCTGATCAGCAGCACAAATGTCAATGGTTTCCGGTTGGCGGCAGGGTGATTGATTAGGGCGTGGCAATAGTGTATAATCCGGGCGGCTGTGATACAGAAACCGGCATACACTTTTCTCAGGGCGTGCTTTATCGAGAGAGAATTTTTCATTTCTCAGACAGCTTTTATCCTGACCATATGATTTTTGTAACCATTCAGCGTGAGTAGAAAAACACCGAATGGTGGTAAATTTCAGTAAATTCTGGGGACATAACCTGATTTTCCGGCCGTGTCTGCCGACAGGCAGAGGGAAATCGGGATTGTGTACCCTGAATGTACGGTCCAGCTGAATAGTTACTGATTTTTTGCCGTTTTTTCACAACGCAAAAAGTTGAATAGATAATATAACACAATGCTTTGCCCTTGGCTAAGTTTATTGTTATAACTCAACTTTCTGACTTATGAAAAAACAGCCAACATAATTATATGAGCAGGATATTTCGGCATGGTTTTCGCTCATTCTCGCTGCACATCGTGTGC
>JANTGH010000308.1 GCA_024763055.1 Desulfobulbaceae bacterium
TTTATCAGGACTTCCGTGGATCATGGTACAGCGTTTGATATTGCCGGGAAGAATATTGCCGATTGCTCCAGCATGATAGAGGCAATCAGACTGGCATTTTATTTGAGCTTTTCAGCTCATCAGTCCGGGCAGAAAGATTGAAATTTGTGGAATGGCAATTAAAATGATGCTGCCGACAATCAAGGCGATGAGGAAAGGGATAACTCCTCTGAAGATGGTAGCCAGCGGGATTTCGGGGGCAACTCCTTTGACGACATAGACATTGATGCCGACCGGAGGTGATATTACCCCCATCTGGGTGACCAGGACAATAATGACGCCAAACCAGATCGGATCATAATTCAGGGCCAGGATGACCGGGTAAAAAATGGGGACGGTCAAGAGGATCAGCGCCAGAGCATCGATAAAGCAGCCGCCGATCAGATAGACCGTGATAATGACCATCATGATGAGAAAACGGGGTAGTGGTAGAGCGGCAACCCAGCCCGCCAGATCGTAGGGGATTCTGGTTACAGCCAGAAAATGACCAAAAATGACAGCCCCGGTAACGATGATCATGACCATGCAGGCAGTGCGGGTGGTTTCAAAAAGCGAGATTTTCAATTTTGCAAAGGTCAGATTGCGGCCCATCAGGGCGATACCGATACTGCACAAGGCGCCGATGGCACCGGCTTCGGTAGGGGTAAAAAAACCGACAAAAAGACCACCCATAACCAAACCGAAGATAAGCAGGGTTTCGCCGGTTCCTTTGAGGGACTGGAACCGGTTTCGCCAGCTTGTTGGTGGACCGGAAGGACCAAGTTCAGGGTGGCGGCGACAGGAGAGGCTGATTGCCAGGCAGAAAAGGCCGGCTATCAACAGTCCAGGAAATATTCCAGCCATGAAAAGCTTGCCGATCGATTGTTCGGTCATAATACCGTAGACAATAAATACTACGCTGGGTGGGATCAACATGCCGAGGCTGCCGCCGGAAGCAACGGCGCCGGTGGCCAACTCCATGGAGTAGTTGTAGCGTTTCATTTCCGGCAGGGCGACCGTGGCCATAGTCGCAGCGGTTGCCGGAGAGGAGCCGCAGATGGCGCCAAAGGCGGTACAAGCGCCAACGGTTGCCATTGCCAGTCCGCCGGGCCGGTGGCCGATGAAGGCGTAGGCGGTATCATAGAGACGCCGGCTGATGCCGGCGTGGAAGGAAACCTGGCCCATAAAGATAAAAAGCGGTATAACGGTCAAGCCGTAAGAACTGAAGGTCGAAAAAACATCCCGGGCCAGCAGAGAGAGAGCTGCGTCAAGGTTGACCAGCTGAACGAAGCCGGTAAAGCCGACTATTGCCATGGCAAAGCCGACCGGAATCCGGGCAAAAAGGAGCAGGATCAAAGCGGCAATGCCGATCAGACCAATGGTACAGGGACTCATGTGTTGTTTACCTTCCGTCGGGGAGGGAAAAGATCAGAAAAAAGGACAAAACAGACCATCAAGGCGGCGGCGGAGATAGTGTAGACTATGGGGTAAAAAGGCATTTGCAGGCTTAGGGTAACCTCTCCGGTGGATCTGAGAATTTCGGCATAGAGAAAAGATTGCCAGGCGATTAATGCAAAGAGAGAGATGCTCAGCAACGTGGTGATAATGCTACAGGTTTTTCGCGCTGAGGGCGGCAGCTTGTCGACCAGAAAGTCTACCGCGACATGTCCTTTATTTAAAGTAGTGGCTGGGATTGCCAAAGCGATAGTCAGGGCTCCGAAAAGTCCGACGAGTTCGTAAGTTCCGAGAATAGGACGTTTGAAAAGGCGCAACAAAACATCAGCACAAGTAAGCAGCATCATCGCCATGACGCAGATGGCCGCCAGGTAATTCATCAGGTCAGCTAGCAATCTGGAAACCTTGTACACTTTTCCGGGCTCCTTTTTTGTCTGACATATGGTTAAAGGATAGCCGGAATTATTGCTCCGACTATCCCTTGCTGTGGCAGATGGTTTTTATCGAACGATCGCATGGCCGGCAATTATTTCAGCATTTCCTGAATCTTGGCTAGTACTTTGTCTCCCGGCATTCCCTTACTTGTGGTTTTCTTAACATAGTCATCCAGTATCGGTTTGACCTGGGTTTTCCATTTGGCGCTTTCTGCGGCTGACAATGAAAAGATCTTGTTTCCTTTTGCCAGGGTGTAGGCCCGCCCGGCGGCATCCGCGTCATCCCAGGCCTGGCCCTGAACCTCAACCCATTCGGCGCTGACGTCTTCGAAAATCTTTTTCAGGTTGTCAGGCAGGGCCTGCCATTTTCTCTTATTCATGACCACGAACATGGAGGTTGTATAGCCGATATCCGGAATGTCGGTGCTGTATTTGATTACCTCGGCCTGTTTCCAGCCTTTGAGAACTTCAATGGGTCCGATCGTTCCGTCAACGGTACCTTTCTGCAACGCTTCATAAGTGTCACCCTGGGGCATGGCGACCGGCAGGGCGCCAAGAGTCTTGATTATTTTGGCGCTGAGTCCGGTAGAACGGATTTTCATTCCTTTGAGATCAGCCAAATGTTGAACCGCTTTCTTTTTGGTGTGGAGAACGCCGGGTCCATGGGCGTGAACATATAGAACTTTGGTGTCCTGTACCTCTTTGGGGTTGAATTCTTTGGTGATTGCCGTAGCAATTCTGGTGGCAGTTTTGCCGTCAGGATATCCTACCGGCAGATCAAGACCTTCGAGCAGGGGGAATCTGCCCCGGGTGTAGGCAAAGCAAGACATGCCAATGTCAGAGATGCCGTTAACCACGCCATCGTAGACCTGCGGAGCTTTGGTCAAAGTCCCCCCGGGATAGATCGTAATTTCAACCTGACCGTTACTTCTTTTCTCGATCTCTTTGGCCCAGGCCACACCAGCTTTGCATTGGGCATGGGTGGGGGGGAAGAAGATGCTGTAGGAGAGGCGGATCTTTTTTTCTTTGGCAATGCTGTTGACGGGAAGTGTGAAGACGATAGCAGCAGCCATTAGCAGTAGAAAACAATAAAAGCGGATCTTCCCTTTTCTGTTCATAATCATCCTCCTGTCAAAAAATTGGTTAGTTTCCATCCGGATATTGATGTTTCCGGGTGGGCATTAGTTGGTGTCAGGTGTATTTTTGCTGGATGTAGAGAGCATAGTATTATATTTCACAAAATGCAAGGGGGTAATAATTTTTTTTAGTGCTGTCCGACTGAAAATCCGGGAATCAAAGGCCGAAAGCACCAAAATCAAACCCGGTTAAATGAATCAAATAAGCTTTTTAGATAGCTAATGTTGAAATAAAATGAGTGTTTGATTAAAATATTATTATTTTATTATT
>JANTGH010000309.1 GCA_024763055.1 Desulfobulbaceae bacterium
GCCGACAAAAGAAGCCTTATCCGGTTGTACTATGGGCACAACCGCCTTGAGTTGCTTCCATACATAAACAGGCAGCGCAATAACCAGAATAAGTGTGGCGGCAAATCCGATTATCCTCCAGCGTTGCATCCGTTTAACCTCGCTCCTCAGGATAGCTCACCTGTTTTTCCTGAAAACGGGATCGACGAAGAGGGGTGGAAATATCAACGGAAACGACATCATGGGCAATGATGACTTTGAATCGATCCAGCGCTCTTGATGCCGGCGATTTAATTACATTTCCGGTTCGGTCAAAGATTGAGCCATGACACGGGCACTCAAACCTTTTCCGGGTGGCATTCCAGGAAACGGCACAACCGAGATGGGTGCACTTTCTGGACAGGGCAAGAAAGCCGCCGTCTTCAAGGCGGACAAGATAACAATGCCCTTTGCGCACGAGTGTAACCGAACCGGGTTGAAAGTCGGCAACCCCGCCCACCACAATCATCCGGTTGGAAGGTTGCCCCTTTTTCCTGTTGCCGCCTGCCAGAAAGGCGACCGCACTGCCCGCAAGCTCCAGCAGAGCGATAATACCCAGCCCCATCCACAGGCGGGTAAGAAAAGTTCTCCTGGGAACAATTGGTTTTTCCTGCTCTACCATGGCCGCACAAGCTCCATAGCCGGACCGCGGAACAGCAGGGAAAAAAGAGTCAGGCCGGCTACGCCAAACAGAAAGACAACAACGACAATAGATGCCACCACACCGGGCGGCTTTTCAGGTTGCCGGGTAAAAGGAAGCGCTACCAGAAGAACCGTCACCGCAAGGGGCAGGACGCAGACCGCAATCACCGGCGGAACATGAAGCAACAACTCCTGCAGGCCGGCGAAATACCAGGGCGCCCGAACCAGAGCCGGAGTAAGATTCGAATCGGCCATATCACCAAGAGGCGCATCAACAACCATGGAAAAAAGCAAAAGAATACAGAAAACCATGGCGGCCATACTGCATTCTCTGACCAGCAACTGCGGAACAAAAGGCACCATTACTCTTTGTCGGTCATTGCTTTTCCGCCCGCCGGGAATCAGGATACCTCCGGCCCTGCGGACCGACCAGAAATGATAGGCCATGAGTACGAAAAGCAGTACCGGTACCAACAGGATATGAATCCCGTAAAACAACTGCAGGGTCGCAGCTCCGACTTCAGGTCCATGCTGTATGGCTGTCTGCATGTCTGGTCCGATCACCGGGATATACCCGAGCATGGAGGTGGCAATGGTCACTGCCCAAAACGAGAGTTGATCCCAGGGCAGCAGATAACCGCTGAAATTTGCCGACACAACAAGAAAACCAAGTCCCAGGCCGATCAACCAGTTCCGTCTCCGGGGCGGGTAGAACGCGCCGCAAAAAAAAATTCGCAACAGATGCAGAAAAATCACAATCACTAATGCATGACCGGTCCAGTGATGTAAATTTCTCAACAGGGGGCCGATCGGTAAGGCTTCCTGAATACTGCGCACGGAGAGATAGGCCTGAACCGGCACCGGTTGATAAACAAAACCAAGCAGAATACCGGTGCATAGCTGGAGCATAACCATAAATGCAGCCATGCCGCCAAGGCCCCAGGTCAGAGTAAAACGCAGAGCCTCTGCCGGAAGCATACGGGGCCGAAAATGAAAAAACAGGTTGTTCATTCTTCTTTTATTTGAAAATCCCTTGCTCCGGCAAGGGAAGGCCCTGCCTCAAGGGATTTCCGGATAAACCAGCATGCCTGCGGGAACGGGCACAACTACATAAGCGCAGACTTCGACAATGAAAACAGGCATCTCCAGGACGTGACATCACGCATACTGCGTGGTGCCACGAGAGTAAGGCAGGCCCCCCGGTGGAGACAGAACCGCCGGTCGTCATCGCCGCAGATGCAAACTAATTTGTCTTCTATCTTCTCTCCTCTGACTTCTGTTTTCGGATAAATCAGCCATGTTGGTCACTTCGTGAGGAAATTCTGTAGCGTGCTGAAAGCATGTCTATCGACTTGAAAATGTCCTCGGAACCCCCGGTCAAGATCGACAATCAGAAACAGAACGGCGTTCCCGTGAAAGTCCTGCATGATATCCTATGGTAAACATGGCAAAGATGGATGACAGGTACAGACAGGCCCAGATCGTATCCGGAATTCTGTTATAGAAGATGACGCTGACGCGCCTGGAAGAGGCGTCAAACATCTCATTCATTGATTGAACAAACAATGACAAGGCAAGAGAATCCGGTTCCGCCCGCATATACCGGGCTGTTTTCCGCCATAAAATGTCCTGAAGTCTATCTGATTGACCTACGAGTTCAAGCGCCTTTTCCCGTGAGTTGTTATTTTGTATATGAACGGCAATATATTTTTTCAGCAGGGGCTGTAGTTCCACAGCCTGTGGTTTCTTCAATAAATCAGTACGCAGATACGCAGTTCCAGTGGTATTTGCATCTTCAAGCAGGTGGAGTTTTCTCGCTTCAAGACGAGAGGCTGCCGAGCAGAAGGTAAAGACCAACATAAAGGCAAGAAGACCAAGGACAGCGGATACAACAACGCCTACATGAGGGGGTTATGCTCTTGCTCTGCCTGCGGTTTTGGTACCTGCCGCACCAAAAGCCCAGTTCCAGGGCGAAATAAGTCAAAGCCATGGTCGCGACCAGGATCCACAGCAGGCTGCTTGAATGAAAAAAATGGCTCATAATCCTCCATACATAGAAGCATGAAAGAACGTAGTACTCTCATTAATCCAAAAGATATAAGGACACGTTGCAATCATACCGGAAAAATAGCTATTTCCTGTCTTCGCTTTATTGGAAATCGGTTACGAAGTGATGTTGTTTCGGTCGATTTTCATACGTTGTTGTGACGGTGACAAAAAAATTTGATCCTGCCATATCCGGTTTGTTCATTGGGAATTTCTTCCATACCTTTTGCCTATGAACCGAAACAATAGCACGTTATGATGTGGCGGACAACTGCATCCAACCCTCCTTTTAAAGAGAGATTGGAAAATATTTAACAAAAAGATTACACATCAGGGATAGATCACCTTCCACTCTTTTTTCATATCCACAACCGTCCAGCCATGAGTTTCAGCCTCGACCAATGCTTTGTCCAGGCGACCTATATGGGAATCATGATCGTAGGCAAATTCACGATTCTGGTCGGTATGGTGAACGATACCGGCAAAACTCTTGCCTTTAGCGCCCAGGGTTGTGTACTGCAGCATCTGCAGATCGCCATCGGAATTGCCAAAGGCAAATATCGGCCGGCGTCCGA
>JANTGH010000310.1 GCA_024763055.1 Desulfobulbaceae bacterium
GGCCACTTTCAGGAAGAACTATCTGCGCCCGGCCCTTGAGCTGGGTTTCATCGCTATGAAGTTTCCTGATAGTCCAAGACACCCCGGGCAGCGTTACCGCCTGACGGAAAAAGGAAAAAGAGTGAAAAACCAGAGCGTAAAAAGAAGATTTTACCTATAATCGCCAGGATTTCTGGGTAACAACTGCCAACAAGCAGCTCAATTTCGTCCAGCACGTCCGCTCCATGCTGAAAACCACGGGCAAGGCGGCAATTGTGATGCCGGATAACGTCCTTTTTGAAGGAGGAGCTGGCGAAACCGTGCGTCGCAAGCTACTTGAAACAACCGATCTGCACACCATTTTACGCCTGCCCACCGGCATCTTTTACGCCCATGGCGTCAAGGCCAATGTGCTCTTTTTCGACAACCGTCCGGCAGCCGGAGAACCACAGACAAAAGAAGTCTGGTTCTATGACTACCGCACCAACATCCACCATACCCTTAAAAAGAAGCCGCTCCGTTTTGATGACCCGCAGAAGCTTATCGAATTATACAATCCGGCAAACCAGCATGAGCGGAAAGAAACCTGGCACCTGGAAAAGAATCCCGAAGGCCGCTGGCGCAGGTTCAGTTACGAAGAAATAACTGTCCGCGACAAGGCAGGCTTGATATCCTGTGGCTGAAGGACGCCAACCTGATCGACCTGGACAACCTTCCAGAACCGGAAGTGCTGGCAGAAGAGATTATTGAAAGTATTGAGGCAGCCCTAACGAGCTTTCGAGAGGTTGATAGTGAGCTGAATGGTGAACATGGGTAGGGAAGAATCAGAAAGATAGGGGCGACAGCAGGAGGCAAAATTTTTTTTACCCCCTTTATTTCGACCTGTGCGGTTACATGTCAGATTGTGCAGCACACGAAAAAAAAATGTCACGAAAACACGAAAAGTTAGCTTAAGGCCGGGGGAAAATAACGTGGTGAAGGTGGTATGCGAAAATGCCAAGTTATTTTCCCCCCGGCCCTTATTGCTGAATCTTGTAAAACCCGCTCTAAATATAAGGCTAATCGCCAACTGATTTGAGGTGTCATTGTGTTTTAGTGTTTTCGTACCTTCGTGTTTTCGTGATAGGTTTTGAATAGTGAGGTTATCCCTATCGGCAGGCTCAGATTCAATATCCTCGACTATCTTAATTCCGTAAAGTTCACCACAAGGTTGGATGATATATCACGGATACTTAACAATGCACGGGCAGAAAACGGGACGGACAATAAAACCCAGGAAGATATGCGCACCGGATAGCGAAGAAGAATCCGAAATCACTTTCGTCACGACCTCAATCAAATAGCTATTTCCAATCAATTAGAGAAAATCCATTGAAATTTCCAATTGGACTTAAAGGTTTCCTGTTTATATGGTGCTGCCTGAAATGTGAATTAGAGTACACTCTCCCCGGCCCGGAGGCAGTGGATAATGGATTAATGGAAAATACAGTGAAATTTTCATTCAATTGCCCTCAATCTGGAAAGACTTTCGAAACGGATGATTTTTTTATAACTGACAATCAGGGCATAATTACACGATCTGAGGGGCAAAAAACCCTGAAAGCAACTGTAGTTTTGAACAGCCCCTGTCCATTATGCAGCAGGCTTCATAAATACAGGGCTGAGGATCTTGCATGCCCTTTTGACAGGGGCTGAATGGGTTCTACACGCGTCGGATTTTATTCAGGAAGCGTCCGGCAATTTTTTGCAGGCATCTCAAGGTGGAAAAATGACAGAAAGACCGATCCGGCTGACTCGTAACGTCAAGGGCGCTGGTTGAACTTCAAAACTTGCGCCGGGGGATCTGGCTCAGGCATTGTGCGGGCTGAAATTTCCTGTTGACGGAAACGTGCTGGCGGGCATCAATACTGCCGATGATGCCGGGGTTTATCAAATCAGCGAAGACCTCAGCCCTGATCCAGACCGTGGATTTTTTCACGTCCATCGTAAATGTTCGGATAGCTTTCAAATATTATATTTTCAGACATTAACAGGATATTTTTGTAAAAAGAAATCCTGAACATCCTGTTAATCCTGTTAATCCTGTCTATTTTTTTAGTCGAATATTTACCGCCCATCGTGGATGACCCCTTTGATTTCGGCCGCATAGCAGCTGCCGATGCCCTGTCTGATGTATATGCAATGGGTGGATTACTAAAGACTACTGAACTGCGCGACTGACTGATTGCAAGGGGGGTGGAAGACGCTGCCCTCATAGGTGAAGTTTATGACAAAAAAAAGGCAATGATCAATATTATCTGACTGAGGAGTGTGGTGAAAATGGCCAGGATACTTGATGCGAGGGGATTAGCCTGCCCGGCGCCGGTTTTGATGACAAAGGACGCTGTAGATAAGGGTGACCTCAAAATAGTAACAGTGATTGTGGATAATGACGCCTCCAGGGAAAATGTCTCCCGGTTTTTAGAATCGCAGCAATTTTCTGTAAAGGTCTCAAGGGAGGGAGATGATTATAAAATAGTTGCCCGGCGCAGTGGAGATGCAGCGGCATCCCTTTCAGAACCGGCGCTTTCCGTTGATAATACCGCGGGTCGGAAACCCAAAATCATGATTATGGTAGCTACCGACCGTTTTGGATACGGTGATGAGGATTTGGGAAAGAAGCTTATCATCAGCTTCATTAAAACCATCAAAGAGATGGGGGATGAACTCTGGAAACTGATTTTTGTCAACAATGGCGTCAAATTAACCATAGATGGCTCCCCGGTACTGGAAGACCTTACGGCATATGAAGAGGAAGGCCTCAGCATTCTGGTCTGCGGTACCTGCCTTTTACATTTTGATTTGTTAGAGGCAAAAAAAGTAGGTGAAACCACTAACATGCTGGATATTGTCACTGCCATGCAGTTAGCGGACAAGGTAATTAATATTTGAGTCCCTTGCGGAAAAGGATATAAGGGCTCTGGAAATCCCTGAACGTTCACATGGCGCAAGGCGAAAGTTCCTTTAATGTTTATTGAAAAAGGTATAAAAGCAGAAAGGCAAGAAAGACATATTTCAGGTATCGCAGTCTCAACCAGAACCGTCCTCTTGGGGTCATGCGCCTGAAGGAGGCAAAGCCTACCGTCTCCCTTGTGGCAACACAGGGACAGTTCCAGCCGCAGTCAAGGCGTCTTCCAAAAAAGTGCATCAAAAAACCATAAACAAAAAACATGGCCGAACCAATGACATGGATGGCAGGCCACATGGAGCTTCCTCCATCAAGTCCCGGCACTGTAATCCCCATGACATACGGCATGACG
>JANTGH010000311.1 GCA_024763055.1 Desulfobulbaceae bacterium
CTCTTCATAATACCTTCACCATGCCTTCATAATTCCAGTGTTAGATAAGGATTACCGGGAAAAACATCCATATTCCCTCACCTTTTCTCCCCCTGAAACAAAATTACTATTTTCCATAATCAGCAGGTAAGAAACCACGAAATCCGAATAACTTTCTCCAAAAAAAACTTTGTAAAAAGAGAACCCGATTCCAAAACCGCTACTGTTTGAACCTGGGGATCTCACCAATAATATTCAGACCAAATTCCCATTCTTGGTATGTGGCACCCAAAGACAAAGAGGTTTTTGATGCATTCCTGCAATCTCATTAAATGTACAGAACTAGCCATATTAAAACATCGCTTGGGAGACATAGCATGAAAAATAAGCAGGAGAAATATTTTTTTAGCAGGACTTCAGGATTGGTCATCCTGGCCGGGGCAGTATTGATCATTATATGGGGGCTCTGGACAGTGCCACTCATGGGAATCAATGAGGGGCGCCGCGCCGTGACCGTCCAGGAAATGATCCGTCATGGAAACTGGCTGATTCCAACCATGAACGGTCAAATTTACATCAATAAGCCGCCCCTGTTCTACTGGTTGATGCTTTTTACCACGAAGATTTTCCATAGTACTGCGGAATGGGTTTTACGCCTGCCATCAGCCCTTGCGGCCCTGACAACATGTGGCCTTCTCTTCCGTTCCGTGAAAAAATACATCAACCGGGACACTGCCATTCTGGCTATCCTCATATTGGCAACCTCTCTGACATTCACCCGACGCGCTCACTGGGCCGAAATCGAGATGCTTCTAACCTTTTTCTGTGTCGCCTCAAATCTCTTTTTTTACGATTATTACCTTTCCGGAAAGACTTTATTTCTCTGGGTCAGCTATCTCTGCATGGGACTTGCCATTCTTACCAAAGGTCCGGTAGCCCTGGTATTTTACCTCCCTCCGCTTATGGCCTTTGGTTTGCTGAAGCGCTCGGTCAAAATTCGCCATGGTCTGCTTTTCTGGCCAGGCTGGATAGTGATGCTCATAGTCGGGGGTACATGGTATGTTGTTATCTGGTTTTCCAAGGCTGGCCCCTTACTACGTCAGGTTATAAACGTTGACCTGGTCGGCAAAACCATGGGCGGCCTTTCAGGCAGGAAGCCCTTTTACACCTATATACTCAATCTTCTGGGGATCTTCGCTCCCTGGACTTTACTGCCCATCCTCAGGGCAAAAAAGATCAAAGCACTGTTCACCAGCCCGGCGACCATATATTTCACCCTGCAAGCGATAATCCCACTGGCAATCATGTCCCTGATAGCCAGCAAGCACAACAAATACATTCTACCTTTATTGCCGGCCATGGCAACCTGCCTGGCTGTTTATCTGCTGGATTTTTGCAACTGGCTTGCAGCTCATTACCAAAAAAAGGGAAGGAAATATTTTACTATTTTCGCTTTTTCGCTGCTAGCTGGATACTTTATCTTTTACGTGGCTTTGGAGCCCCGCGTATACCGCTATCGATATTCTGCATTCAAACCGCTGCTGGTAAAACTTAAACAAGTACGGGGACAGGCCCCCCTCTATTGCTTGAGTAAAGTACACTTCATACAGTTGATATTCTATTACGGTCAGCCAATTCCCGAGATTACCGCTGCCCAACTGAAAAAAATGGTTGATGAAAAACGTCCTTTCCTGCTACTGGCTGAAAGTCACTCATGGTCTCTGCTCCCGAAACAGGGACTTAAAGTCTTACTGAAACTAGAATGTTATCGAAAAAGAAACCGCGCGGTAAAATTGCTATCCAACTTCTCGTCGGGAAATATCAGGAAGCCTTACAAAACGATTTCCTACCCTGGTTCACCGACGCTTTACAGCAAGTTGGAGGAAAAACTGTTGGAAGACTCCGGCCTCATATTTTTTGATGCTCATGTCTGGACATTTAATGACAGCAATGGGGAACCAGCGATTTATCAAATTGACAAGCGGAACGGCAAGATTTCTCAAACTGTTATCCTGCAAAATGCCAAAAACCACGACTGGGAAGACATAACCCAGGACAAGGAATACATCTATGTGGGGGATTTTGGTAATAACCGTGGCAACAGAAACAATCTTAAAATATATAAGATATGCAAAAAGGATATTGATAAAGAAAAAATATGCAAAGTAAAGGCTGCAGTAATAAATTTTTCATATAACGATAGAGGGGATGATTGTATCAACAGGTACATTGACCATAATTGTGAATCACTTATCTCCCTGAATGATTCTTTGATCATCTTCACAAAAACACCATGGGGTGAATCTAAAATGTACAGAATGCCTAAAATGCCCGGTTCCTACCAACTTGACCCAATCGTTACGCTGGCGGCAGACGGCATGATTACCGGGGCCGATTTCAACGGGAATATGGATGAGTTAGTCCTGATAGGCTACAACAACGGTCTGCCATTCATCTTTCTTATCCCCGGATTCCACGGCCAGGGCTTTTCTCCGGAAAAGATCAGGCGAATCAATTTAGTGGGATTTAAGGGCGCATACACAGAAGGTATATGTTGGGTTAACAACCAAACTCTCTTGATTTCAAATGAACAAAATAAGATCTTTAAACAAGCTGTTTACCAACTGAATATCAGGAGGGCATTGAAGTCGAAAACTGACTGATCAAGGTACCCCGATAAGAATACCAGAGGATATATACTGTGAGAATCTTAATAGTTGAAGATGACCAACAGACAGCCCGGTTTATCGCAAAAGGCCTGCAGCAGGAAGGCTTTGCCGTGGACCATGCCCCTGACGGTGAAGACGGTCTTCATCTGGCGCTGACAGAACCTTACGATGCGGCTGTCATTGACATCATGCTGCCCAAATTGAATGGCTTGGCTTTAATTGATGAAATGCGGCGGCAGGGCAGCAATATTCCGGTTATCGTCCTGAGTGCCAAAAGCTCCCTTGATGACCGCATTAAAGGACTGCAGGCCGGTGGTGATGACTATCTGGTAAAACCGTTTGCCTTTTCGGAGTTGGCAGCGCGCATTCACGCACTCGTCAGGAGGTCTACCAGGGTGGAGGAACCTACAATGCTCTCCACCGGTAATCTCAAAATGGATTTAGTCAGGAGGAAAGTCTTCAGGAATGGCGTTGAAATAGAACTGCAGCCCAAAGAGTTCGCATTGTTGGAATATCTCATGCGGAATACCGGTCGAGTTGTTTCCAAAACGATGATCATGGAACATGTCTGGGACTATAATT
>JANTGH010000312.1 GCA_024763055.1 Desulfobulbaceae bacterium
CAACAAATAATTTTTCTATTGATTCTATTATTGTGCTAATTTTCACATAATTGCATAGAGCTTGAAGGGCTTTTTCAGGGTTGCCCGCATCCAATTCAATAAATAACAAATTTTTCTGCTGTCTTTGTGCCTCATAATCCATTTCCCCCCTACCATCGAGAGCATCTTGGGCACATGTTACTTGCGTTCTGGCTTTATCCAACTGATTTGCATATGCATAATGCATGGCCAAGGTGCCACATCCGCTTCCATAAGAAAATAGAGTCTCCTCATCATGGCGGTTATTATTGATACGATCATTCGCCACTGCAAGGCCTTCGAGTAAAAGCTTCGGTACGTCAGTGCCAAACCTGTAGATGTTATGATCGTTGCCGATAAAGTCACGAATCAAGAACTGGTTAGACGATTTTAAAGAAATCCACCAAATTTTATGCTGTTTGTTGTCAAACTCCAGCATATCGTAACATAAATTCCTCCAGGGGTTATTTTCGGCTGTTTGTCCCTGATGATTGGCTATGCTAAGTTGTAAGGAGGCCCAGCGGAAAAAAAGATGAAATAGCTGCGGACGATTTATGTCCGAGTATAAACCGGCAACTCTTTCACAAGGCAATATATCTTGAAAAAGAGTCGCCACTCCCATAATGGACTGATTGCTCTCCAGGGCATCAAGAAGTAATTCAAAATTCAGGCAGAAATGCTCCTTTTCTAATGAGGCAAGATTTTCTCTAGCCCCCGGCAAAAAAAATTCCAGCCGCCCGGTCTTACAGGCAAGCTCGAGAAGCCAGGGAGGCGGGCCAGGGGATGTTGCTTTTCGATGATATCTTGCAAGCAACTCCTTGGGATTTTGCAGCAAATTAATATATTCGCGCAATTTTTCAGCGTTATTGACGGCATTCTCACCGTCTTTCACTGTCAGAATATCCAGGACATGAAAGAGATCCGCCAGAGTGCTGCATTCCAGAACTCTATCCTGCAACAGGGCAGGGGCATCATCTTGACACCCATATGGATAAAGGAAGAAATTACAACCTTTACTTTGCGAGGCCTTTGTCTTTTTGGCCCCGATACTGCCGACTTTCTCCAGTAAACCGGTTCCGCCTGCGGCTATGCCGCCGGTCGCAAATAAACCGGAAGGCCATGGTTGCTGCTTGCTTAACAGGTAAAATCCCATGGCAACAGGCACTCCGAGGGAAATTCCGCTTATCTTGCCTGTTGCCTCGGGGTCAAAGACAGGCAAGACCAGACAAGGCCTGGAACAAGATTTTATTACGGCATCATAGGCAAGCCGGAGCTGCTGTCCGGCCTCATCATCCAGCGGAAGCCAGTCGGGCAGGTGCAGCTTTGCATTTTTTTCATGCTCCCCCATGCCGACCACAAATCGAATAAGCTCACCTTTTTCTTTCTCCTCTACATATGTCAAGACCGGAACTTCCAGCCACTGCCATGACCTTATCTGCTCAAAGGGTAGTTCCTCTCCCAACAGCTCAACAACTTCACTGGATGAGCTTAGCCAGGCCAATAACCAATTTGATTCTTCTGTTGATAACAGAAGACCGATGGTAAGGTGGGCCAGGAGAAAAAAACGATCCAGCCCGGCCTCAGAAGTGGCCTTATGGCATTCCAGGAATGACTGGCTTTCTTTATCACTTCCAGAAACATGAATCCTTAAATTTAAATGCAAATCCAAAATTTCATCATGTGCGTGTTTCCAGGCAAGCTGCTTTGCTTTTGGATCACCATCAGATAGAAAATCCTGAGAACCCTGTCTAATCAAATTATATTCTTGGCAAAATCTTTCAGGCATTTTTGTCTCTCCGTTGACAAATAAACCTAAAGGAGGGCCTGCCCGGCAGCGAACATACTTCCTTCGGGAGATTAATCTCGGCTGTAATTGTCATTGATTTAAAAGACTTAACCGTACCCTGGTAATATTGTCCCTCATCAGTCTTCCATCCACAACTGGGCTTAAGCCAGAGGGTATCCGGGGGAAATTTGTCAGGTTCTGCTTCAACAGTGCCTGAGAATCTATAATGTCCACCAATATTGTCTATTCTAACACTTAACTTCAACTCAACAGGCTCGAAATAATGGTTTGTTTCATCAAAAACATAGGCCAAAGCGGAGATTATTCTTTTATTTCCTTCTTTTGTCTTTTCTTTATCCGCGGCATGATCGAATGCCCAGTCATCAGCCTCGGCAAAGTGAAGAATGGCCTCGGCAGGTTGGCCGGATTGCTCATAACGAAGTTGATAGGGATATTTTGCGGCAATCTGCTCTCTCATTTGCGCAAGATTACTAACATTCCCCTTGGCCTGATAGTCCCGGACAACTTTCATTTCCAGTTCCCTGAAATTTAATCGAGGGTCATCAGTTGCCCGTATAGGTGTCCTGAGCGGAGACCAGGATGGCAGCGGCGCGAGAGGATTTTTCAGGCGCTTTTGGACTTCTTCGCCAACTGTTTTGTCCAGACGGGCTACCCACCCCGCTAACTGCTCGGGCTTTACATAATATCGAGCAAGTGGCTCAACAGCAAGATAGTCAAGATCCGGCGAATGAGTTGGAGGAATTACCATTTCCTGGCGTGAGGCGGGGCCGGGATCTGTGTGTAATTGCACCACATCGATCAGACTGCCATCCTTGCTAATGTCAACAATGAGAACAAGAGGAGGATTATATTTTGTTTCTGCCGGAGGGTCCACCAACCAGATATCGTTAATCTGAAAAATTTCCTCTTTTTCGCGAAGATTAAGTTTATATATTGCTGGTGGCAGGGGTGTTCGCCCTTGATCTATTAAAAATGTATGGAACCAGCGCCGTCCCTTTTCTTCCGTGCGAACTATGCGTGCCCATTCACAGGCAACTAACAGGGATTTCATTTTTTGATCCTTTCTTTGTTATGTGATGACGGGGTAAGCGCCTGAACTTCGCTAACCACCGTATTTGTAACTGCTTACCTGGTACCGGAGATTTTCGCGATCAGACTGGCGCAGCATACCAGCGCTATGTAAGTCTGGCTGATCGTGGGAAGATTCGGGATCCTGTAAGCAGTTATGTCAATTTAAACACTCTTTATTTGTTATTAAGGGTGTAATCCCTCTTTCATTTTGTAAAAAGGATAAGAAACCCTTATATTTATTTTTTTCTTCTTCATTGGGGCGCCACTTTGAAAAAATATCTTCCAGGCAAGGGGTAACTTGTTGTAACATTTTCAGTA
>JANTGH010000313.1 GCA_024763055.1 Desulfobulbaceae bacterium
CAATGTCATAAAACACATAATAATATCTTCAAATTACATTATAAACTAGATGTTTTTACAATATAGTAATCCAAATATCAAAATTGCCGACATTTTCAGCCAATAAAACCTGTGCAGAATCACCTGCAGGAGGAAATATTTCTGTAATTTGATAAATGATAATAAAATAAAGGGGTTATCTCATTTATGGCATTTGGCATCATACTTGCTATATCAAAAAGGTGTCAGTGTTTAAATCTGTCAGATCAAGGCAAAGCATCCGGAGAGGATGTGACGCAAAACCACTGGCCTAATTTCCCACTTTTGACCAGGGAAAATGGTAGCAGGGTTGCCGGGCAAATACAGCATTTTTTAGTCAATCGCATGTATTGCCCTCTTGAAAGAACATCACAGAGGGGAATGAAAATGAGTAACAACAGAATAAATAGAAAAATTCAAGGGAGTTTTATCAAAATTAAAGATAAAGTAATCTCTTTCTTTTTCAGTTATCTAATACTTCTAGTCGGTGTAATTCTGTTGTCTGCTGTGGTATCGCAAGCCGCCTCCCTTTCATTATCCTGGGATCCTAACAGCGAAGCTGATCTTGCCGGGTACAAGCTTTATTATGACAGCAACAGCGATGGCGACTATCAGAATATTGTTGATGTAGGCATGGTAACTGAATATGAAATAAACAACCTGCCATGTGGCGCCACCTACCGCGTTGCTTTGAGCGCTTACGATGTCAGCCATAATGAAAGTGAGCTTTCCGCTGAAGTAGATGTTCCCATACCTCAGCCGAACTTTAAGCTGGAAAGCGGGGAAATTACTATCAATCATGATTGGATTAAAGTGAAATATCGCCAATCTTTCACCGACCCCGTCGTTGTTGCCAATTGCCTGAGCAACAATGATGATAACCCGGCTACTGTCCGGATTCGCAATATTGATAAAGATGGCTTTGAAATACGATTGCAGGAATGGGATTACCAGGAACAAACACATAGTGAAGAATCCGTAAGTTATCTGGTAATGGAGCGAGGGCATTTCACCCTTGAGGATGGTACAGTCCTGGAAGCCGGCAGTTTCACGACCAATAATACAGACTTTTTTGGAACCTTCAAATTTTGCCAAACATTCAATCAACTTCCCGTTATCATGACTTCGGTTGTCAGTATCAATGAACCCGATGCGGTAATAGGGAGGCTTGACAATATCAACCTCTCCAGTTTTGATTTCTGTCTGCAGGAGCAAGAACTGAACGATCAGACCCATGTTGAAGAAACCGTTTCTTTCATCGCTTGGGAACCCTCGCAGGGACATATCGACGAGTTGCAGTATGAGGTTGGAAATACTCCTGGTATCACCCACGAATTTACCACCATCCGTTTCGATGATACTAGCGATACACCCCATGTTCTTGCCAGTATGCAGACAACCAATGGGTTTGACCCAGGAAACCTTCGTTATCAGGATAAAGATGTATCTGGTATAAAACTAAAAATTGCTGAAGAACAATCCAGCGATAGCGAAATTGAGCATGTGGCCGAAAATGTTGGTTTTATGATTTTCTCTACCTCTCCATCAATAAATGACGGGATGTCTGATGGCGATAACGATGATACTGGTTCCACCGGTGGCAGTGGATCTACCACCCCAAGCGGTGGCAGTGGTGGTGCCCCAAGCGGTGGCGGTGGTGGCAGCGACACGAGTAGCAGCAAACCCGTCGACCTGTTTCATTCCACTTTAAACATAAGCGGCGGAACCAGCATAAATGTAAGCATTACCGGAGGCACGGAACCCTACACGGTTACCTCAACCAATGATGCGATCGCGTCCGCGACAATCACCGGCAAAATGATGATTCTTACCGGCATAGCTGATGGAACCGCTACCTTGACAATAACCGATAACGAGGGCAATAGCGGACAAATCGTTGTTATCGTCAAGACCGTCCCCGCGGCAGATGGGAACCCGAAAACCCCAATGACCCCAGTAGACCTGGGGACTGTAGTCCATCCCACTAAAACGCATCTTAATATTGCTGAGGGAAAAATCACCATAGCGCCACAGCTCATGATCGCCGATGGTAAAAGCATCACTTCCCCCATCATGCTTATTTGGCTTCCTGAAGCAGGGGTTGGTTTCGACATTTCCAAATTTACTACGGCCAAATATCAGGATGGTGTGTTAACCGTTAATCTGGGCACCATTGATTTCACTGGTTTTCCCGGCACCTACGATATATTTTATGGCTACTTCGATGTTGATGGTCACATCCACTATAATGCTTACGAATTGACAATACAGTAATAGTCCATTTACCCGGAAGAGCCCGCAAAGGATTAACAACCGCAACCACCTTATGTACTGGATGTTCAGGCATAGGGCCCCCGTCATTTCCGCCATCCATGGCCTGCCTGTACATATCATAGGCAGACAGGCCGACTTCAGAAGCCTTGCCGCGAGACACCAACTCACCCTGCGTTCCCCCCGATCGGTCTGAAGAGCCGTCACTGCTCCTGATTATCATTATCTTATCCACCTTAATTCGATACCGGATCTGCCTTTTGAAGAAAAAACTGCACTTATCTTTTGCAACATCCCCAGGCCCTATGCTAAAGGAGAAGAAATCAGTATCCCTTTTCCAGAGAATGTCTACCATTAAAAAATGAAAAATCACTTCAACCGGTATTTTCTACTTCTGTCCTTCCTCTTTATGGGAATGTTCCTTGGCAGTCTTTTTTATGGCGTTGCCGCCATGAAAAAATACAGCACATTCACTGGGGTGGAACATGATTATCTTGCCGGGGTAAAATTGCAAAAACTGAAGAAAAATAAAGCGGCCGCTATTTTCTGGGAAAGAGGGATACAAAAATTTCTGGCTGGTTCCCCACATATCGGCTATTACCCTTCAATTTATGAAGGATTTCGCAACGCCGGCAATTGCTACCACAAACTGGGACGGAACAAAGAGGCCATCAAGGCTTACAGCCAGGCATTGCACTATCATCCCTATTCAATTACCGACCTGGCCAGCAGGGCTGAAGCCGCCCTCAAAACAGCTGACAATACGCTGGCAATACAATCATTGGAACTTTGCCTACAGCTTTACCCTTTTAGCTGGAAGATTGCCTACAGCCTTGCCGACACGTACATGAAAACCGGCAAACCCCGAAAAGCCCTGCCCTGGTACCTGAGAGCCTGGCAACAAAGACAAAAAGATT
>JANTGH010000314.1 GCA_024763055.1 Desulfobulbaceae bacterium
TAACCCGAGGTAGGAGCCGTATGAGGTAATTCTTCACGTACGGATCTGTGCGGGGGGTGCCGGGTAACCGGCATTCCTACCGCGATAAAATTAAATTAGTACCCTCTTCCAGCAACAGTTTTATCGGCAGGTAAGCGCCGAACATCAAAAGGGTAAACTTGACCGCGAATAGCCGCTCGTTTTTTTTGTTTGAGCATCTCGGCGCGGCGGCTGATCCATATTGTTCGGCGGGAAAATTTTCGTAACTATGGCAATGCAATCGACGCCATCGCCTTTGTGTCATCGTTTTGTTCAATAAAGCCGCATTCAGAATCGATTCAAGTATTTTATTCCCTAAATTCTTGACATTTCGTAATCGAACGATTACATATATTGTATGTTCACTATTAAAACGCTTCCTGAATTTGACTCCTGGCTTAATGACCTGAAAGACCGCACGACCCGTCTCAGGTTGAGCCGCCGTCTTGACAAAGCTCAGCGTGGTAACCTTGGCGATGTTAATCCGGTTGGCGACGGCGTATATGAAATGAGGGAACACTTTGGACCTGGATGGAGAATGTACTACGCCAAACGTGGAGTCACCCTGATCGTGATGCTCGGAGGCGGAGATAAAGGATCTCAAGAAGCTGACATCGCAAAAGCCAAACAACGCGAAACCACGCTGGAGGATTGAATTATGATCCAGAAAATACGTATTGCTGATCTGCCTGAATTTGACATGGCCAGCCAACTAAAAAGTGAAGAAGACATTGCCGCCTATGTGACCATGGTTATCGAGGATGGTGACGCCTCCGAGCTTGCGCATGCACTGGGCGTCGCCGCCAAGGCACGCGGAATGAGCGAAATTGCGCAAGCTACAGGCATTACAAGAGAGGCGCTATACAAGGCACTCAAGCCAAATGCCAAACCGCGATTTGACACTATTAACCGAGTTTGTGCCGCCCTTGGCGTTCGCTTGGTGGCACAACCTGTTCGCTCACATTGAGGGAAGGAAAAGGGGGAAAAGGGGGACGTTGTTGATTTTTTGACATTTGGTCCAGAATTTGAGAAATGTGAACTACGTTTCGCGAGTAAATCAGGAATAGCCGCCTTTTTTTCTTTAAGCATCACGGCGCGGTGGCTTGCAGGTCGTTATGCGTATGGGATTATAAAGGAAATTTTATTATGGACGAAAAAAAGTTTGACCCCAAAAAATTACATAAGTTGAATAATCCCCGAAGATTGAAAGACATCCCTCCTGATTATGTCTGGGACAAATTGAACATAGAAAATGCAGACGTAGTTGTTGATATAGGTGCAGGAACCGCGTTTTTCAGTATTGCCTTTCTCCAGCGAGCCAAACCTGCAAAAATTTATGCTTGTGATGTGTCGGAAATAATGATCGACTGGATAAAGGCAAATGTTGTTCCAAAATATCCTGATATAATTCCTGTGAAAACTGAAGAAGATTCCATACCCCTTGAGGATAAGATCGCGGACTTAGTGTTTATGATCAACCTTCATCACGAAATAGATAGTCCAACTTTGATACTGGAAGAGTCGTATCGAATCTTGAAACCCCAAGGAAATATTTTTATTGTCGATTGGAAAAAGAAAGATATGGAGGAGGGGCCTCCAACGCACATAAGATGCCTGCCTGAGCAGGTCAAAAAACAGATGATTGATTCCGGATTTAAGCGCGTTGAAATTGTAGATGAAATGCCCAAGCATTTTTTAGTCGTAGGGAAAAAAGAAGAGAAAGCGAGTATAAGACAGGACGGATCTATTTAAGTTGAAAGTTTGAGAGTGACGAGCATTATTCATTCTTGTTTCTTTTGTTTTAGTTTGAGATGATCGGGAGTTTGCTTCGCCCTGTTTAACAAGTGGACAAACTTTCGTTCGGGCTGGGAAATGCCCTCTCTCAAGTCAGGTTTCCGCTCCGTCTCAGTTCAGGAAAAGAGTGGGAAATATCGAGGAAGATTATGTCGATTCTATTTACACCTAAAAAAATCGGGAATCTTGAGATAAAAAATCGTTTTGTCCGGGCCGCGACCTATGAGGGCCAGGCAGATGAACAGGGCAGAGTAACCAATGCTTTAATTGATCGGTATAGGAAGCTTGCACAGGGGGATATTGGTCTTATACTTACGGGCTTTATGTATGTCCATCCTCTTGGACGGGCTCAAAAGTATCAAACAGGCATATACAATGACGATTTTATACCGGGATTAAAAAAGTTGGCTGAGGCTGTCCATGTTGAGGGGGGTAAGGTAGCTTTTGAGATATCCCATGCAGGCAGACAGACAGAGAAGGCCCTTATCGGTCAGACCCCTCTGGGGCCTTCGCACAAAAGGCGCGACCCCACCTATTTTATAAAACCACTGGCAATGACTGATGAACAGGTCTGGGAAGTTATCAATGCCTTTGTCAAAGCGGCGGAACGATCTGTTGCGGCAGGTTCTGATATGGTTTTTGTTCATGCCGGGGGCGGTGACCTATTGAACCAGTTTATAAGTCCTTTCTTTAACTTCAGGGATGATGACTGGGGCGGTTCCGATGAAAAACGCTTTCGTATTTTGCGGGAGATTCTTGAAAGGATCAGGCATAGCATCGATGACGCAATCCCCATACTGGTAAAAATGAACTGTAATGATTGCACTCCTCAGGAGGGGATGACACCTTCACTGGCGAAGAAATATTGTGCATGGCTTGCGGATATCGGGGTTGATGCGCTGGAACTTACATCGGGGGTCAAATTCTATAATCATATGAACTGCTGGAGGGGGGAGGTTCCCGTTAATGAGACCTTACGTTCTTTGCCTCTCTGGAAAAAAATTCCGGGATGGTTGAAGATGAAGATGACTATGGAAGGGAAATATGATTTTGTTGAAGGATGGAATTTAGAAGATGAACTACAGATAAAACCCGCGATGTTTGATATGAAATCGTTTATGGTCGGTGGCTTGCGTAGAATAGAGCATATGGAAGAGATCGTGGAAAACGGTTATGCTGATTTCGTCTGTATGTGCCGTCCATTTATCAGAGAACCGGGCCTGGTAAAGAAATTTAAAGAAGGGAAAAAAGAAGCTTCCTGTGTATCCTGCAATAGATGTATCGGGGGTGTCCTCAATAAACTGCCAACAGCCTGCTATTACAATGGTTTGCCGGAGTAATAATTCGATTCAGGCATTAGTCAGAATCAGAAATGGGGACAAAT
>JANTGH010000315.1 GCA_024763055.1 Desulfobulbaceae bacterium
AACAACTCCCTTGAAGATATAGCGTATGTTACCCTGGGTTATAAGGATGCATTTATAGCACATCTTCATGTCAACTGGATGTCCCCTGTCAAAATCCGTAAGACCCTGATCGGCGGATCAAAAAAAATGATCGAATGGAACGATCTGGTGCCGGCAGAAAAAATACGCATTTACGACAAAGGGATATCGCTCACCCCAGACGACAGAGCGGACAAATCAAAGCTGCTCGTCTCATATCGCTCCGGCGATATCCTGGCACCACAGATTGACCAGACAGAGGCACTCTCCCTGATGATCACAGAATTTTCCGAATCAATCCGGGACCACCGTGCTCCCCTGACAGATGGGCATGCCGCCCTGCGGGTTCTGAAAATTCTCGAGGCAGCCCAAAAATCCCTCAACGGTGACGGAACTTCCGTCCATATTAACTAAGCAGATGGATTACTGCCGAATCTCAGAAGATGTGCAGCTTGGTAAAAATGTTTCCATCCACGCTTTTGTCAACCTCTATGGCTGCAGCATTGGAGAAAACAGTAAAATCGGAACCTTCGTTGAAATCCAGAAGAATTCCACTGTGGGTAGCAACTGTAAAATATCAAGTCATACATTTATTTGTGAAGGCGTTTCCATCGGCAACGATGTTTTTATTGGCCACAATGTTACATTTATCAACGATCTGTACCCGCGAGCAACAAGCCAAAACGGGAACCTCCAGGATGAATCAGACTGGCAGACCATAGAAACAACGATAAACGACAACGTCTCAATTGGCTCCAGTGTCACCATCCTTTGTGGTGTCACCATAGGTCATTCCGCAATGATCGGTGCAGGAAGTATGGTTTTAAAAGATATTCCTGCCGGTGAAATCTGGGCCGGTAATCCGGCACATTTTATAAGGAAAATTCCTTGATGCAGGTTCCATTCTCCAACCTCCCGGCACAACACGAGAAGCTCCACACAGAAATTCTGGAGCAGTGGCGGAACATTCTGAAAACCGGCAACTTTATCGGCGGTAAATATGTAGAAATATTTGAACGGAACTTTGCCGATGCTTGTGAAACAAAATACTGCGTCTCAGTGGGCAGTGGAACGGATGCCCTCCGCTTTATCTTCCTTGCTCTCGATCTGCAGCCCGGTGATGAGGTTATTGTTCCTGTAAATACCTTCATAGCCAGCAGTGAAGCCATCACCCAGGCGGGAGCCACTCCCCGTTTTATTGATATCGACCCCAATACTTACAATATCGATACCACCCGACTCCCCAAAGCGATCAACAGTAAGACAAAAGGCATTCTGGCTGTACACCTCTACGGACAACCTGCTGACATGGAGGCAATCAACAGCATCGCCAGTCAACACTCTCTTTGGGTTGTTGAGGATGCCTGCCAGGCACATCTTGCAGAATTTCAGAATAAAAAGGCGGGGAGTTTAAGTGTCGCCGCTGCATTTTCATTCTACCCCGGAAAAAACCTGGGAGCATGCGGCGAGGCTGGTGCAGTCACCACCAGTGATCCTGAGCTTGCCGCCACCATCCAAAAACTGCGAAACCACGGACAATCCAGAAAATATATCCATGACATCGAAGGATATAATGGCCGTTGTGATGCACTTCAGGCTGCAGCACTGACCATAAAACTTAAACATCTTGCAGAATGGACAGAAACAAGAAGAAAAATAGCAGAACAGTACCGCAAGGAGCTTGAGCAATCAAACGCAATCCTTCCCCTCATACTAAGAGATACATATTCTGTCTACCACCTGTTCGTAATACTTGTCCAAAACAGAGAAAAAGTGATCGCATATCTTGAAGAACAGGGAATTTCCACGGGACTCCACTACCCGATCCCGCTCCATCTCCAGGAAGCGTATTCCCATTTACCCTACGTCCCCGGTGATTTTCCGGTGGCAGAGCGATGTGCAGAAATGCTTTTATCGCTCCCGATGTTCCCGGAATTAACCGGAGAACAAGTATCCTATGTTTCTACCAAAGTGATTGAGGCATTGAAAATTTATGCATAATCTGGAAGGCAGGAAATGCCTGGTCACCGGAGGTGCCGGTTTTATTGGTTCCCACCTGGTCGACAGGCTCATGGATGCAGGTTGTCATGTTCGAGTAATCGACAACCTGGTCAATGGCAAAACTGACAATGTACAGCAGCATTTTTCCTCGCCGTACTTTCAATTCAAGCAGGCCACTGTTACCGACCCACTTGATATCAATCGGGTTATGCAGGGGATTGATATGGTCTTTCACCTTGCCTGCCTGGGAGTGCGACATTCCATACAACACCCATTTGAAAACCGGAGGGTCAATGGTGAGGGAACACTCCTCTTACTTGATGCTGCTCATCGGCACGGAGTGAAAAAATTTATCCACTGCTCCTCTTCCGAGGTCTATGGTTCTGCACAATTTGTTCCCATGACAGAAAACCATCCCACTGAGCCGTGTACTGTCTATGGCGCAAGTAAACTTGCCGGCGAGGCCTATGCCAGAGCGTATCACAGCACCTATGGTCTGCAGACAATTATCATCCGACCATTTAACACCTATGGTCCACGTTCCCACCACGAAGGGGATGCTGGTGAGATGATTCCAAAATCCATTGTCCGTGCCTTAAATGGAAAGGATATCCTGGTTTTTGGTGACGGGAAGCAAACCAGGGATTTTACGTATGTCGAGGATACTGCTGCCGGTCTTATCGCAGCAGCAGAGAATGATGCAATGGCAGGAAAGACCTTCAATATCGGCAGTAATTTTGAGATATCAATAAAAGACATTGCCGAAAAACTTATTGTCCTGGTGGGGAACAAAGAGGCTCGGGTTGATTGTACGGAAAATCGCCCCGGGGATGTTAATCGCCTCTATGCTGATCCCAGCCGTTTTATGGAACTCTCCTCCTGGCGCCCGCAGGTTTCCTTTGAGGAGGGGCTGAAAAAAACCGTCTCCTTTTTCAGAAACCACCCCAAAGGTATCTCTGCCCTACTCTGCGACGAGTCCGGGCGTAACTGGTAACAACAGCAAAACCCATCACCTTTTGAAAAAATGAAAAAATATCAGCAGACCAGTATTGCTGTTCAAAACGTATCAATTGAGATTATACTCCATCTGGAAACGATTAAATAGATCAACAGACCGAAGCCATATACCTTCCGAACCAACATCAGGACCATTGAAGATGAAAT
>JANTGH010000316.1 GCA_024763055.1 Desulfobulbaceae bacterium
GGGAAAAGTCAGCGATGAACTCATAAACCTGCTGGGAGAGCAAACAAAAATCTGCCCCTATCTTGACCTGCCCATTCAACATATCAGCGATCCTGTATTGAAACGCATGAACCGCCACAGCCAATCATCGTTCATCAGAAAAACAATTGATAAATTGGGTTCACTGAAACGAAATATTCACCTGAGAAGCACGGTGATTGTCGGCTTTCCCGGAGAAACTGACCGTGATTTTCAACTCCTGTTGGATTTTATCGGCGAAGGACATTTCACCTACCTGGGCTGCTTTCCCTACTGGCCGGAAACCGGCACCAAGGCCGCCATGATGGAAGCCCAGGTTGAAGAGTCGGTTAAAGAGCAACGATGCCGGGCGATTATGGATTGCCAGCGGCAGGTTACCAGCCGGCACCTGCAGGCATATGTCGGTAAAAAGATTCCTCTGTTAATGGAAGGAGAGAGTATTGAGTCTGAATTGCTCCTCCAGGCGAGAACAAACTTCCAGGCTCCCGACATCGATGGGATTACCTACATTACCGAAGGCTTTGACCCGGCAGGTGAAATAGCTATCGGGAAAATTAACCAGGTGCATGATTACGATCTCTTTGCCTCCCTGGGCGAGAGTTCCACCTAAATCTCAACATAAGTTTAAATTCCTTCCCATGGCCAATTTCAGCTTCAGTGGAGATATATCAGGATCAACCGCCAGTTTTAACCAGGATGAATATCGTCATTTCATTACCGTCCTGCGCAAAAAAACCGGCGATCAGATCCGTTTTCTCGACGGAAAAGGCGGCATTTATACCGGCAGGGTAGTTTCCATTGACAAGGCGGAGCCTTCATTTAAAACTGAAATAGAAACCCACCGCCACTATCCACCAAACTCCCCCTCCATCACCCTGGCCCTGGCTCTTCCCAAGGGGAAAAAATTTGTTTTTATCATCCAGAAGGCGGTGGAATTGGGTATCAAAAAAATCATTCCCCTTGAAAGCCGCTACTCGATCAAACAACTGCCGGCAACCAAGGATAAAGAACGTAAACTTTCCCAATGGCAGAAAACCGCCCTTGAAGCAATTAAACAGTCCGGAAATGCTTACCTGCCGGACATCACCTATCCTGTTCCCCTGACATCCTGGCAACTGCCAACCGAAAAAGATGTGGCGAAGCTGCTCTTCCATGGCCAGGCTGCGGCAGGAATTTCAACCCAGGCAGTAGACCTGGCCAATGCCCGGGAAATTATCATGGTCATTGGTCCGGAAGGCGGGTTTTCCCCGGAAGAAATCGAATTTTTAAACGGACAGGGCTGTCAGCCCATAAACCTCGGATCCACCATTTTACGCCTTGAGACTGCGGTTATCGCCTCCATCGCCATTGTCCAATACATTACCCGACTTTAGAACTTCACCGGTACTGAAAAGAGATTGCATTTCGGAAAGCTCAGATGGTGGGAAAATATCGTGGAAAATACATTGACATTACTATATTAGAATACTATAATGTATTTTTTAAAAAATCGTTATACTTTATGTATAATCCCAACAGATGGAGGGTATAATGGAAAAAACGCGGCGCACCATCACAGGTTTGAGAAGAAATTATTGCCTCGAAATATTGATTTTGAGCATGTTTATTTTCCTTGCGGGAACCCTTTTCAACCCAGGCATAAGCTATGCGGACGATGCTGAAAATTGCCTCGACGGTGCTTTATTTGTCACCGATACCCTTTATATCCCCAAGCTGGCGGTTGAAGGAACTGAGCAGTTGTACAGCGCCTGTCTCCAGATAAAACAGGGGGAAAATGAACTTTTTCTCGAGCTAACCAGTTTCAAACTTTTGAATTGTCAAGAAACTTCTGATTTAACGGCCACCTTGTCAACAGCGGGAAAACTCCACATTCCCTATCTGGATATTCAGGGAGCCAGTTTTTGGACAATTGACCTGCAATTGATTGAATCCGCCTCGCTATTGCCCATCCGGTTTCAGATCGCAAACTTCAAGAAATTTGTGGATGACAACCTGGGTATGTGGGGAGGGGGAATTTGGGGTCAGAAAATAGATTATTGGAAATGTACTGATCCGGACTATGCGAAACATTATTGTCCTAATAAATAGTCCTTGGTTTTACGCCTGCTTCAGGCACTTTCTTGAAACACTGTTAAAAGGGGGAAGATGATGAAACGTACGCGATTTACGCTAAAAAGTATGCTGTTGGCAAGTATGATTGTTTTTCTTGCGGGGACTTTTTTTCTCAGCAGCATGGCATTGGCCGACGACGAGGCTAATACCATCGACAGTGCCACTCTCACAATTGTTGACAACGCCTTTATCCTGAGTCTTCCCGAGCTGGCAGTAGAAGGAACTGATTTATTGTACAGCGCCAAGCTGCAGCTAAAACAGGAAGGGGAAAATTTCTTTCTTGAGTTAATCGAGTTGGGACCTTGTCAATATCAACAAGCTTCCGAGATTGCAGCCACCCTGTCAACTGATGGAACACTTCATATTCCTCTCTTTATGTATGCACAAGCTGAAAATGCGACTTTCTGGACTATTGATTTAAAGCTGGCTGACAACGTTTCGCTGCTACCAATTCAATTTAATATAAATAATATAGTTCAAGTACCGAAATTTGATCATGGTAATGATGACCTTTTGGGTCAAACTAAAAAAACAACTATAACGATCAAAACTCCTTTTGGCCCGATTGTTATTGTCATTGAACAAGATGATGGCAAGCCAAAACCTTTTGTCAATTAGATCATTAAGATTTCTATATAAAGAATCTTTCGTCCATCAAAATAGATGCAGGGTTGGATGCTAGTGAAGAAAATTATCATTGTCCTGGCTTTAATTTTTTTAGCCTCACAGGTACAGGCTGAATGCGGCACGGTCAACAATTCCCTGGCGATGGATTTGCCGACCGTTTCCTATGCCGGTAACCTCTACCACATTATTTTCGGCCGCTGGCAGAATCCACAAGATTCTGCCGGCATTTTTTTCAAACTCGACAAAATAGAAGCGGCAACCGCACGCAACAGCTGCGCCCTGGTTGATGAGCATACCTTCGCCATTACGGTTCAGTGCGCTGAATTTGCCGGGGTAAAATATACACTGCAATTAGAATTTTACAAAATTGAGGGAAATAATATTTACTGGCGCCTGGTGGGTGGTGGTTATGCCG
>JANTGH010000317.1 GCA_024763055.1 Desulfobulbaceae bacterium
TGTGCATAAGGGGTGAAATATTGGTGTTCCTGCAAGAAAACTTTATTGAGTTCCCACCACTCAACGTCGCTGTATGACTCCCCCCTGTTTAGTCTGAGTTCCTGCCGAAGTAATGTGTTTTTCTCGAAGTAATTGTCCTTCCCGAGATGGGAGATGTCTGCATCACAGACTATATTTTCCAGTATCGTGTTTGGCCTTTGGGGGATTTTGGTTGCCAGAATACAAAGCTTGACCTGCTTAATTTTCTCTCTGCTGACCCCATGTTTAGTGAGAAAATCTTCTGCTATTTGTGCACTTATTGCTTCGTGATTATCACGCGTGTGAAGCAGGCCAAGGTCATGAAACCAGCAGGCAAGGAGTACCGTTTCAAGCTCATCTGCTGAAACCTGCATTCCTTCGGCAATCTCTTTTCCTGCGGCAACCATTTCTTTAGTATGGCTGTAGTCGTGGAAAATACAGGTAGCACAATGAGTGTTCTGAAAGCACTCAGACGCCCATTGTGAGGCTTTTTTCAGTAGCGTGTCATGAATGGTCATAGTTAGTTAAAAACCTGTCAACGTGATTTGTAGGCTGTTTCGAAAAATGACCTTTTTGCCTTATGGATATTACAGCTCGATATTATAGCGGGCAATCTTATTGAGCAGGCCCTGGCGGGTCAGGCCAAGCAGGCGGGCTGCCTGGGAACGGTTGCCGCCGGTCTGGTTGAGGGCATCAACCACCATTCGTCGTTCCAGGCGGGAAACGGCAGCCGACAGGCTGGTTGACACCTCGAGTTGTGGATCAGTCTGAGAGGATACTCCCCTGACCCGTTCCGAAAGATATGATGCCGTTATGTCTTCATCCTTGCCAGCCAGGGTAAGAGCCCTTTCAATTTCATGCTCGAGTTCGCGGATATTACCCGGCCAGTCATGTTGCATCAGCCGGTCCATAGCTCCCGGAGTCAAACGTACCACCGGCCGTTTGAACTTGGTGGCATACTTTTTCAGAAAATGTGCTGTCAGGAGCGCGATATCCTCTTTTCTTTCTCTTAAAGGGGGAAGGACGATGGGAAATACCTGGATGCGGTAAAATAAATCTTCCCGGAACCCTCCTTTTTTTACCTCTTCATACAAGTCTCGATTGGCAGCGGTAATCAGCCGGAAATCAACCCGGCGAGAAGCGCTTCCACCCACCGGCCTTACCTGGCCTTCCTGAAGCACCCTGAGCAGCTTGGTTTGCATTGCCGTCGGCATATCGGCAATTTCATCGAGAAATATGGTACCGCCTCTGGCCATTTCAAACAACCCTTTTTTTTCGTTGACAGCCCCGGTAAAGGCGCCTTTGACATGGCCAAAGAGTTCGCTTTCAAGGAGATTTTCGGAAAGGGCGGCGCAGTTTTCGGCCATAAACGGCTTATTTCTTAATGGTCCATTATAGTGAATTGCCTTGGCAATCAGTTCTTTTCCGGTGCCCGTCTCTCCCTGAATGAGAACGGTGGTAGTGGTGGCGACAACTTTGTCCAGCAGAGCGAAAACTCGCTGCAAAGCGGTGCTGCTACCAATGATGCCCTGTTTATTATAACGATTCCGCAGTTCTGTCTTCAGGCGAATATTTTCTTTTTCCAGACTTTTGACATGACGTTGCAAGTCGCCATAGAGCCGGGCGTTTTCGATGGCGACGGCAATGGTGCTTGAGAGGATCTCCAGTAATCTCAGGTCTTTTTCACAAAAGGTGCCATCCTGTTTATTTAAGGCGTAGAGAAGGCCAAGCAGCCCTTTTCGCGTTTCCAGAGGAACGCAAATCATTGAGTGGATAGTCATCTCTTGTTGCATGTCGAGTTTGTTGGTGAACCGGTTATCCCGGGAAACATCTTCAATGAGGATTGACTTCTTTGTCTTTAGCACCCATCCTGCTATTCCGTAGTTGTCAGGGAAGTGCTTCTGGTCAATGTGTTTCTGGGTGATGTCTTCTTGTTTCTCCACGGTTCGGATGAAATAAAATTCCTTTCGCTGGCGGTCATGGAGTGCAATCGAGGCGCCATCAATATGAAAAACATCTTTTATTTTCAGCAATACATCGTGCAGCATTTCGTTCAGGTCATGAATGGCATGAATGGAAGTCGCAACCTCGTAAATCAGATTGAGGTCTTCCTTATGCAGGGAAATGTGATTGGTGAATCCCGCCACTTATCCTTCCTTTCAGATGCCTGTTGGATGGCTTTTGATGAAATTTTCCGATTCAACAATACCTATCAATTAACTTTATATCTGAAGTTGTTGATTGTCAACAAGGTTTACAGTTCATCAGGAGATCAGTGCGGATTAATTTTCTTATTTGAGACTATATAATAAGAAAAAGTCAATTAATTCAGTATGTAACAGTTGTGGTGACATTGAAATCATAAAAAATTAATTCATTGGCAAGCATGGCATCAAAGCTGCAAAAACATAGATTGTTATGGATGATAAAAACGCAATGACTGAAAAAAATGGGTGGTAGAATCTGTCATGCAGGAGAAAGACAGAAAGGAGACCGACAATGAATAGACATCAGCTTCTGACTTCTTTGAGGAAGACTTCAAACGGGCGTAGAAATCGTCGTGCTAACCAGAAGGTTTGGGATAATCTTGTTGATCCTTCCGTCCCAGGATATGGGAGAGACCGTAATTATAATGTTCTCTTGAAAGATTTTCGAAATTCATCCTTGCCTTTTATTTAGCCATGTATCAGGCGATGATATTCTGTCCTGATTGCTAAAAACGGCTGATCCAGCTCCCCATAATCGAAAACCGCATACTTGGGTTTTGACGCCCAGGTATGCGGTTTTGTTGGTGGTAGGCGGTACTGGATTTGAACCAGTGACTTCCACCGTGTGAAGGTGGCACTCTCCCACTGAGTTAACCGCCCCAATAGCAGAGGTCCTATACCACGGTGATTATCGGTGATGCAAGATAAAATCTTCTTTTTTGTCGGTTATTCATACACCTTTTCCTCTTCGTCAAGGCCGACGGCATCTTGTTCCAGGTTCCGGGTCTGTTGCTGCCGGGCGCCAAGTTCACGGTAGTATTCATGCTGGATCAGCAGGTTCATGATTTCATTGGTTCCGGTCCAGATCATCATCAGGCGGATGTCGCGCAACAGGCGTTCCACCGGGTAGACGTCGGTGTAGCCGATGCCGCCCATCACCTGCATGG
>JANTGH010000318.1 GCA_024763055.1 Desulfobulbaceae bacterium
TCACGAATTTCGTGCTCGATGTACCAACAGTACACCTGTGCCGAAATTCGTTTGCCTCCTTGTATCTGCACCCGTCTCAACGTTCTCGGTGCACGAATAACTGCAGGATTTAGGTTAAACAAAAAATACCCTTCTTCCTTTCCTATGCCGGGACCGGGAGGTGAGGACAACGAATAACCAGACAGGATAAACCAGATGGAAAAATTGGGCAGAAATGAGCCATGCCATTGCGGCAGCGGTAAGAAATACAAGAAATGTTGTCTGCGTAAAGACGAAGAGAAAAGGCGATTGGCACAGGAAGAAGAACAATACGAACGGGATGTGAAGCTTGGACGTATTGCCCCCTTTGCCGGTGATGAAGACTGGGAAGAAGAGCCGGAAGAGGAAAGTGAAGAATCCCTGGAAGAGGAGTACGATTTTCCACAGGATTACCCTCCAATTCCTGCTGATGAATCCTCGAAACCTGACAACGTCAAGCAACATGAACGTGAGCTCACTGCGGCGGAAGAGGCCATTGTCGAACAATGGGGTGAAAAATATGTCACCCTGCGGGAGCCGGATGCGCTGCGTGACCATATTGAACATTTTATGGCCGCGCACCCTGGACTGGTTGGGGAGTTGGATCTTGGCGGAGAACCATTGCTTGAGCTTGGTGGGATGTATGTCAGAGAGGGTCGGCACCAATCCTATATTGAAGTGTTGACCATGTTGCGCTCTGAATTTCCCGAGGAATGCAAGCGATCGTTTCCCTATTTTGACAACGACATTATCTCCTGGGCCATTATCAATGGTCAAAAGGAAGAAGTGGCGCAATATCTTGATAATTACCGTCAATGTCCGGACAAGGATGCAGATCGCTTGTTTGAACTGATCCATTTTTTGATGAGTTGGAACTGCCTGGATATCCTGGATGGTTTCCTTCAGGAGATCTGCACAACGGTCTGCACCTCGCCCGAAATTATAGGAGGCGCTGAGATCATTACCCCGCTTATCTTTATCCGTATGGCCCCGTACCTGGATCAGGGCCTTGCCAAATTTGATCCTGAAAAACTGATAGCAGACCTGAACATCGTAGAGGATTTTATCAATCCGGTCTGGCTGGACCCGGAATTTTTAAAGAAGCGGATGGAAACAATTCTTGGCAGCCGGGAGTATTGGAACCTCGATGACTGCCGTACCCGCAAACAGGCCGTTGAGCGTTACGATGAGATGACCGCCCAGTTCATGGGCTGGCTTGGTGTCAATACCGACCTGGACTGGTGCGCTGCCGGATATCACGGCAGGCTTGTTTTTGAATACCTGGCGGAAGCGTTGCCCGCTAAGAAAAAACCCCGTACTTCGTTTCCCTTTGAGAAAAAAAATATGGACCGGCTCATAGTCAGGCTTACTAAAAATATGCTCTGGTTGGACTCAAACAGGCTGTTTGGCATGCTCAACGGTATTCACAGCTTCCAGGACTTCCTGGAAGAGACCCGTTCCCTTTCCCCTGAAGAGGCAAAACAGAACAGGGAAGCATGTGCATCGCTTTTTGAAAAGGCGTATCCTCTTCTGCGGAAACAGGATTTCAAGACATTGGCCTGGCAACAGTTTCCACGGGCGGATATGGCGCGAAACAAAAGATGATCGGATCTTGCCATCAGGCGATATCATCAAAATATCATTACAAATTGTTCACCTGTTTGTTGTTGTAATATTCAATTGTGGTGGGGCTGTGGAGATTGAGACATCGTGGCTAAAAACGGACATCATTATCGGTGTCACCATCCGGATTGTTCTCCATCTCGCTTAAAAAATCAAGAACGCCGCGTTTATCCATCCCAGGAGGATACTTTTCTTTTAATGCATGCAGCGCATCGTATCCATCCGGAAGGGTTGCATAATAGAAATCCAGGGCCAGTTCTGAAAATGCTTCCAGGTTGTGTTGCTTTTCACAGGCTGTTGTGTAGTGGTCAATCAGAATGCTGAGAATATTTTGGGTCTCGTGAAAATAGGCCAAGTCAGAAAGGAGTTCATTGGATACGGGATAGCGGTGGAGCCCGTGCAACAGCAGAGAAAGGAGATGTTTGTTCGCCTGCTTAAAATATCTTCTTATCAAAGGAAGGTTTGGTTTACGGCTTCTTCGTTCTTCGAGAAATATCTCAACGGTTTTCTCAGACCAGGGGATATCACCGTCAAAAAAACTGACTAAATACTCCTGATTGGCGTTGAGTGGTTTTGCCTCTGCCTCCTCCTGTTCCTCGTAATCGACCTCGTCATCGTGATAGACGAAGCCGATTTCTTCAAGCTTTGCGATGTAATCATGGGGATGATCCCTGAAAATTCCGTTTATTTCATCACGGATGATCTCATCGTCAAGGCCATCGCAACTATTTCGTTTTTCCCTTTCAGACATCACGCTGCAGCGAAGTGAACTGTTTCTTCAAAGAGAGAAGTTACACGAACCCGATATTCTCGATTGATTGGTCCTTCCGAGGTCTGCTCAAGCTCCGCCAGGCCGAAGAAAGCGGCAAATCTCTGCAGTGCCCGCAGGATATAACAACGCTGGTACGTATCTTCCGGCTCTTCAAACGGTTTTCGCTCGATCTCCTGAAGTATCATGGGAAATGCCCGAAGAAAGTTGTCACTGTAAAAAGTGGCCGGTCTCCAGCTGCTGCCATATTTATGGAGCAGGTAGAGGGTGAAGAGAAAAGATCGCTGAATAAAGAGAATCTCCTGAAATCCGTCCCGGTATGCCCAGTTGAATTTCCGGATATAGGCATGGAGTACAAGAGGGTAAAGCTCCCGCAAGCCGTTACGATCCAGCGACTTTTTACATTTTTTCGTCAACAGCAGCCTGCCTTTATACTTGCGTACCAGCCCTGCTAATTGGGCAGTAAGCCGAATGGTGTGCAGGGGTTCAAAGTTGAGTTCTGATCTCACGGTAAGATTTCCCATAAAAAAATCCGGGTACCGGGCATAGTACTCCCTGCTTGCCGCCTGAGAAAATTTCTGTCCCAGGTTTCCTTTGGCGGTTAATTTTATGCCGTCCCCACCGATCCCTTCAATGAGCATGGAGAGGAGAAACGCTGCCTTGCTCTCCGGTTCTCTCTCCAGTTCAAGTGGAAAAGTTATCAGCTCAGGCGATTCAAAGGGCA
>JANTGH010000319.1 GCA_024763055.1 Desulfobulbaceae bacterium
TTTATCTGCCGGTTGATTGCGTAGCCGGGAATCGCATGAGTGCCGATGCGGATACCAAAGTCATGCCGGTACAGGAAATACCCAAAGGCTGGATGGGGCTTGATATCGGTCCGGCAACTACCACCCTGTTTAATGAAGTTCTTCAGGATGCCAAAACCATTATCTGGAATGGTCCCATGGGGGCTTTTGAGATCGATGCTTTCAGCCGGGGAACTCTGGCCATGGTACATAATGTGGCAAATACGTATGCCCTGACTATAGTCGGTGGTGGTGATACCGATGTGGCGGTTCATAAGGCCGGAGAAATGGATCGTATATCCTATATTTCTACCGGAGGTGGAGCTTTCCTGAAGTTGCTGGAAGGAGAAACACTGCCGGCGATCGCGGCATTGGAGCGGGAATCTTGTGTTTAGGCTAAAGGAGTGAGGATGAAGCGTAAAATTATTGCCGGCAACTGGAAAATGTACAAAACTCTGAAGGAAGGGTTGGCATTTCTGGATGTATTTATCCCCTTGTGCAATCGGGAAATGATGGAAAAATGTTCACTGGTCCTGGCGCCTAATTTTACCTTGCTGGTATCCATGGCCGGTCGTTGCCGGGAGGCAGGCATATCTCTGGCGGCCCAGAACTGCCATCCTACCGGGGAGGGTGCCTTTACCGGGGAAACCTCCCTTGCCATGCTTGCTGATTGTGGCGTCAGCCATGTTCTGGTTGGTCATTCCGAGCGGCGGGCCATTTTTGGTGAAACAGATGATTTTCTCAATCAGAAACTGAAGGCGGCGGTGGCTGCAGGCCTTATTCCTATCCTCTGTGTGGGTGAAACCCTGGAACAGCGTGAGGCTGATGTTGCCGAATCAGTTGTTGAAAAGCAATTGCAGCAGGGTCTTCATGGTGTTGATCTTGATGAAAAAATGATGGTTGCCTATGAGCCTGTCTGGGCTATTGGAACCGGAAAAACGGCAACGGCAGCAGACGCCCGGACAATGCATCAGTGTATTCGCCAGTGCCTGGAGTCCATGGGCGGTGGTGGTGATCTGCCTGTTCTTTACGGGGGCAGCGTGAAGCCGGCAAATGCTGCTGAGTTGCTGGCGGCGCCGGATATTGATGGGGTATTGGTTGGTGGAGCTTCCCTGAATCCGGAAGATTTTGCCCGGATTGCTGGAAGTATGTGATGGTATTTTGGCAATAATCCCGGGTGAAAGCGCTTAAGGCTTGACTTTCGGCAGATTTACTGCTAGGAAATCAGGCCTTAAATATTTAGAGTTTCCTCAAAAACTCGCGACTTTTAAATTCGTGGCAGATTGCCAAAAGCCAATACCTGGCGAGGCATATGCCCATACCAGACGATTAATAGAGAGAAAACGATCTTTGACAACAGAATATGAGTATGAAAGGGCTGTTTTTACCGGCGCAAAAAAAGTGCCGGCCAGCACCAGCAGGTTCATTACCAGGAAGACGCTGCGAATCCAGGCTTCGGACGTAGCTTTGGTCCGGGCACGGATATAGTTCAGACGGTAGCCGTTCTTGCCTTGACCGAATTTCCCTTCAATGGGTATCCGTTCCCGGTATTCCGCCCGTCTGCGTCGAGCCTCTGCCCGTAGGAGGTGACGGTTGTCGATTGTTTCCTTTTTCGGACGACCAAGAGATTTACCGGCAAACCTAATGCCTCGATCAGCCAGGTATCGGCGGTTTGCCCGGGAGCCATAGAGCGTATCGGCAATGACCACTTCAGGATAATAACCATGACGGTCTTTGTAAGCTTCGACCTGGCTCGGCAGGTCATGGCCTTCATGAAAGGACTCCCAGCTCAGGTGATCCACATGAGCCAATCGTTCAGCTGTCAGGCTGACGCTTATCTTGGCACCAAACTCCACTGTTTTACCGGCTTTACCCCGGATGATAGGTCGAACATGGGGCTGACTGATGCTGACAATGCGATGATCACAGCGTTGTGAGCGGGTTCGGTACATCTCTTCCTGTTGCCGGTAAACATGTTGGATAATCCAGTATTGCCGTCTTTGATGAAACGTCAAGGCAGTACTTTCATCAGGGACGAGATCAAGAAGCATGTCAATGTGCCCCAGGTTGCGGTTCAGATACTGCAGTTGTTGCCGGATTGCCCGACGTCGTTTGTTGATAGAGGCTTTACGCTGTTTTGCCAGGGCCAGGAATGCTTTACGGGCTTTACGCCGATAGGTTCTGGGTTTCTTTTGCAGGCCGCTGAGCGGGTACAAGACATCGATAAGTTCTTCACTGATCTGGCGGGCTTCATCAAGCAGTCCAAGATCAGTTGGGAAACGGATGGCCTGTTCAGCGACGGTGGCATCGACAATCAGTTTGCCGCAATGCGCTTCATCGGTACAGGGCTGCTCATTGGCAGGTTCGCTATCCTTCCGACAAACAGGGCTTTCAGGAGGATCTGCATTGTCACTTCCTTTGGTCTTCCGGTTTTCCAGTTTGTTGACAATAGCCTGATTGAACTGGTCAAAAACCTGGTCACCCATCCGGCGTCGGATATCGACAAAGAGTGAAGGCGCAAATGGCGGCTCGGTTTGGAAGGATGGCAAACCAACAAAATACTGCAGATACGGATTCTCACGGATCTGTTCGATGGTTTCCTCATCACTAAGACAGAGCTTGTGTTTGATAATGACGGCCCCGATAACCAGTCGGGCATCCTTGGCCGGACGTCCCATGCCGGAACTCATATTCTGATAGTAAGCGTCAGCGAACTCATCCCAGGGGATAATCTCGCTGAGTTTGATCCAACGGTTCTCCTCATCCAGGGGAACACCGAAGAACTGTTCGAAGCCGGGCAGGCACGGCTGGCTCCGTTTGTCATAGCGAATCATAAGTGCAAGCCTTTTGACTGAATTGGGTTGTTTCCCTTGCACTTATATAGCAAATATTCATGTTTTAGTCAATGTTTTCAATGAGTTATTGTTTCTGAGTAGGCTCTAATTACAGAATGCATGCTTAATATGATGTCGGAAACTTCCAATTCTAGATTTAAACTTGACATGTGTAAATCCTTTTAGCGCATTTTACATCCAGCATTCATTAAATTTTTTTTGCTATGGGTGTTACGGCAACCCACTA
>JANTGH010000320.1 GCA_024763055.1 Desulfobulbaceae bacterium
GCCTCGCATGGCGATACACGCAACGTGTTGCTGTTTCCAAGTGACCCTTATGAATGCTTTGAAATGACGGCCGATGCCTTTGATCTTGCCGAACGATTGCAGACACCGGTTATTGTGATGAGTGATCTTGACCTCGGCATGAACAGTCATCTCAGCAGACCACTTACCTGGGATGATGACCGCAGCTATGACCGAGGCAAGGTAATGAGTGCCGAAGACCTGGACAATGCCGAAAAACCCTGGGGCCGTTATCGAGATATTGATGGTGACGGCATCTGTTATCGCACCTATCCGGGGACTCATCCGGAAAAAGGCGCCTATGTCACCCGGGGAACCTCCCATAATGAATACGCCGCCTACACGGAAGAAAGTCAGGCCTATGAACGGGGCATGAAGCGACTACTGGTAAAATGGGAAACCGCCCGCTGCCTGGTGCCCGCCCCCGTTGTTTCCATTATAGATACAAAGGCTTCCATCGGCGCCATCTATTTCGGCACAACCAGTCAGGCAGCGAAAGAGGCGCTTGAGCTGCTGGCGGAACAGTCCATCCCGATCAACTCCATGCGCATCCGGGCCTATCCGTTTCAAAAAAAAGTATTCGACTTCATTGATCAGCATGAAATTGTCTTTGTCATTGAACAGAACCGGGATTCCCAGTTGAAGACTCTCCTGGCCGGTGAATGTCAGGTCGCACCCGAAAAACTCGACACAGTCACCCATTTCAACGGTCTGCCGATCACCGCAACCATCATAACCAACCAGATTCACACAACCCTGCTTACCAGAGGACCTAACAACAAGGGAGAAAAACAATGAGTTACACCAGGCCCACCATCCGCCACCCGGATGCCGGGAAAAATAAACTGGGCTACACTAAAAAACACTATGAAGGCGGGATCTCCACCCTCTGCGCCGGCTGCGGCCATGACTCGATCAGTAATGCTATTATCACCGCCTGCTTTGAAATGAGTCTTGAACCGCACCAGGTAGTAAAGCTCTCGGGTATCGGCTGCTCGTCCAAAACCCCGGCCTATTTTTTAGTGAAATCCCATGGGTTTAATGCCGTGCATGGACGCATGCCCTCGGTGGCGACCGGGGCCAACATGGCAAACAGGGACCTTGTCTATATCGGCGTTTCCGGCGACGGCGACACCGCCTCCATCGGTATCGGCCAGTTTATACACGTCGTCCGGCGTAACCTGAACATGGTCTATATCGTCATGAACAACGGCTGCTATGGCCTGACCAAAGGACAGGATTCAGCAACGGCAGACAAGGGCTCGAAAACAAAAAAAGGCGATCCGGTGGCGCTGGAATCAATCGACCTGTGCGAACTCGCCATCCAGTCGGGAGCCGGTTTTGTCGCCCGTGGCTTTTCCGGGGACAAGAGGCAACTGGTAGAAATGCTTAAAACAGCCATCGCCCACAAGGGGCTTGCATTTTTAGATATTATATCGCCCTGCGTCAGTTTTAATAATTCCCCCACGTCGACAAAAAGCTATTCCTGGGTGCGCGAACACATGGAAGTGACCCAATCCTTTGATTTCATTCCCTTTCAGCAGGAAATCACCGCCGATTACAGGGAAGGCACCTCACTGCCCATTACCATGCACGACGGCAGCACTCTGAACCTGCACAAACGCAAAGACCAGACCGACATCACCGACAAGGCCGCCGCCATTGCCGAGCTGGAAAAGGCAAGAAGAGAAAAACATATTCTCACAGGCATCCTCTATCTCAATCCGGACAGTATGGATACCCACGAGATCCTGCAGACCGCCGAAACACCTCTCAACGCCATGACGGCACGGGGATTGTGTCCCGGTAATGCGACCCTGAAAAATATCAACAAAAAATTTCGTTGAACTTTATCTGGTGAGGTGGCAATGCTTCACTGAAAAACAGCCCTGCTGCCGTCAAGGTCGGCCGGAACGCTCACCTGTTTCTTGTCGACTCTCCAGGTTTAAGGTGTACCTGAAGATACAATCGCCCTGCTCATGCCCATACCTCACCTCGCCTCAATGCATCATCCTCTAGATGCTTATGCTTCTCCGCCAAATAGATTAAAAAAATGTTTTTTACCCTCAGTTCCATGACTTTACTCTGTGCATATGCTATTCTATGCAAGAAGATCTATGATTGCAGCTAAATAGATCCCTTTTCTCCACGGACTGTTTTTTCGAAGATCGGTCAATACATGCTGCGTCACGATCAATCGCATGATGCGTTATGAATGCAATCTGAAAATCTGCTTAACCAATACAGTTTATACGTAAATTCATCATGTTAATGAATTCTGTATTCCTTCTGTCATTTTTTACAAAAAAAATGAACCTTTCTTTTCATCCACGGCACCCATGAACAGACCGGCAACTTTTGATCCCTTCTTGTCGCTTCTTGAGCAAACCGCCGAGGGCGACCGGGATGCCTTTGCAATCCTGTATGAAGAGACCAGTCATCGGATTAAAGTATATCTACACCGTCTGATGCAGGACCAAAACTGTATCGAGGATATACTGGTGGAAACGTACACTCAGGTGTGGAAAAACAGCGCTAAATTCCAGGGCCGGTCAAAGGTCCTGACCTGGATGATCGGCATCGCCCGTAACCTGGCATTAAAAGAGATCGGTAAAAAAAAGTACCATGAAAATATTGCCGATCATCCGGAAATTGAGGCTGCCGGGATCAATTTTGAGGCGGGAGACAGAAAAGAGGTTTTCAGCCGGGCACTGAACTTACTTGGACCCAAACACAGGGAAATACTTGACCTGGCATTTTACCAGGATCTTGCCTACCACGAGATAGCGCATATCCTGGACATACCGGAAAGCACGGTAAAAACCAGAGTTTTTTATGCCAAGGCCTCCCTGAAAAAGGCCCTTGCACAAATGGGAATACACAGCGACGACCTCTAAGCGTCCCTATTTTGTCCTGTGGAGAAAAACAATGCCAACATCTGAAGAACGACCCGAAGCAGATAAAAACCGGGATACCATGGACACTGCAACCGCCCGCCATATTCTGAAAAAAACAGCCGAGGACATACCACCGGCACATCCTGCACTCTTTGCCCGGATAGAAGAATCCAT
>JANTGH010000321.1 GCA_024763055.1 Desulfobulbaceae bacterium
AAGGCTGTTTTACGATTTAGCCCTGAGCGGGCACGCTGGATAGCGGATGAGAAATGGCATCCCGACCAGCATGGAGTTATGCTTGATGACGGTTCCTACGAACTGACCCTCCCGTTTTTCGACTCAAGAGAACTGGTACTTGATATCCTGCGCTACGGACCGGATGTGGAGGTGCTGGAGCCGGAATCCCTCCGCCACGAGGTAAGAGAGCGTCTGAAGCAGGCGCTTGACAGGTATGCTGACGGATAAAGTTGAATTTTAAAAAGTTTAAAAAAATATGGAAGCGGATCAGGTTTTGATACGGTGGGGTGGTATGGTAGAAGGAATAATATGATTTTTTTCGAAATATTAATGGTGGTCCGGGGAATTGAATTATGCAGACATATGAAGAATGGTTTTCACAACTAACCGGATTTATTACGTATCTATGGCGCTGATATTTTGACGTCACAAAATACGCGGTTGCATGTTCAGGAGTTAAAAATGCATGATTTTAAGAGATTGTTTCATGACATGACCGATCATGAGCCATTTCCATGGCAGGAAAAACTCTACGATAGACTATGTGCAGGACAGATCCCTCGAGTTTGTGATCTTCCGACAGGGCTGGGCAAGACCTCAGTAATCGCTGTGTGGTTATTGGCGCTGGCATATCATCTTAATAACGACAATTCAACGAGTTTTCCACGGAGGTTGGTATATGTGGTCAATCGTCGTACGGTTGTTGATCAGACAACCGATGAGGTTATACAACTTAAAAACAGACTTATGAGCAGGAAGGAACTCAAAGAACTCAGAAACCGTCTCGGGGGATTGGCAATAAGTACGCTGCGCGGACAGTTTGCGGACAATCAGGAGTGGTACTCCGATCCTTCTCGTCCAGCGCTCATTTGCGGCACGGTAGACATGATAGGAAGTAGACTGTTGTTTGGCGGCTACAGAATAGGTTTCAAGGCCAGACCACTTCACGCGGGTTTTTTAGGTCAGGATTCTTTGCTCGTCCATGATGAGGCGCACCTGGAACCAGCATTCCAAAAGCTCATCGAAACGATACAACAAGAACAGAACATTGGGGAGTTGACAGGCAATTTGCCGTGGCCGAAGTTGCGCGTCATGGCATTGTCGGCCACGGCTCGGAGTGATGCCGCTGATTCAGCTACCGAAACATTGCGCTTGAGCAGGGAAGATTACGAGTTCGATGTCATAGCTAAACGTATTCACGCATACAAAAATCTCCAAATAGACCCAATCAAGGAAGAAAAAGGGGGCAAGCTCGCCAATAAGCTGATTGAGCTTGCAAAGGGATTTGATAACTCCGGTGGCGCTGTTCTTATTTTTTCTTGCAAAGTTAATGACGTTGAAAAAGTAGCAAAAAAATTACCCAAGGGATCAACAGAGCAGCTTACCGGTACGCTGCGAGGACTGGAGCGTGACAGCCTAATCAAGAGCCCTGTGTTTCAGCGTTTCTTGCCCGAATCGAACCGGGATGCAGGTGTGAAACCCGCTACGGGAACGGTCTATCTCGTCTGTACCAGCGCTGGTGAAGTAGGCGTCAATATTTCCGCTGACCATCTGATATGCGACCTATCCACCTTTGACAGCATGGCACAAAGATTCGGCCGCGTGAATCGATTTGGCGATCGGGACGACACTGAGATTCATGTCGTGTACCCAGAAAAATTCAGCAGTCAGGATAAACTCGTAAAGTACAAAAAGGAAACACTGGCCCTATTGCAAGATCTCGGTGAAAATGCCTGTCCTGCTGCCCTTGAAAAGTTAGCCTCTGACCGAAAAATTAAAGCTTTCTCGCCCGAACCGAACATTCTTGCGGCAACGGACATCCTTTTTGATGCATGGTCAATGACAACGATCCGACATAAAATGCCTGGCCGCCCCCCTGTTGCCCCATACCTGCACGGTGTTGCGGAATGGGAACCCCCACGGACAATGGTGGCTTGGCGAGAAGACGTTAAAATCATTACAGATGTTCTTCTGGATCGCTTCAAGCCCGAAGACCTGCTCGACGATTATCCGCTCAAACCACACGAGTTGCTCCAGGATGACAGTAATAGAATTCACAAAAAGCTGCAGAAAATTGCTGAAAGGCATCCATACAATCCAGTTTGGCTTCTTGGCGAGGATGCCTCTGTCGAAGTGTTGTTAATGAAGGATCTGGTCGACAAAAATAATAAGTCGAAAATCTATGGATGCACGATTTTAATGCCACCTTCGGTGGGAGGATTGAACGCTGGTACACTGGATAGTAAGGCGACGGGTGCTGATGACGTTGCTGACCTGTGGTTGGATGAAAAGGGTCGGCAGCGTCGTATTCGGCTCTGGGATGATGAAGTCCCTCCTGCAGATATGTCGCTTGTCCGAACCATCGATATCAATCCCGGCGGAGATGAGTTCGAATCATCTGATGAGGACGAGGATGAGAGAGGAAGGTCTGAAACCAGACGATTCTGGCACTGGTATGTCAGGCCCCGACAGGCAGAAGGCGCTGCACGGGCTTTAGAGCCACCGATAACTCTGAAACATCATACTAAGAAGGTGGTCGAACAGGCACATAAGTTCATGGATAGACTCTCTCTTCCGGATGAATTGAAGCATGCTATTCTCCTTTCCGCCAAACTTCACGATCTGGGCAAGAGACGAGAACTTTGGCAACGCAGCATAGGCAACCCTAAACCGCTTGATTGGTACGCCAAGCCGGGCAAACCCGCAGACAGTCCACGCTGGCGTCCACGCCGATTGAGCGTATATCGTCATGAGCTGGGTTCGTTGCTGGATATGATGGATCCTGATCAGCAACATTTTAATGAGTTCAACGGGCTGAGCTGCGAGATGAAGGATCTGGTTTTGCACTTAGTCGCCGCACATCACGGTCGTGCTCGGCCTCATTTTCCGCAGGAAGAACTTTACGACCCAGCCCATGGACATGATTTCCTTGTAAGAGAGCAGGCCTTGGAAATTCCGCGCCGGTTTGCCCGTTTGCAGCGCAGGTACGGTCGCTGGGGGCTGGCCTATCTGGAATCACTCCTCCGCGCTGCCGACTGGGCTGCCAGTGCCGAACCGTTCC
>JANTGH010000322.1 GCA_024763055.1 Desulfobulbaceae bacterium
GGTGTTGAGGAAGACCTTTTTGACAAGATCCAGGACGGCCCGATCGTGATTTCTTAAGGATGAAGGATTTTGGAAGGATGAAGGATGAATAATTTGCCTGAAAAATCGGCCACATCATCTCATAAATTACAGGAAAATTCAGTTATTAGGAAATCCCGAATAACTGCTGTGAATTGATTGCCGAATGTGCCGATACCACGAAACCATACATGTGATTGACCAACTGGAAAGACAGCGGACGAGGCCGCCAATTCACAAGAACAGAAATCATAGTGGCTAAAAATTATCTGAACGAAAAAGAACTCGCTACTTTGAACCTTATTGTCAGTCAGTTTTTGGATTTTGCCAAACTGCAGGCCAGGAATCGTAAGCTGATGTATATGGCCGATTGGAAGGCGAAACTGGATGCCTTTTTGACACTCAACGAAAAGGTTAGCTCTCTTAACCCTACAACGAAACTTAAACCAATTTAATCTTGTCTTAATTAGTCTGGTTTGCTATACTACGATAAAATCCCTTAAAATAGGAGGTAAACCATGCTACCGAAAATTAGAAGCTATGAACACCGTTACCCGGTTCCAAAGTTTGATCTCAACAAGGATGATATTAAAAACTTTTCAAATGAACTCAGGGGGTTTCACGAGCAGTTCGCCGACTGCTTTCACCGAAGTGAGTCTCGGGAACATTTTTTTAAGTACATGGCTGGGCAATTTAGCCAACTGGAGCGCAAATCTATCGAACCCATCGCCCTCGCAATAGAAGGTGGAAACGTAAGGGCTATGCAACGGTTTGTCAGCGTTGCTCCATGGGATGATGATAAGATTACTTTCAAGTATCGTAGTTATGCTAATGAAGACCTTGGTAGTGAAGATGGAGCTTTGATTTTTGATGAAAGTGGCTTTCTCAAAAAAGGCAAGGACTCCGTGGGTGTTGCCCGACAGTACTGTGGCACTGCGGGAAAGGTCGACAATTGCCAGGTTGGTGTTTTTGCAGCCTACGTATCAGAACGTGGATATGCCCTGGTAGACAAGCGCCTTTTCATACCTGAGCAGTGGTTCTCGGAAGAGTACCGTGAGCGTCGGCAAAAATGTAACTTGCCTGAAGATACAGTCTTTATGACCAAACCCCAACTGGCTACAGAAATGCTAAAAGAGATCAGTTCAGAAAAGACACTGCCCTTTAAATATGTCCTTGCTGACTCAGTATACGGCATGAGCCCGGAGTTTATTGAAGCGGTGGATGATTTACCCGGAACGACATACCTTGTTTCTGTTCGAAAAAATATCCATTGTTGGCTCAAGAGGCCTATGATCATTCGCAAGCAATATCGGTGGGGTGGCAAAATCCGAACCAAAACTTTTTTGGCCGACAATGAAAGCAAACCGATAACCATCGGCGAATTAGCCAAAAGCATTAACGATTATTTTTGGTACCGGCGACAGGTATCCGAAGGCGCCAAAGGGCCTATCGTTTATGAATTCACCCGGCGACAGGTAATCTTGGCAGCCGAGGGTCTGCCTCAAAAGACCGTATGGCTGCTCATTCGGCGCACAATTGGAGATGAACCGGAATACAGCTATTTCATCAGCAATGCGGCGAGCAGCACAAGACTCAAAACACTTGTTTGGTTAAGCGGCATGCGCTGGGCAATTGAACAGTGCTTCGAGGAAACCAAAGGCGAATTGGGAATGGACCACTATGAGGTACGCAAATTCAGGGGATGGCACCACCATATGCTAACGTGCATGCTGGCACATTTTTTTCTCTGGCACCTGAAAATCAGGATGGGAAAAAAAAGCGCCATCTATTACGCTGCCGCAGCTTAGAGTTTTGCTCAGATTGCTGCTACCAATGAAAAAACACAGCCTTGAGACATTGCTTGAGCAGATCGCTTGGATACAGGCCAGGAATCATCGGGCCTATCTGTCACATAGGCGAAAACGCCTGAGGGAGATCAGCGAATTTATATAAGTATCGTTGTAGGGTTAAGAAATGGGGTTTTGCTGTCTGGTGGCGCTTTTATAATCCATGTCAAATTGATGATAGTGAGGAACGCAGCGCGTTCACCGGGGACCTCCACGCCCGACGTGGCCCAGCACCCGACACCCATCAATCCACTTCAAATGCTGGTGTGGCCGGCGCTATCAGCGATTCCCTGTGGCAGGTCGTTTTTTGCATGTGGGGTGTCCGTCGGATCGGCGTGGGGTTTTATCCCAATGATGCGGCAGGCCATGGCATGGAAATCGGTTTCGGACAGCTGCGCCACCGTGGTATCGGCAAGATGCGCACCCACCATCTGCTCCTCATCCACAACCAGTGATGCACCGGCCGCTTCCAGGAGCAGGTTATGGCGCTGGTAACGACCGCGGGCAATGATCTTCACCTTGGGCAGCATCGTTCGGATGGACCGAATCATGCCGGCGGCGGTGCGGCTGTCGGGTACGGTCACCACCACCACGGCGGCCTCCCGGATGCCGGCATGGTCGAGAACATCGAATTTCGTGGCGTCGCCCAGGTGCATGACAAGGCCCAACTGGTCCGCGGATTCAAGTGCCGCTGGATTCAATTCGATGATTTCGGGAACCAGGTCCATGGCCTTTAATCTTTCGACAACTTTTCTGCCGGCCGGTCCAAACCCGATAATGAGTGCCTTCTTGCAGCTATCGGGCGCACTGTCTGAAGCGGTGGATGGCGGCTGCCGGAACAGCCGGACGCAGAGTTTTTTGGCCAGCGGATCTGCATATGTGACCATGTAAGGGGCCAGAAACATGGACAGCATGGCAACAGATACCACACCGGTAAACAGGCCGGGGCCCACCAGACCGCTGTCCTTACCTGCCGCCGCCAGCACGAAGGCGAATTCCCCTGCCTGCCCCAGGCTGATGCCCGTCCCCAGAGCCACCTGGATGTCCACCCGGATCACTTTGAGAATACCGAAAATAATGGTCGTTTTGATGACAAATAAAAGCATCACCGCCGGTATAACCAGGTGAATATGGGTGACCAGCCAGCCCAGGTCGAGCAACATACCGATGGAGGTGAAGAACAGCACCACAAAAAG
>JANTGH010000323.1 GCA_024763055.1 Desulfobulbaceae bacterium
CCGTCCATGCCCGGCAAAAGAATATCAAGGATGATCAGGTCGGGCAGCACTGTGCCGACAAGATCCATGGCCTCTTCACCGGAGGCGGCGTTGAGGATGTTGTATCCCTGTTTTTTCAGCAGCTCGTTGAGAATTTTGCGGTTGACCGGTGAGTCTTCGACAATCAGTATGGTCTGTTGATCATGCATTGGCATTAATTTTTCAGACTGTTGATCGGCGCTGGAATCTTGCCGCCAAACCCCATGAATCGGGAGGATTTGCCGACATTTCTTACCGGCAGCAGGGCGGACTGGCCAAACAGGCCGCCAAAGGAGACAAAATCACCGCTCTCTTTTCCCGGCACAGGGATGATGCGCACCGCCGTGGTTTTGGTGTTGATCATGCCGATGGCCATTTCATCGGCGATGATCGCGCTGATCGTGACGGCGTCAACGCTGCCGGGAACGGCAATCATGTCCAGACCGACCGAACAGACGGAAGTCATGGCTTCCAGTTTTTCCAGGGGCAGGGTGTCGTTTTTGACCGCTTCCGCCAGCTCTGCATCTTCACAGACCGGGATAAACGCCCCGGAAAGACCGCCGGCGTTCTGGCTGGCAAAGGTGCCGCCTTTTTTGACCGCATCGTTTAAGAGGGCGACAATGGCCGTGGATCCAGGGGCGCCTATGGCATCCACACCCATGATTTTTAAGATTTCGCCCACCGAGTCGCCGACCTTGGGCGTGGGGGCAAGCGAGACATCGACAATGCCGAAGGGAATGCCTAACGCAGTTGAAACCTGCCTGCCGATCAGCTCGCCGCAGCGGGTGACCCGAAAGGCGGTCTGCTTGATAACCTCGGCCAGCTCATGCAGGCCGGGCGTACTGTCTGATTCCGCCAGTTTCCGTTCCAGTGCGCGGGCAACCACGCCCGGACCGCTGACCCCGACGTTGATCACCACCTCATGCTGGCCCGGACCATGAATGGCCCCGGCCATGAAGGGATTGGCCTCGGGCTGATTGGTAAATACCACCAGTCGTGCCGCCCCGAATCCGCCGCTCTCGCTGCTGTCTTCGGCAAGGGCCTTGATCACCCGGCCCATGGTGGCCACCGCATCCATATTAATGCCGTATTTGCTGGAGCCCACATTGATCGAGGCGCAGATTTTTTTTGTTGCCGCCATGGCATCGGGCATCGCCTTCATCAGGGTTGCCGCGGACCTGCTGGTTCCATTTTCCACGTTGGCCGAAAATCCGCCTAAAAAATCAATGCCGACCTCGGTTGCGGCTTCATCCAGGACCCGGGCTATGGCGACAAAATCGTCCTCGGAAAATCCTGCTCCGATATAGGCAACAGGGGTTACGGCAATGCGTTTGTTGACCACGGCAATGCCGTATTTTTCGCTGATCTGTTCACAGACCGGCACCAGCTCTTTCGCGTGGCGGCATATCTTTTCTTTTATTTTTCTGCAGGTGTTTCCGGGACTTTCACTGCGGCAGTCCATCAGATCGATGCCCATGGTAACGGCCCGGACGTCCAGATTTTCTTTCTGGATCATGTCAACAGTGGTCAGTATTTGATCTGATCGCATCATATCATTGTTATTTCGTTTGTGGCCTTGAAGATATCGCGGTGCTGCAGGAGTATGGAGAGGCCGTGTTTTTTGTTGAATTGATCCAGGTGCGCTCGCAGAACCTCCATGGGGGGGCATTTGCTGAGATCAACCAGCAGGATCATGGTATAGGTTGCGTCCCTGCCGGTTGTTGACAAATCCAGGATGTTGATGGCGTGTTCGGCGCAAAACCCACTCACCAGGGCAACAAAGCCGATCCGGTCATTTCCCCGGGCGGTAAGCACGTAGCAATCGTCGGGGTCGGGCGGCTTGTCACCTGTTGGTTCCATAACGGGTTTGATCGAGACCTCAAAGGGATTTTCCCGGTCAATGGCGACCAGCGCTTCCCGGATGGTTTGCCGGGACACATCTTCAGGAAAGGACCCGTAGAGAATCATGCTGAAATATCCCTGCAACGCCTGTTGTCTCGTATCGGCCAGGTCGCCGCCCATGGCCGAGATCGTCCGGGTGATATCATGGATAATACCGACCCGGTCCGCGGCCATGACGGAAATGATATACTGTTTATGATTGTCGGACATTTTTTTGTTTGAAAATTGAAGTCAATAAGTTTTTGTAACCGTTCAGTAGAGGTTATACGCTTCAGTTAGCTTTTTGATATTATAGTTAATTCCCGCCACGAGAAAGGTTGCAATACCTATGAACCAGCCTTGCATTTTCTGGTATTGTTTTGCCTCCTCTCCAATGAAAAAAGCAAAAAAGGGAGCCAGGTTTATTTTTTGTTCTCTCCTTGTCGAAAAAAAAATATCAGCACGGTTACGTCATTCGGAGTATACTATTAATTTAGACCCTCTTTTGCTATTTTGCTCACCAATTCTCTTATTTGTCCTCCTTTGACAAAGGCCACATTCTTTCCCTTGGCTTCTAAGTTGCTGATAACATATTTATTCATATTTACGGCAACGAACACGTCACACTCGTTTAAGTATTTATCAATTATCTGTTGAACACTTAACGGTCTTTTTCCATGACTGAGTTCACGAATAGAATCTGAGGCAGAATTTTCTCTGATTTCCAATAGTCTGAACTCACCCTTTTCTATCTCATAGAGATAAAAATATTTGGCCTGGCCAAAAAAAGGGTATATTTCTGCTCTTTCATCTTTGTGATCTGATGGTATAACTACCCGCATGTTAGCTGTCTCCTTTGAAAGGATAATCGACTAAATGAAAAAGGCGTCAGGTTTATTTTTTGTTCTTTTCAGGGACAGTTTTATGGAAAAATAAATTTGTCCCCTTTTTCCACAATGTTCCCTTTTTCCTTCTTACGAATTCACCAAAAGGAGAATATATGGAGTTAGATACACACTTGCAAACCAGGCGAGCAAAAAACTAATAGAAAAAAATAATAAACCAGGACCCTTAATGAATAGTTGTTTTAAATAATAGGGATGCATGGTCCATAAGGTAGACCAAAAAAGCCAGTTGGGCCCAATTTTATGTTTATAC
>JANTGH010000324.1 GCA_024763055.1 Desulfobulbaceae bacterium
TGCAGGTAGGGGATATCAATTGTGAGCGCTCCGTTGGCCGTGGCAATCTCAGCCTGGGCGGAAACCACCATACAGAGAACTAATAACAACGCGGCGAGAAATCTTTTGCAACCAGCCATTTCCATCCTCCTTAATAGTCAAATATTTTATTTCCTCTCCTTTCTCAATATATAGGCTCAATCTGGTTTGTCAAGTCGGTTTATGGTATTAAAAAGCTGTTGCCATGATGTGGGTGTTAGATTGATAAAAACAGTTACCTGATGTAGAAAATTCTCTATAATTATTGGTAATTTCCACAACAGCCAAAGCAGGTTGCGGTATCAAATCGGCCATAAAGTGACATTAAAAATTAAAGCCTGGATAATCCGCAGGATCAATGCCAAGGCCATTGAAGCTCAGTTTGCCATTAACAAAACTCCATTCAAAATAAACCTTGTTTGTGCCAATGAGATCCAGTGGCGAGGTACGATAATTTCCGTTCATGGTTGAAAAGTAGATTCTCAGCTTCAGGTTATCAAGTGAGACCTGTTGTTCATTGAGAGGAAAGGTAAGTTCATTGTACTGGTTGGAGTAATATTGTTGCGGAAAGGTGCTGAAAATCCTTTTTTCTCCGTCGTAAAGAACGACATCATCCAGACGCAGTACCGTCAGCTTCTCCGGCTCCACATTGCTTCCCGGTATTTGAATATCCGCGAGTTCATCAAGCTCGCCAAAATCAACCAGTGTACCCACCGTGTCCCACACATCGGAAAGCGAATCAATCGTTGTCTGCACGGCTCCTGGAAGTTCAATCAGGGAAACGAGATCACCACAGACATCAGTAAAGGAAAGCAGAAGGTCCCTGGGATTGATATCCAGCCCCACGCTGGCGTAATTCCAGTAATAACCGGTAAACGATACCGTCAAGCCGGTAACCTTGGTAATATCATCAACCTCTTGATAGTGCAGTGAGCCGTCAAATTCACCAACGCCATAAAGATTGGTGACGCGATAGTTCTCACCCACGCTCCAGGAAGCCATCTGGTCGTAAAGGGCAAAACGGGCCTTTTCTAATGCCGCATCATGGGGATTTATTTTGGCAATAGCAATTTCACCCAGATTCATGACATCGTCCTGTCTCGTCCCGGCGGTAAAGGTATAATCTCTGCCATCGTATCCAGTAGCGGTAATAATGAGTCTGTGGGAAGCACCATCCATGGGAAAATCCATAAAAGAAAAATTCCCATTATCGTCAGTGCTAAACTGATACCTAGTTCCTTCAATCTGTACGTCGGCCCCTTTTACTTTCCGGCTGCCGGAAACAATGGTTCCGCTTATTTCACCCCGGGGATAGGGCTCCAATGATAACATCGCCTTATTATTGACACCACCCGTCACTTGAATTTGTTGGCCGTTCAGGGGATAATATCCAAACGCTTTGGCGCTAACCGTATAGCGTCCGGGCATGATATCTTTGAGCTCAAACCCCGTTTCGCGTCCACCGGCATCATAGATATAATCTTCCCAGCGAAGCAAATCGGCAGCCTCATCATGCTCAAGCCGGACGGAAACATGAAGGGGAGTGGGATGCAGTGATTCGCTGTCATTGCTCTGGACAAAGGTGAAGCTCAGATTTCCGGGGGGCTCCAGGTAAAGGGTCTGCTCGCCTCCCGGCACCATCACGTTCCTGTAGGTTTTAGGATATCCGGTTTTTGAAAGGTAGAAAGTATAATCACCGGGCGGGAGAATGGTAGTAAAACAGCCCGCATCATCCGACCGGGTCGTAAGCTGCACCCTGGTCGTGCCCAGCCCGGTGGTGTCAATGCTTGGAATTTCATAGCCCACGTAGACGTTGGTAATAGTACCGTTATCAGCTGAATCCCTGACCGTCCACACGTATTGCTCACTCCCTTCCGGGTAGATAGGAGTCGCCGGTGGAAAAACAACCTCCCCATGAATGGTATTATTAGCAGAATAGTCATTTGTATCAAGGGCAATATCAACTTTTGGTCTTGCAGTCAGATAAGGTGGATTTTCAAGGACAAAGCTGGCGGTTTCCCGACCACCCGGCGGAATTGCGCCGACATTTTGAGTATATTCCTGATCGAAATAACGAAGGTGTAAGGACGTGGCCGTACTAGTGGCCTCCCCGCGGTTGTATACCTCGACGTTTAGCTGCACTTCACTGCCGGGAAGGGCATAAGCCGGATTTTGGATTAGCTGAGCCGGGGAAATGACCAGATCTGGTTTGCCGGCGGGAAAATCATGGGCAAAATAAAGCCCATTGAGAGCATAATTTCCTGTGGTTTCATAATCACCATACAAAAGCAGACCGCCGGCAAAAGGCGTCAGGCCTTCATTCCCGTTCCCCGCCGGGATAAACCGGGGTCGAAAACTGGTATTGGGGCCGGAATACAGGTTGGTGGGGGCAAAAATTTCATGGCCTGACAAATCAAAGGCTGCCCCAATGTATTTTCTGGAACCTTCCCGCCAGAAGATCGCCAGGGAATTGTTGTCGATCATTTCAACATCAAACTTACCGTCGCCATAAACGGATATTGCGTCGTCAAGGGCAACCTGTCTTTTCAGGTTCCCATCATGGTCAAAAAAGAGAAGCTTGGTCGGATCACCGGTATTGAGGAAAAATATTTCATCTCCCGAAACGAAGATATCCTCCGTCCAGCCGGCACGACTGGCCAGGAGATGTTCCACCTGTCCGGAAAGGTCATGGAATTTCTCTCTATTTCCATCAGTTCCGACCCTTGAAAAATAAAAATGATTGGTATCATTGCCGTAAAAAACATAAAAATCCCCCTGATCATACAGCACCTTGTAAAAGGCATAACTGCCCAGGTCGATATTGTCCGGTGAAAGGCGATATTCAGACAGGCTGCCCCCTTCCCTTTTCAACATAAAAATTCCATCATCGTGAAAAGCGAACACATACATTGCGGATTCGACGGCGACTGACCACAACCCGCGATAACTACCGTAACCTTGGTTTTTTAGCCAGGCTGAGGTTTTAACAATACGCC
>JANTGH010000325.1 GCA_024763055.1 Desulfobulbaceae bacterium
CCTTCTCCCACCAGATGAAATTCCATTGCCTTTTCAACAACCGCTTTGATAATTGCTTGCCTGGCATCATCGATGTTCATTTGTTCACCCACTAATTTCGACTTTGACGGATATGGCCTTTCCCAGCATATAACATACAGTCTAATCAGCTAATCTTGAATGTCAATACTACTGAGGTAAAAAAGGATAGCATTATTGTATGGCGGATTATATTTTTAAAAAAATCGTGGGGGATGAATTAAACTTTTTATTGGCAACTTCAGCTTTCCACCATATCAGCAAACGCAAGATATATCGTAAAAGTATAATGCCGAGTGTAAATCGACATTTATGGTTATACTAACTCTGCCGAAACAGGTACTATAAGTTGATCATTTACATTGGTTTCAGCGATTGAAATGGTTTCTTTTATGCTCTTCGATATGTTCTGAAATGAGTTTACCAGGGGGCCAGATATCAAAATGCCGTTTTCTTTATTGAAAGGTAAGCGTCAAATAAACAGCTTCTTTTAAATTTTTAACCGCCATGGCATATGATCCAAAATCAACAATTTTGGAGGAATGCCATGAGTGAAAGTGACCATAAACAATCCCTTCAGGAAAAACGTGATTTCTGGCAGCAGCAAGTTCTTGACTGGCAGGACAGCAAGTTAAGTCCAAAGGAATACTGCCGTCAACATAATTTGAGCAAGACACGTTTTTCTTATTGGCGCCGGCGTTTCAAGTCCGGACCGGTACCGGTGGCCCTGATTCAATTACCTGTCCAGGACAGTGGCCTGCGGCTCATTGTTAATAATCGTTACCAAGTTGAGATTGATGAACGATTTTCATCCGGCACTCTGCAGCATCTGCTGCAGGTTCTGGAGAGCCGGTAATGTTCGGCGGTCTGTCACATCTCAAGGTTTACTTGGCTCCTGGTTACACTGATATGCGCAAGGCCATCAATGGGTTGTCCATATTGGTTGACGATCTTGATCTTGACCCGTTTTCCGGCCATCTGTTTGTTTTCTGCAACCGAAAGCAAACAATGCTGAAAATTCTTTACTGGGAAGTCAACGGCTTTTGCCTCTGGCAGAAGAGACTGGAAAAAGAACACTTCACATGGCCGAAGTCCATAACCCAGATAAAAGAGATTGATCACCGGTCACTGACCTGGCTTTTGGATGGTTTACCCATCCATCAACCCCGGGCGCATCGCTCTTTGAAATACCGGATAACCTCCTGATTTTTCTTGGTAAAAAAGCATAAAAAGCTTTGTTTTTACAACGGGTTATGCTATTATGGGACATGATTTCAACAGCTGAAAACTTGCCTGATAATGTCGATGAACTGAAACAAATTATCAGGGAAATCACTACCCAATCCCAAAAGGAAATTGATTTCCTCAAAGAACAGGTTTCCCTGCTGCAAGCCAAAATATTCGGCCGTCGAACAGAGAAGTATGACCTTGAGCAGTTCATTCCCGGCCAATCGTTTCTCCCTGGTTTGGAGAGTGATAATCTGATTTCAGTAACTGAGCCAGAAACGGTTGTCGTTGAAAAGCATACCCGCAAAAAGACCGGTCGCAAACCCCTGCCCGACAACCTGCCCCGGGAAGAAATCATCCATGACATTCCTGAGGAAGAAAAGGTCTGTGCCTGTGGTTGCCGGTTGACCCGTATTGGCGAAGAAGTTTCCGAACAGCTGCATGTCGAACCGGCAAAATTCAAGGTAATCAGGAACATTCGACCCAAATATGCCTGCCGGGCTTGCGAAGGGGTGGAGTCTGAGGATCAGACAGTGAAAATTGCTCCTCCCCCGGTGCAAATAATTCCCAAAAGCATGGCCACCGTTTCCCTGCTGGTTTACATTATTGCCAGCAAATTCATCGAATCTTTACCCCTCTATCGGCAGGAAAAGCGGTTTCGTCGTCATGGTATTACCCTGACCAGGGCAACCATGTCCAACTGGCTGATTAAAGTAGCTGATTTATGCAGTCCTTTACTTCCGCTCATGAAACAGGAGATCCGTTCAGGGCCGTTGATCAATGCTGATGAATCCAGTTTCCAGGTAATGAAAGAACCAAACCGCAAGAATACCTCCAAATCCTATATCTGGGTGTTCCGAGGTGGATTGGTAGATAAGCCCGTGGTTTTGTTCCATTATGAACCAAGCCGTTCCGGACAGGTTGCCCACGATTTCCTGGATGGCTATCATGGATATGTCCAGACAGATGGTTATCAAGGCTATAATATTCTGGAGGATAATGAGAATATTACCCTGATGGGTTGCCTGGCCCATGCACGCCGCAAGTTTGATGAAGTGGTCAAGGCCAATCGTAAATCCGGTAACAAGAAAAAACTTGCTGCTGAAACCGCTCTGGAATACATCCGGCAACTGTACGCCCTTGAAAAAGAAGCTAAGGAATGGACACCTGAAGAACGCTACCTGATGCGACAGGAAAAGGCCAAGCCGATCATGAAAGCATTTGGCAACTGGCTGCGGGAAACCTATCCCCAGACACCACCCAAAGGATTGCTTGGCAAAGCGATCAAGTATACTTTGAATCAGTGGGATCGGCTGACTGTCTATTTGGAAAACGGCATCCTCAGACCGGATAACAACCTGGCTGAAAATGCCATCCGGCCTTTTGTGGTTGGACGCAAAAACTGGTTATTTGCCGGTTCACCGGAAGGAGCCCAGGCCAGTGCCTTATTTTACAGCCTGATCGAAACAGCCAAAATCAATAACCTTAACCCGGAGACATACCTGAAATATCTCTTGGAAAAAATCATTCATGTCAAAGAACAGGATGAACTCCTGGGCTTACTCCCAAACCGAGTCAGCCAGGAAATAATAGATGAATTTATGGCATCCCCAAACCGTATGCCATGAATTTTAAAAGATTTAAAGGTGTACTTCTTTAACCGCTTACTAAAAAAGGAGGGGAAAAGAAAAAAGATATTAGCCACGGACGCACACAGACAAACACGGATGGTATGCCGTGAAAGAAGTTATGGCCTGATTTTATCCA
>JANTGH010000326.1 GCA_024763055.1 Desulfobulbaceae bacterium
CGTTTAATGTTGTAGTTCTTCATGGCTGTCAACAGGTTTTCCGTTGCCACCACCGTATTCATCATCATTTCAAAATGGCTTCCTGCGGTTCCTGCCGCTAGGTGATAAATACAATCATAATCCGCCATAAATGCATCGATGTCTTTCTCGTTACTTAGGTCGCCATAGCAGATGGCCTCTTCTACCCCTTTCAACCTCGTCAGATCACCCCCTGGTCGAACAAGTGCTTTTACGTTACACCCTTTTTCCATGACTATTTTTTTTACCAGCGTACTCCCGATAAATCCGCCTGCACCGGTTACTAATACATTCATTTATGCTTCACCTGTTGGATTTGAAGTTCGATTTCGCTACATTGTCTTGCTATTTCATCCATTATTCTTGAGGTTTTTAACACATCGGCATAGGGAACCGGAGGCGAGGAGTTATCAGAAAGAATATGGTCGTATAGGAGATCGAATAAATTCCCCATTCCTGAAAAAAATCGATCCTTCCCTGTCAAAGTGTTGCAGAGATAGCTGAATCCTTCTTTGATCAGTCTTTTCGCAGGCACGAAAACATTTCTTGCCCGCGCTACCGGTCCGGGGAGATCAGTCCCATCATAGCTCCAAAAAACGTGGTTGGCGAAGTCGATCTCCACAATGGATTTTGTTCCGTAAACTCGGAGAAACTGCCTGATCGGTCTCACCGCAGTGGTATATGTCAAATATCCCGTTACCCCGCCGGACCGCAGCACGACCCGAAGCTCGTCCTGGAAGACACCGTTTTTCGATCGATCATAGGCCACACAGCGGATCTCTTCCAGTTCATCCGGAACAAAGGGGGCCACATGGTAAAGAGCATGACTGATCACGTTCTGAAACATTTTTCCGGGAAGGCCGTGAATCCAGTGATCTTTGTTCTGGAGAAACAAACGGGAAAAATTCCCTTCAAGGCTGTCCCCATAGTAGGTCTCAAAATGGACGATTTCTCCCAACTCACCGCTTTCTAAATATGCATTGAATTTCATGGAAACCGTATCCTGTAACTGGCTGAAACCGGCACATGCGATTTTTTGGTTTGATTTCGCTGTTTCAATCAGCTTTTCTGCATCCTGATAACAGGTACCGAAAGGCTTCTCAATGTAGACATGACAACCATTTCGAATGGCATCCAGACCGATTCTCAGTTGGGTATGCGGCGGGGTGGTGATATGAACGACATCCGGTTGGACTGTTTTCAGCATTTCAGTATAATCACTGTACACACCGGTGATGCCAAACCGGTCGGCAAGATCTTCGGCCAAAACGCGTTTCAAATCACAGACACCTGCCACTTCTGCTTTCTGGCTGAGGGACAGTTCTTTTAAATGCGCTTCAGCGATCTGCCCGCAACCAATCAGGCACACCTTGACCTTTTTTTTGTTTTTAAGTGGGGTCATTTCGTTTTATGTTCTGGTGTTAACGGTTTCGCTAAGTTTAGCTAGTCTGCCAACGCGGAAGGCAACAACCAACTAACTGCACCTAATTATTCAAGTAAGCCGCTACGCGGCAGGCAGTACCCATTAAGTAGGCCTTTACCTCATTCTTATCTCCATACAGCCTTTGCATGGCGATCTCGCTAAGCTGGTTCCGACAAGAAAGCCGATTGCACAACCACAATCGAGGTGTAAGGACTGTAGTGACATCTTTCATTATCTCTACAGCCCCCTCCCAATATGGTCCCAATAACCTTGTCAGAGGTATAGGGAATGGCAAAATTTGTTTAAAATCGTCGACCAAACCAGATATTTTGTCGGTTTGAGCTAACGCCCCGGACAAGAAAGTTGTTTTTTTATTGCAAATTGCTGTTTTTGGGCATACCTGTCCCTTTGCCCTGCCAGAGTAGACTTAATTTCAATCTTGTTCTCTTCAAAATTTGTAAGCAGTCCTATAGGAGTCTGTCGGGCTTAAGTTTTTCACCCTGCACATAAAGATTGACAGGGAAAGCGCACCACCACAACTTATAGTAATCATTCCTAATGAGTACGGCTTTTTGAGCTTGCAATGCTCAAAACTGTTGTTCTTTGACATTTTATTATTCATTTAAGGCGAACATCCGCTTCATGTTCCATGCTATGGACACAAGTGTCCACTCACCGGTAACAGCTTGAAGGCCTCGTAGAAGAAATTGTCGGAATCCCATTACATGTTTGATAATGCCGAATACAGGCTCTACAGTGCTTTTTCTTTTGGCATACAGTTTCCGACCCTCTGGTGTTTTTAGCTTATGTTTTATTTTGCTGATTGGGTCAGCATCTTCCGGCAAAGGGTCAGGAGTTGAAAAACGCTCAGCAAGCGGCTGGTTATGTTTTTGACGGGCAGGCGGAATGTACGGTTCAATTTCTTTCTGCTCACAAGAGGATACATTGTCATGACTGAAATAGCCGGCATCAGCCAATATGGCGTCAGGCTTTCCCAATTCATCCGGCAAAGAGGTCAAAGCGGACAAGGCCGGGTCAATCTCTTTTTTGTCGTTTGATGATTGAGTGATATGAGACTCAACTATAAGCATGGTGTCAATATCAACAGCAGCCTGAGCGTTATATGCTTGTTCAAACCCTTTATCTGATGACGGCATGATTCGGGATTCTTCGTCCGTCAAGTTAATCTGGTCTTTTTTTCGTGGCCCTGATTCGGGTGGTTTTGGAGATTTACCACGGGGCTTTTCTTTGCGTGCGGCTATTTTTTTCTCGTATTCTTTTTGCTCTCGGGCAAATCGTTCGGATGCACGCTGTTCAATTTTCTTCTTTGCCTCGACAATGGCCGCGAGCCGGTCTTGACGACGGGATATTTCTACCGGAATATCCATTCCGTCAGGAGTTTTTTCTGAATCAACTTTTTCAGCAAGACGCATTAGCTCCTGAACTTCGGCTTGTAATTGTTGTTCGATTTTACATGCATGCCCCCAGCTCAAAGCGTGATGTTTGGAAGCATTAGCCTTAACCTTGGTGCCGTCAAGACTTACTTTACCGACTTTCAAGA
>JANTGH010000327.1 GCA_024763055.1 Desulfobulbaceae bacterium
CGCGAATGTTGCCGGGAAAAAACAGTTTATCAAAAACAGCAAGAACCGTTGTCTGAAAATCCTGTTCATATTGCGCTTTCTTTTCATCCAGTTCTTTGCGCTGCGGATGGGAGGCCGCGATTTCATTATCTGCCTTGCTGGCGGCATAGACATGGCGGGCAGCCTTTTCAACGCTGGCCAGGGATGATTTATCACCAGTCAGAACCAGGACATTATTTTTGTTCACAAGGTGTTGGAAGAATGTTGCGACAACGTTGGGCGGGGTCTTGCCGTCCGGGCTGATGATGAGAAGCACTCTGCCGGTTTTCAACATCGCCTCGGCATCATCCATTTCCGGCAGGGGAAGCGTTTTTTCATAGGCTTCCCTGGTGACAGGTTTATACATCTCGTTGAGCCGAAAACGAATTAACTCATCGACCTTGTTTTGCGGTGCCTTGTCGGCATAGCCCTGTAGTTTTTTAGTCAAATTTTCCTGGTGATCGAAATAGGTACGCCCCTCCTGGGTCTGATGGAGATACCAGGCGGATTTCTGCAACTTGTCAAAGGCGTTGCGGTAATCACTTGCCTGAAGGTTAGGATCAATCAGACATTCCAGCATTTCACTTTCAGAGAGTCCTTTAATGGAGTTCACTGCCGTGGAAAGGCTGGCGGTAAGGAGAAGCGTGCCAACCTGTTTGGCGTAATTATTACCAGCGGCGATATCAATTACCTGGGCATGAGCGCTATCGGTTGAGTCCCACAGGTCACGGGCAATGACATCACGCATTTCAGAGATTTCCGCCAGTTTTTCCCGAACCTCGTGGATGGAGAGATCAAAATGCTGGGCGCCGATCAGGTAGATATCATCAGGGCTTTCCCAGACAGATTTAAGGAGCCGGGAGACGAGCTCCATAAGGCCACGAGTCTGTTTAAATTTTTCATTTTCCTTAAAAAGGGCGACGATACTCTTAAAGCTGGGATGAAAGGGGTAGGTGGCTTCAATATCACCTGCCATAGCTTCGGCGCTTCGTTCAACTGTTTTGGCCTTTGCCGCCTCAGCCAGACGAGCCGCGTACACTGCGGCAATATCGCTAATTTCACTGGTCTCGGGAAGCTTCAGAAAGAGGCGTTTACGCAGAATCTCATAGATTTCATTGGATTCCAGATTCACCGGTGTGATACTGACTTCTGCCCGGCCCAGCTCCTGGGTGGCATCGTCAAGAGCCCGCTGAATCAACTTGCCGCCTGTGTCGTAGGCTGCTTCCAGATCGGAGACCACAATGGCCACATTTTTCTTTTTCTGGGCTGCGGTGATCATGTTGGCAAATGCCCTGGTAACCACATCGGCAACAGTACCCTGTCCTAAAACCTGGGTGGAATAATATTGAAAATAGGGTGGCATTTCATCAAGCAGGATGAGAATAGGGTCATCGCCAGCAAAAAGATTCACCCATGCCTGCTCATCTGGAGCTTTTGCCCCGGATTCCCAGTATTCCTTGAACAGGCTTTCTTTCCCGAGTTGACGGGCAATTTCCCCCCAAAGGTAGGTATGGGGATTATTCCGTCCGTTAAAGGCGGCAATCTTTGCTGAGGAAAAATCGGCCTGATAGGGCATGGCGCCAATCAGATCCTGTCGCAGAGAACCATCTTTTGCCAGCAGACCAAAACCAACCATCAGATGCGTTTTACCACCACCCATTGCCTGTTTGAGATGGAAAACCGTGTCCGTGGATTTTCCGGCAAGCCTGGCCATCCCTTTGGAGAGCAGAGTTTTCATGCCATCGGTAATGAACGTCTTTTGGAAATACTCATGGCCGTCAGTGTCATTGATGATCTGATCCAGCTGCTCTATTTGATCCCCGACACTGATCTCAAGGGCATTAGGTTGCAGTTCACATGCATTACGGATGGTTTTCATTTACAACTCCTGCTTAAGGTAGATACAATATCCTGATTATTCATCAGTATCATTTGCTTTCCCTTCCCGCACCCACGTATCCACTTCATCTTTTTTAAATTTCCAAAGGCGACCGACCTTGCTTGCGGGCATGTTTTTTTCATTTATCCATCTGTAAACCGTATCCCGCTTTATTCCGAGATATGCACCAATTTCTTCCACGGACAGCCATCTGTCTTCCATCGTGTACTCCGTGAGTTTAACTTGAAGTTATCCGTTGTGATTCTTGAGAACAGTATGACTCGAAATCAAATTTGCCTGATCACATTGCAAAGAATAATCCTTACACAAGTAAGCCACATTAAAACAGAAACAACAATGACAAACAAGGATAAAGCAGGTGAGTAGCGTTAAAATTTGAGAAAGGAATAATTATATCAAAGTAAAAAAACTCTTTGTCTTGCAACATGCAGATTTGACGCAGGCTAGTACTGATTTTGATACGATTTAAGAAAAGAAAACAGGTGGGTGGGCGCGCAGAGTAGGTCATGCCGCTTGCCTGCAGATCCCGCATCCGGTTCTGGGCATAGCTGTGCCGCAGGCCATGAGCCCCATCGTCGTATGATCAAGTCATACCACTGGAAAAACCAAGTGTTCTCTTGCTGGCTGCTGAAAAACTCTGACTCCAGGCCCGGCCGCCTGCCGATGTCGTAATGCTGAGAATAATGCACTCCCCGGTCTGTCACCTGTTTCGGTTCGGCAAGCCGTTTTTCTTTCAGCCGGTTGGCAAGGTTTTTCGACACCATTACCTCCCGTATCAAGCCTCCTTTTCCTTTCACAGTCTAGAGTTGAAGGGAAAAGAGATAGATTTGAGAAGGCGTTATCAAAAGTCGGTAATCATCACCCTCTCAATGAGAGCGACATTGCCATCAAATAACTATCACCGGCAACAGTATAAAAGAATCATTGATGCCTGCATGACTTGAGCTATCCGGAAATTCGGATAACTCGCCAACATTTCCTAAAAATCTCTTGGCTTGAGGATGGGCAATGGGTCCCACCGTATAAACGGCGTGATCCTTCGTTTGTAGCGTCCCAGATCATCATAATGCAGGACA
>JANTGH010000328.1 GCA_024763055.1 Desulfobulbaceae bacterium
CAACATCTTCATCCGTTAATTTACTGTAATCCCCCGTGACAACAATCTTCACATCTTCAGGTAGCATTGCCGCAGCCTTAAAAACCTCTTTATACGGCTCATCGGATGCATAGGAACAGATGTAGGTCACAATAAAATGAGACTCATCTCTTTTAACATCTGGAAATACTGGAAACTCAGGTAGTGGATCGGGCAGCACAACAGGTGTACCATTATTTTTCTCAACAATATCAGCAAGCAGTTTATTCGTTACAATGGTTACATCCGCCTTGTTGTGCATAAATGGAAACAGAAAGGAATATTTTTCATGACCCTTTTCAAACGGGTAAATTCCTGCATTATGGGCATCCACTATAAGACGATACTGAAAAAACGGTTTACAAAAAATTGCCAACAGGGTCAGAACAACTGAAGGGTTTTGCACAAACAGCAATCCAGGACGCTCCCGTAACAACAAAGCGAGGGTTTTAACTACAAACAGAGGGTGCTTCAACCAACGTTTTTTAGAGCTCTCAAATTCAATCAGCGGTACACCAAGCCGGGCCGCAAGGCTCTGCGAACGACGATGTTTTTCCCATGAGATCCAGAGAGCTTTCTTAGTTAAATCAGGAGGCACGGCCTCGACTTTGCTCAAACCGACCTCCACTTATTGAAAATCAGGAGAGAAAAAAGGAGCTTATCGTGTAATTTTGCCCGGGTATAGTGTTCACCAATCTTTTGCTGTACAGTTCCACCGTTAAACAGCCCCTGGCTATGAATCCTGCTGTCGGATAACTCGGTTGTGACTACCTTACGTAAATCACCGGCCAACCATGAGGCCATGGGAGCGCAGAACCCCTGTTTACGGTGTGCAATTACACTCTCCGGCAACAGGGGGTGGGCTGCTTTTTTCAAAACATACTTTTTCTCTCCCCGGTGCAGCTTCAGGGAACTGGGGATACGGGCACAAAACTCAACCAGCTTGTGATCAACAAAGGGGACTCTCAACTCCAGGGAATGATGCATGCCGATCCTGTCCGACAAGGCAAGGATATCATCGGGCAAATACATACAAATATCCTGGTATAATGCCCGATCCAGAGCATCTCCCTCTTCCAGTTGTTCAAAATGCACCCTTCCCAGCCAATCCACATACTCAAAATCAACCTGTGCGGCAACATCAGGGTGATACAGTTCCCGCCTTTCCCCTGACGACATTGTCCGAATGAAACTCTGATACCGTTCTGCCGGAGACAGGGCGGCTCCAGCGACAAAGCGCTTAAGATGATTGATTCTGTAATGCCCGCTTTTCTGTTCCCTGAGAAGTCCCACCAGCGGAGAGGCGCAACCCGACCAGAACCACCGGGGAAGCAAGCCGGCAAAACGGCTCAGCCAGAAGCCAAGATACCTTTCGTAACCGGCAAAATTTTCATCCCCGCCCAACCCGGTGAGAATAACGGTGACATCTTTTTTGGCGGCATCACAGATATGGTATGTCGGTATGCACCCATCATCGGCAAACGGCTCATCAAAGGCATCCACTGTCGCCGACATGGCCTGTTCGATCGCCGGAGCAACTTCAAGCTCAACATGAGAAGAGGCGTAGCGTTGAGCAATCATGACGGCATAAGGCCGTTCGTCAAGGAATGCACCCTTGCTGCCGCCAAAGCTCACTGTAAAGGTATTATGCCCCTGCCGCTCTCTACTCATCAAAGCAACGATGAGGCCGGAGTCAATTCCGCCGCTCAAAAAAGCTCCCAACGGCACTTCACTCATTAACCGGATATCAACAGACTCCTGAAGAAGTGAGATGAACTCTTCCTGAATTTTCTCCTCATTAGGGCGGAGCTTATCGGCAAAACTTAAATTCCAGTAGCGATGAACTTCAATCCGGCCATTCTCTGCAATCAGGTAATGGGCAGGGGGTAATTTTTTTATGTTTTTATATATGGTCAGCGGAGCAGGAATGTAAGTATATGTAAAAAAAGCGTCAAAACCACTCCAGTCCATTTCATCATCAAGCCAGGGCAGCGTCAGCAGTGACTTCATTTCCGATGCAACAGCAACGGATGAGCCCTTCTGCGACCAGAAACAGGGCTTAATTCCCAATCGGTCTCGAGCAACAAATACCCTTTCCCGACGTGAATCCCATATCATAAAAGCAAACATGCCACGGAGATGTTCCAGGCACTGCACACCATATTCCTCATACAGGTGAACGATGGTTTCTGTATCGGTTCTTGTTCTAAACTTGTGGCCCCGCTCAAGAAGATCCTGCCGGAGTTGTTGAAAATTATAAATTTCACCGTTGAAAACAATCCAGACAGTTCCATCCTCGTTGGAAAGGGGCTGATGACCGCCTGCAACATCAATAATCGACAACCTGCGCATCCCCATGCCGACATGACGGTCTATGCGAATACCGTAGTCGTCCGGTCCACGGTGCACAATGGCGTCGCACATTCTCTTGATGGTTGTTTGCTGGATTAACGTCTTCCCGGCAATATCAAATTCACCACAAATTCCACACAAATTATTTATCTCCTCATTTAATTGAGACTTGTGGCCAGAATTATGGCCTGCAATCAACAGATAGACGTTAAGCCGCAGGTATGAACTTCTGCTTTAAAATTTTAACAAAAAAATTTGAAACAAACCGGAAAGGATACGACAAGGATAGTGTAATGATCATGACTAAAGTAAACTTGACAATACCGTATATAACAAATCCACTTTGAGGATGTACTAATCCAAAAAATCTTTCACAGATATATATCGCAAATTAATGAAGCAAAAATATCGGCATTGTATAAGTAAACAAGACATTTAATAGTACTTCAGTAAGTTTTGACATCCTACCTAAAAAAACAATCCATTTTTTACAATACAAGAACAAGGAGATCACAGCAAATGACCCCAGGATATAATATATATCCGGTGCATAAGTATGATATCCATAACCTATGTTCAGATCAAAAATTTTCACCAT
>JANTGH010000329.1 GCA_024763055.1 Desulfobulbaceae bacterium
TAACCGAGGTTCCGATTCTGCAAGGATTGATGGGGGCCGGGATGGGAAAAGGTCCCGCTCTGGCTCTTCTGCTCGCCGGCCCGGCCCTGTCATTACCGAATATGCTGGTCATCCGCAGCGTCATGGGAACCAAAAAAACAGTCGTCTTTGTCCTGTTGGTCATGGTGATGGCGACAATCAGTGGCTTGATTTACGGAGCGTTCTTTTAAACAGAGACAAAACTTTAACGGAGAGGCGCAGAGGCAGAGAGTAATAAGGAGAAAATATATGATTTCTGATTTCTCTGAATCTCTCCGTCTCTGCGTTAAAAAAGCCTTTAACCTTATTAGGAGTTCAACAATGAAGAAGATTCAAATTCTCGGCACCGGCTGTGCCAAATGTCAAAAACTTGCAGATCATACCAAACAAGCTGCCGACACCCTCGGTATCGATTATGAGATGGAAAAAGTGACCGACATCAACCAAATCATGGGGTTTGGTGTCATGAGCACCCCGGGCCTGGTTGTTGATGGTCAGGTCATGGTTGCTGGAAAGGTTCCTAATCCTGCTGATATTGAAAAAATGCTGGGATAAGCCAATGAAAATATCATTGATCACCTCACTGCTCGTCGTTCTGTTGGCTGTCACCGCTTGGTCTGCCGATTTGCCAAAAATGATTGATGTTGGTGCCGATAAATGTATCCCCTGCATCAAAATGGCTCCTATTCTTGAGGAATTAAAGAAAGACTTCGCTGGGCAACTCGATGTTGAATTTATTGATGCCTGGAAACACCGGGATATTGCCGGCCAGTACGGTATCCGGATGATTCCAACGCAAGTTTTCTTTGCCCCCGATGGAACAGAAATTTTTCGTCATACCGGCTTTTTGGGACGCGAAGATATTTTGAAAAAATGGCAACAGCTTGGCTATGACTTCCAAGGGAGCAAGGAATGATTGAGCAGCTGATGACGACCATGAGTCAGGCGGTCTATGCCACACCTGCGATAGCTCTCGCTGCTGCGGCAGGTTGGGGGATATTGAGCATTCTCCTGTCTCCCTGCCATTTGGCGAGTATCCCGCTGATTGTTGGTTTCATCGATGGCCAAGGGAGAATGAGTCCCAAGCGGGCATTCTTTATCTCCAACCTGTTTGCGGTGGGGATTCTTATCAGTATTGCTCTCATCGGGATTTTAACTGCCATGGCTGGTCGGATGATGGGAGACCTTGGCCCGTGGGGGAACTGGTTGGTTGCGGCGATCTTCCTGCTCTTTGGATTACATCTCTGGGACATTATCCCGGCTCCGTGGTCTGGTCCCGGGCACGTCAATATGGGGCGCAAGGGTTTCTTTGCCGCCTTTTTGCTTGGCTTGATTTTTGGTATCGCCCTCGGACCCTGCACCTTCGCATTTATGGGTCCTGTCCTCGGCGTTGCTTTTGCTGAAGCCAATAAAAATATGGTTTTTGCGTCAACATTGCTCTTGGCCTACGGGTTGGGGCACTGCTCTCTGATTGTTTTTGCCGGCACCTTTACCGAAAAAGTACAACGCTATCTGAATTGGAGCGAAAGCTCCAAAGGACCACTGTGGGTCAAGAGAATTTGTGGATTGTTGGTGTTTGCCGGCGGTCTCTGGATGCTTTACAGCGCAGCATAATTTTTTACTGGAGAGACAACAATGAAGAATAGATATAAAAAAGTATTTCGTACGGCTCTGGTGACACTCCTTTTATCTCTATCACTGGTGGGCTTAAGTGCCGTGCACAGCTTCGCCGAAAGCCAGGTTCTGGTTCGCTATTTTCATAGCAATATCCGGTGCAGTACCTGCCTGGCTTTTGAAGATTGGTCAAAAACGGCAGCGGAATCTTTTCCTCAGGAGCTCGCCAGTGGAAAGCTGAAGTGGCAGGTCATCAATTTTGATGAGCCGGAAAATAAGCACTATATCAAAGATTACGATCTGGCTGAGAAGTCACTGGTGCTGTCCCGAATTGAAGATGGGAAAGAGGTGGAATGGAAAAATGTAGAAGAGTTCTGGGACTTTGATGAAGGGCAGAAGAATGAATTTGTCGCATTCACCAAGGGGTTAATAGAGGATTATTTAAAACACTAATTTCAGGAGACGTATCATGCAAACATTTGAAGATTATTTAGAAACTGGGTTGAAATTTCACGGTCACCGTTGCCCTGCTATGCCGATGGGCTTGCGTGCTGGATTGGCTGCAATGAAGGCATTAGGTGTTGAGCGTGCTCCCGACAAAGAGTTGCAGGTTCTGGCAGAAACTGGTGAGGGTCACGCCGCTGGATGTTTTCTTGACGGCATCATGACGGCGACCGGCTGTACCTATGGAAAGTCAAATATCAAAAAGCTTTACTACAATAAAATGGCCTTTACCCTGATCGACGTCAAAAGCGGTCGCTCGGTGCGGGTCTCAATCAAAAACGAGATGCTGGCGCAATCGCTGAAATCCCCTTTCATTGAACAGCGTAAAGCAGGGGTCTCACCACAGGATGTCCCGGCAGAAATTGCTGATCCAGTAATTAATAAAGTCTTGAATGTCCCGGAAGAGAAGTTACTCAATATTGGTGAAATCAAAGTGGTTGATCTGCCGAAGGGAAAAGGGGTTTTTGAAGCAGAACCGTGTGCCAAGTGCGGCGAAATAACGTTTATCAACAAGTTACAGGAAACAGCTTCCGGTAAGGTGTGTATCCCTTGTTCATCTGAGGAGTAAATAGGTCATGTCCGACATCACCATGAAAAGTAGAGCTCAGGTACTGAATATGTTACCCGCACGATGAGTTGAACAGGTTTTGTTATGACAACAATCATTATCGTAACCCTGCTGTCCTTCGGGTTGAGCTTTATTTTTGCCCTTGGTGGTGTCGGGGCGGCGGTGGCTCTGGTTCCGGTTCTCCATTGGTATGGTTTGCCATTGTCGGTTGCTAAAACGACCGGATTATTGACAAACACTTTGAGTATGACGG
>JANTGH010000330.1 GCA_024763055.1 Desulfobulbaceae bacterium
ACAGCCTTTGGCGGGATTCCTGATTCATCCTCCTGTACAGTTATTGATGATGCGCCTGCCAGCTTCACGAAGTATGCCTCGGCATTTTTCAACACTGCCATGTTAGCTTCATCCGATGCCGCAAAAATGATATTTGCCTTTCTTGAAGGCGGCACATTCATATTGGCCCTGGCATTCCTGATACCCCTGATCGCCTCCATTACAAAGCCCATCGCCTTCTCTTCAGCGGAATAGTTCATTTCTTCATCGAATACCGGCCAGTCGGAAATCATGATGCTTTCCCCGGAGCCGAACAAGCTTAAGTATATCTCTTCCGTTACAAACGGCATGAACGGGTGCAGCAGCTTCATGGAGTCTCCAAGAACCTTATTGAGGACATACAAGGCTTCAAGCCTTCCTTCGCTTTCCTTATCATAAAGACGCGGTTTTACCAATTCGATATACCAATCGCAGAATTCTTCCCATATGAATTCGTATATCTTCTGCAACCCGATACCAAGTTCAAATTTTTCTATGTTTTCCGTAACTTCCTTTATGGTTCCGTTCAAACGCGACAGAATCCATTTGTCGGCATCTGTAAAATTTTCTTCATTAACTTTGGAGAAATCAGGGTCGTCGTCAAAATTCATAAGAACGAACCTTGCGGCATTCCAAATCTTGTTTGCGAAATTCCTGCCAGCCTGCATCTTTTGGTCTGACAGCCTGAGGTCGTTGCCGGTCGCATTCCCTATCATGACCGCATATCTCAGAGCATCCGTACCATAATTTTCAATGACATCCAGCGGATCTATCCCGTTGCCTAATGATTTGGACATCTTACGGCCTAATTCGTCTCTTACCAAGCCTGTAAACACAACTGTGTCGAAAGGTTTCTCATGCATGTGCTCAAGTCCTGAGAAAATCATCCTGGCAACCCAGAAGAAAATAATGTCATATGCTGTAACAAGCACGTTGGTAGGATAGAAATATTTGAGTTCAGGTGTTTCTTCAGGCCAACCCAGTGTAGAGAATGGCCATAATGCCGAACTGAACCATGTATCAAGCGTATCCTCATCCTGCCTTAATGAAGCACTTCCGCATTTAGAGCACTTCGCAGGCTTTTCCGCCTTTACCATTATCTCTCCGCAGTCGTCGCAGTAATAAGCCGGTATCCGGTGTCCCCACCATAACTGCCGGGATATGCACCAGTCCTTTATGTTTTCCATCCAGTTTAGATATGTTTTTACAAATCTGGCCGGTTTGAAATCAACCTCGCCGTTTTTAACCACATCAACGGCCGGTTTTGCAAGACCTTCCATCTTAACGAACCACTGCAGTGATATCAAAGGTTCAATAACAGTATCGCATCTGTAGCAGGCGCCTACATTGTGTATATGCTTATCAGTCTTTTCCAACAGTCCCAGTTCCTCAAGGTCTTTGAGAATGGCTTTTCTCGCTTCATATCTGTCCATGCCGGCATACTTGCCGGCTTTTTCACTCATTGTGGCATCGTTATTAATAACAGTAATAATTTCCAAATCATGCCTAGCCCCTATTTCAAAGTCATTCGGATCATGCGCCGGCGTTACTTTAACCATCCCGGTGCCGAATTCCATCTCAACGTGTCCATCGGCAACAACGGGTATCTCCCTGTCCATTAGCGGCAGTATGACGGTCTTGCCGACCAGGCCGGTATATCTTTCATCATCAGGGTGAACTGCAATCCCGGTGTCCCCAAGCATAGTCTCGGGGCGGGTGGTCGCTACTGTGATATATCCGCTGCCATCGGTTATCGGGTACTTGATGTGCCACAGTCTGCCTTCTTTTTCACTGTATTCAACCTCTGCGTTGGATATTGATGTGTTGCAGCTGGGGCACCAATTTATTATCCTCTCGCCTTTATAAATCAATCCTTTTTCATATAGCTTTATAAAAACTGCCGTAACGGCTTTTGAAAGACCCTCATCCAAGGTGAACCTGGTTCGGTCCCAATCACAAGAGCTCCCCAATTTTTTAAGCTGTTCAACAATCCTTGAACCGAATTTCTCATTCCACTCCCATGCTCTTTCAAGGAATCCTTCCCTTCCGACATCAGCCTTTGTCAAACCCTCTTTTTTCATGGCTTCAACTATTTTAGCCTCAGTCGCAATACTTGCATGGTCAGTACCAGGGAGCCAAAGCGTGCTGTATCCTTGCATCCTCTTTGTCCTGATGATTACATCCTGAAGTGTATTATTAAGCGCATGCCCCATATGAAGCTGGCCTGTGATGTTAGGCGGAGGTATCACTATTGTGAATGGCTTTTTATTTTCATCGACTACCGCATGGAAATATTTCTTCTCCATCCAATTGGCATAGATTGGCCCTTCAATCTCGTGCGGTTCGTATGTTTTTCCAAGTAATTTCATTTTATCTCCTTGTATAATGCACTTGAATGCATTCATCTTTTAATTGATCTACCTGAATAAAATCAATATCATCAACATTCCCGGGAGGAATATTAACCCTCCGATTACCTTTACCTTTGCAATGGCTTTCTGCAACCTGAGTCTCTCAAGGGTTTCCTCATCTGTTTCCAGGTTGACCACCTGTTTTTTGTCCAATCCCCTTGCTTTTACAATAGGCTTTGCTGCAAATACCACAGCAGCGCCGGCAATAGCCAGCAGACCTCCCAGAATTTTCAAAAATAGATCCATATCAAACCCTTCTTTCAACATGCCATTAAAAAAAAGCTCCTCATCCATTGGACGAAAAGCTTCGCGGTACCACCAAATTCAATTCCCGCACTTTTACGGAAACACTCATAGCCTTAACGGAGCCGGCGCCATGAACTACTGGTTTCATCCACGGGACTCGCGGGCGACCTTCTCTGGCATTGCACCCGGAAACATCCCACCGCCGTTTCCTCTCTTCAGGGCTCCTGCCGGGTACTCCTCCCGGTCCTCATCGTTAATATAATTATACGC
>JANTGH010000331.1 GCA_024763055.1 Desulfobulbaceae bacterium
TTCCCGAAACCTCGTTGATCCAGAGGCTGCAGCTGCCCTTCACGCCGACGGACAGCGCCCCCATCTACCGCCCCCACGGCTGTAAAATCTGCAACCACAACGGCTACCAGGGAAGAATTGCCATCTTTGAGCTGCTGCTGATCAGCGATGATATTCGTACCCGGATCCTGGAAAACAACAGCTCAACAGCCATCCGTGACGCGGCAATGGCCAACGGCATGACCCTCCTGCGGACTGACGGCTGGCACAAAGTCCAGGCGGGCATCACCTCGATTGCCGAAGTCCTGCGGGTGACTTAGTCGGTAGGGGTCAGGTCTCAACTCGCAACATCAACTTCCTTTATGGATTTCATGGAATCTCCTGACTGTCAAGGAATCAAATAATGGCCAGACCATTAAGGATCGAATACCCTGGCGCCTACTATCATGTCACCTCACGAGGAAATGAACAGAAGAATATATTCAGTAATCAACAAGATCGGGAGAAATTTCTCTTTTACCTGGAATCGTCCGTTGAGCGTTATGGGGCGATAATCCATGTCTGGTGCCTGATGGGCAACCATTATCACCTGCTGCTGGAAACCCCCAGAGGTAATCTTTCTCAGATTATGCGGCATATCAACGGTGCATATACAGTCTATTTCAACATCAAACAAAAACGTGCCGGCCATCTGTTCCAGGGCAGGTATAAGGCGATTCTAGTTGAAGCAGATACCTATGCCCTAGAATTGTCCCGCTACATTCACCTTAACCCGGTCCGTGCAGGAATGGTTGCTAAACCGGAAGACTACCAGTGGTCCAGTTATAAAAGTTACATAGGCCAAAGCGAAGTGCCTGAGTGGCAGAAAACAGGTTTCATCCTTAATTATTTTGACAAAAACGCATCTGCAGATACCAAAATTCAATACATGAAATTTGTCGAAGCTCTTGACAGTAGAAAATATACCAGTCCGTTGAAAGCTGCAATCTCTTCGACATTATTAGGAAGTGAGGATTTTGCACGAAAAATTACGAAAGAATTTCTAGGCGAAAAACGCGCGGACCGCAATGTCCCTGCGGTGAGAATGTTGACAACAAGGCTTTCACTGGACGAGATCATCGGTACAGTCAAAGAGAAACTTGGTGAAAATGAAGATATGACCAGAAAGATGAGTATTTTTTTCTGCCGGAAGTATAGCGGAGCCAAGCTCAAAGAAATCGGTCAACGTTTTGGAATGAGCGATGCAGCGGTATCTCAGGCCAGCCGGAGGCTGGAGTTGAAAGCCGGAGAAGATCGGCAATTAAAAAAGGTAATGAACTGGTTGGAAGACATGTTGGATGATGTTAGATGTTGAGACCTGACCCCTTAACGACCAGCTCTCTATGTCGACTATTTCTCGACATAGCATGTTAAATATGCCATATGGTGTGGGAGGAAAACTTCCATGCAGCCTTTCAACTTAAAAACCCGCATTAAGCGAGACATATTTGATTACCAAACACTGATCAGTGTTCTGGCTGGATATGCTGCGCCCAGGGACAAAATCACCTCCCTGATCGAACAGGGAATCATTGTCAGAATAAAAAAGGGGCTCTATATTTGGGGGGACACCTGGAGACAGCGCCCCTATTCAAGAGAAGCACTTGCCAATTTGATATATGGGCCATCATATATTTCCCTTGAATATGCCCTGCAGATTTACGGCCTGCTCCCTGAACGGGTTCAAGTGGTGACCTCCGTGACCACCGGTCGTTCTCGCCGTTTTTCCACTCCGGTTGGTAATTTCAGCTATCGGAAGATTGCTTTGCCGGCATTCGCCTCCGGAATGGACTTGTTGAAGGATAGTTCGGGCGATACATATATGGCGGCAATACCCGAAAAGGCTTTGACTGATAAAATTCAGAGTGAACGAGGTCTACCGATTCGCTCGATGAAGGAAATTGAAAGGTATCTTGTGGAAAATTTACGCATGGATATCGTCGATCTATCCCGTCTTGATGCGGACAGGATAGAGGGATTTGCAGCGCACTACCACTCGCCAAAAATACGTAACCTGGCCGCTTTTATCCGACATGTACAGGGCAGAGTAAAATAGGAAGAAATCACGGATGCAGGATGCAGTAAGAGCCATGCTGGCTCCATATAATTGCCGGACTGTTCAAGAATACTCCCATGCCCTTCAGGAGATTGTTCAGGAAATAGCCTTGCTTGGTTTGTGGCGCAGTAAATTTTTTGAGCATGCCGCGTTTTATGGTGGAACTGCCCTGCGCATCCTGTATGGCCTTGACCGCTTCTCGGAAGATCTCGATTTTTCGTTATTACATTCAGACAAGAGTTTTCAGTTGGACAGATATCTTTCTGCTCTTGAAAAAGAGGTCTCAGCCTTTGGCTTTAAGGTATCTGTTGAACAAAAAAACAAGACATTATCGTCTGCCATTCAGTCCGCGTTTCTCAAAATGGAAACAGCCGGGGCTTTGCTGGTCATAACAGCAGATGCGACTATTGCTGAGGGTGTCCCCGCAGGCAAGCTGCTTAAAATAAAACTGGAAATAGATACAAATCCGCCGCCAGGGTTTGAGACGGAAATAAAATACCTTCTTCACCCTGTCCCATTCGGTGTGCGAACTTACAAGCTGCCGGATTTATTTGCCGGGAAAATGAACGCTATACTGTGTCGACACTGGAAAAACCGGGTAAAAGGCCGTGATTGGTATGATCTGGTATGGTATATAGCCAATTACCCGCAGTTGCACCTGGCCCATTTGGAGGAAAGGATGCGTCAGAGCGGGCATTGGCAACAACGGAAACAACTCGGAAAAAATGAATTAGCAGAGCTGCTCTCAGAAAGCATTGACTCCCTGGATATCGCCCAGGTGAAAAACGATATCATGCCCTTTATTCGTGACAGCACTGGACTGGCTGTCTGGTCGAAAGAAT
>JANTGH010000332.1 GCA_024763055.1 Desulfobulbaceae bacterium
ATATAACCGGTTAATTTTTGCAACTTAGTCAGACGTGAGTCATTGTCATCCAAACCGCATAATTCGCTCTCCAACTCCATGATTTTAACTTCCACCAGAAACCGATACCAAAAACCTTGGAGAAAATGAAAAACGAGACCTTCTTTACCGTCGAGAAATCCTAGACGGATAAAATAGCGATAAAAAAAATAGAGGAACGGACCTGAAAAAATTGGCAGCCTGTTATAAATACACTCTTTGATCAGGCGTTTAAATCCAGCTTGGGAAAAAACTTTATCAGTCACTAATGTATCATCAGTTACAAATAAACCATATTTGCGGTTCAACACGTCTATGGCCTCACGGGTAGCGTATTTAATATGCTTATCAGACCACCAACTGACATTGCGAAGGTTGTGATCACAACAATCATGTTCAAAAGTAACACACCCTCCATTTGTTAAAACAATATGTTCATCCATCCAGCGTTGTTCGATACGCCCCTTGCCAAACCGCCAGATACGGAGAAGGATTTGTGGATAATGATCTCCATATCTTATCCATCGACCCATAAAAATATGTCTGCGTTTCAAATTGATACCGGCAATATCAGTTGATAAAACCGGCAAACGACTCCGAATTTCATCAACCAATTCCGGCAAGGGGTATTCATCCGCATCGAGACGCATTATCCACTCAGTTTCAATCGGCAATGTGTCCAGGGCCCATTGAAACTGCTTGGCCTGGTTCACAAACTCATGCTGTACTACTGTTGCGCCGAGTGATTCCGCTATCTCAATCGTTCGATCGTTAGAAAACGAATCCACAATGAAAATGTGCTGAGCAATCGACAATACAGATTGAATACAGCGTTCAATATGATTTTCCTCATTGAAGGTCAGGATGATAACACTTAAATCAGTCATGTATTTTTCTCGCCCGGCATACCATTGATTTCCACAGCCAAGGCAATCTTCCCGCATTATTGAATGTTATTTCAGAGAATCCCGCCATTAACAGCATCCGGCTCAGTGTCTTTTGTGAAAAGAACTTGATATGACCACCTTCCCAATCCACCGTATGATGTTTATCCCAATAATTGAACAGGCTCAGCGCCAAATTTTTCAGATAACCATGGTATGGTGTTGTTAAAATAAAAGCACCACCGGGCCGAATTATTGTCGCGATATTTTCAAGGTACCTTTGTGGGTAATATAGGTGCTCAATTACTTCGGACGAAACAACAACATCAACCTCATCTACAACTGAACGAAGATCATCATAGACCGAAGCCACCTCAAACCGCACATTCGGGTGGGCTTTTCTGGCAATAGCGATGCCATCTTCAGAAAAGTCGATACCTGTTACCTGGCATCCCATGTCAGCCAGCTTTCCGGCAATAGCCCCATTGCCACAGCCCGCATCAAGAATGCTAACCCCTTGCAATGCATCTGGTAACAGACTGAGGATGGCCGGGAGTGTATAGGCATGATCTTGAGTTGATTCGGCGGAATTCCAACCATATGTCCGCAATCCATGCTCAACCGGCATTATTTTCGTCCCCTGAGATTTCTGCATAAACTCCGTACATTTCACCGGCAATAGTATCCCATCTGAAACCATCCCTCATCCATTCCCATCCTCGTTTCCCCATTTTTTTCAAATCCATTCCTCCAATTTGTTGTATCGCCGCCGCCAACGAATCAGGTTCATTATCCACGACCAGCCCACAACCACGGTTTGCCACCTCAGTCCAGGCTAACCGCTTGCTGACAACCACCGGCAGCCCGTGGGCCAATGCCTCGGCTACGACAATGCAGAAGTTTTCCGAGTAGGACGGAATAACGCATACATCAGCTTCCATAAATGCCCGGGTCTTGGCTTTACCATTCACCAGCCCCCGGAAACGGACCTTTTTATCCAGAAGCCCCAACTCTTGTGCCAGTTTCACCAGGCCTTTACCATAATTTTCACCCCCCTGACCTACCGTGGCCGCACCATAGATATCCAGGCTGACCGGCATTTTGAGTTTGGCCACTGCGCGCAGCAGGTTCTCTATCCCCTTTTTGGGCGCCAACCGGCCCATGAACATCAGCCGCAGCTTGCCGGAAGGAAGCCATATTTCTCTAATCGGCACGGCATCAGGAACTTCGACACCGTTCGGAACAATCGCAAACTGGGCGTCGGGGAAAATTTTGGCGACTGCATCCCGCTCTTGTTCAGTAGTAACATGCAATGTGACCCGTCTGGGTGGAATCAGCTGCCGGCAGATCCCGAGCCATCCTGCCTTCAATAGATGCCTGACCAAACCTTGGGGATTGTATTCATCTCGATTTTCATCATCAAGCAATGCACCGCGCAGGGACCAGACGACCGGTTTGCCGGTCATACGACACAAAGCCAGCGTGGGGATGGTAGGAAACGAAAATGTCGCCGTCAGATGCACCACATCCGCCCAGCGAATAAGTTCTGGAAGCCGTTTTAGCAACCCCGGTGAAATCGAGGCATCCGCGATCCTTCGGGTGAAGATCACCTCATAGGAAAACGGTGTGCTTTTTTGCTTGTCTGAAAGCCGATCCGAAACCTTGGGGCCAGCAGAATCGGTTGTCAGCACCTTCAGCTCGACACCAGGGATGTCAGCCAACGCATTATTCAGATGACAAACCGTAAAAATCGGACCACCCCAGTAGGTGGCAGGATAATAGGCAGGGGTTATGTGGAGGATTTTCAATCTAAATACCTGTTCTTTTAGGTTGTTTTACCGAAGAAGTGTGCGTCCATCTTTTCCGAAAATTTGACCTCGAAATAGCCTTGCGTATAAAAAGGAATAAAGTGAAGACAAATACAATGATTAATGTATTTCGAAAGGTTGCCAAAACGGCAACAAGACCACCTTCAACATTGGCAACAAGGTTTATTA
>JANTGH010000333.1 GCA_024763055.1 Desulfobulbaceae bacterium
AAGGCCCATCAAGGATTATTTTAAATAATTGGCACTACACTTGAAAATTGCAAGATTTTTCGTTGAAATCATTAGCTTTTTCAGCCAAAAAATGTCAAAAATCGATAATTTCAGCAAAATCTTGTTAAACATGGGTTAACAACCTGAGCAGATGGCGATTTTATGTTTTCTCCTTTGATATAAGTCAAAGACTTTTCTGTACACCTCTAGTAGTTTTTGTTTTAACATATATCGGAATTATTTTGATTTCGGATTGATGGTCGTTGACAATGGGAGGAACAATAATGAAATGGCAGCCTGAAGCAGAAAAGAAATTATCCCGCAGTCCTTTTTTTATCCGTAAAAAAATCCGGTCCATGGTCGAAGCGGAAGCTGCCTCCCGGGGATCCTCACAGGTCACGGTTCAGCATCTGCTTTCCTGCCGGGAGAAATTCTTTGCCCGGCAGAAAACAGCTGAAAAACCATTGCCGGGATATAGCCTTGAAAACTGCTTGGGCAGTGACGGCTGTCCCAACAACCTCATAGAAGATTATCAACTGGTCGAACAGCTTGAAAGCCTGCTGGCCAGCCGCGATCTGTCTGCTTTCTTCCGGAAAAAAGTCGAAGGGCCGCTTAAATTTCATCACCAGTTCAGCATCGTCATCGCCGGCTGCCCCAACGCCTGCTCCCGGCCGCAAATTGCCGACCTGGGGATTATCGGTATTTCCCAGCCCAAGTTAAGCCAGGAAGCATGCAGCGGCTGTAGCGCTTGTGTTGATAATTGTCCGGATCAGGCAATCAAGCTTGGCAGCGATGCTCAGAACCCGGAAATTTCCACCCCACCCTGTCTTTCCTGCGGTCGCTGCATTACCGTCTGCCCTACAGGAACAATCATAGAATCGAGACGCGGATTTCGCCTCCTGGTGGGTGGCAAGCTGGGCCGCCATCCCCAGCTGGGTCAGGAATTGTCCGGTATCTATTCAGCCAATGAAACTCTGGCGATTGCTGAAAAATGCCTGGATATTTTCCAGCAATACAATCAGCATGGCGAACGATTCGGCGAGGTGCTTCAATATTTGAAGCCAGCATCCCTGCTGCCAAAAAAATAATTTTCAAAAAATATATTCCCTTGACTTAAGTCATGGATAAAAACTTTGCAGATCGATAAAAACAAGATTAAATCAATCAATAATAGACACTAACCCATACAGGAAAGGAGTTTACCATGTTTTGTTTTCAATGTCAGGAAACTGCCAAAAACCAGGGATGTACCATCAAAGGCGTTTGTGGGAAACCGGAAGAAACTGCCAATCTGCAGGATCTTTTAATCCACGTGATGAAAGGAATTGCCTTTTACGGTGATAAGTTAAAAGATTTCAATGGTGTCGATAAAGAAACCGGCCTGTTCAGTGCCCAGGCGCTGTTTGCCACCATTACCAACGCCAACTGGGATGATGACCGCTTCGTGGCCATGATTAAAGAAGGCCTGCAGCACCGGAACCAACTGCAGAATAAATTTCTGACGGCATACAAAGAAAAAAATGGTCAAGAATTTGCTGAAACTTTGCCGGATGCGGCCAGCTGGTTTTCTGACGATGTGGCTGACTTTGCGGAAAAAGCTAAATCAGTCGGCGTTCTGGCCACCGAAAATGAAGATGTACGCTCCCTGCGCGAGCTGTTGATCATCGGGCTCAAGGGGGTTGCCGCCTATGCTGATCATGCCGCGGTCCTGGGACATGAACAGGATGATATCTATCAATTCATCATGGAAGCCCTGGCCTCCACCACCAAAGATTTGACTGTCGATGAAATGGTGGGCATGGTGATGAAGACAGGCGAAATAGCAGTCAATACCATGGCCCTGCTGGACAAGGCCAATACCTCGGCCTATGGTCATCCGGAAATCACAGAGGTTAATATCGGCGTTCATGACAATCCCGGCATCCTGATCAGCGGTCACGATCTCAAAGACATGGAAGAGCTGCTCAAACAGACTGAGGGTACCGGCATCGATGTTTACACCCATGGAGAAATGCTGCCGGCCAACTACTACCCGGCGTTCAAAAAGTATGATCACTTCGTCGGCAACTATGGCAGCTCCTGGTGGCACCAGAACAAGGAATTCGAGTCTTTCAACGGACCGATCCTGCTGACCACCAACTGCCTCGTACCGTTGAAAAAAGAAAATACCTACCTGAACCGGCTGTTTACCACCGGAGTGGTGGGCTATGATGGTGCCACCCATATTGCTAACCGCGATAATGGCGGCAGCAAGGATTTTTCCGCCATCATTGAAAAGGCCAAACAGTGCTCTGCGCCCACCGAGCTTGAAACCGGCACAATTGTCGGTGGCTTTGCCCACAATCAGGTTCTGGCCCTGGCCGACAAAGTGGTAGACGCCGTAAAATCCGGTGCCGTTAAACGCTTTGTGGTCATGGCTGGCTGTGACGGGCGCCAGAAATCCCGTAACTATTACACAGATGTCGCGGAGAATCTACCCAAAGACACTATCATTCTGACGGCTGGGTGTGCCAAGTACCGTTACAACAAACTCAACCTCGGCGACATCGGCGGCATCCCCCGGGTCCTGGATGCCGGTCAATGCAACGACTGCTATTCCCTGGCTGTCATTGCCCTGAAACTGAAAGAAGTGTTCGGTCTTGACGACATCAATAAACTGCCGATTTCCTACGACATCGCCTGGTATGAGCAGAAGGCCGTTGCCGTACTGCTGGCCCTGTTGTTTCTCGGCGTCAAAGGCATCCGCTTGGGACCGACCCTGCCGGCTTTTCTGTCACCGAATGTGGCCAAGGTCCTGGTAGAAAATTTTGACATCAAACCCATCGACACGGTGGAAACCGACATCGCCGCAATGATGAAAGGCGAATAATCCATTACTAACTGCTAATCCCGGCGGC
>JANTGH010000334.1 GCA_024763055.1 Desulfobulbaceae bacterium
AAAAACCCTTCTTGGCCCTTGGACTCAAAAATTGGAAGTTTGAAAAAAGCCGGTCTGTCCTCACCGTCTAAGGTTCGGATGAAATTGTTTACTTTGGATTCCAGGTTAATATTAAAAAAAATTGGCGGTCTTTCCGTTAAAGACCAGGAGATAGTTACAGATAATATAAGTAAATTATTGGGGTTAGAGGCGGCTTTGAAGTTAAATAAAAAGAGGAAAAGGAAGCCACCATCACTTTAAACACCCAATAAAAAAGGGATTAGTGACGATTTCCCATCCAAAAAAAACGTTGCCAAAAGGCACGGTGTCAAACATTATGAAACAGGCTGGGTTAAAACAAGAGGTGCATCCATGATGATTTCTGTTATGGAGTAACAAGTACCGGATATTCCAGGCTGTTTTTCCGCTGGTGAATCTTTAGATGAGGCAATGAATAATGTTCAAGAGGCTATTTCAACACGTCTTGAAATTTTAGCTGATGCAGGAGCAACCTGGGCTTATATCGATATTGATGTCTCGCCGTTTTTAGAAAAAACCGAAAAAGCCACTGTTACCTTACCCAAGCTGGTAATTAGACGGATTGACGAACTTGTGGCCGCAGGAAAAGCGAAAAACAGGTCCGCTTTTCTTGCTGATTCCACCCTTAAGCCATTACGATAATTGAATCAGAATAAGGGAAACGGGATGGATAAGAATTGTGAAGATATTCATATGTGCTCTTTTTGTAAAAAGACCTCTGATGAGGTTGACGTATTAATCGCTTCTCCTGACGATGTTTTGATATGCAATGAGTGTATTCGCTTGTGTGAGGCTGTGCTGGCCGAAAATGACAGGGAAGACATTCATCTGAACCGTATTAATGGTTCCAGGAAGGAACAAGGAGGAAAACTGAGACCAATAACAAGGATTCCAAAAAGATTATTGATTTACGATGCGAATCCATACGCAGTCATTCCGTATGTAACTGCCTGTGATTCTTCGAGAGAAAAAAAGGAAAATTTTTCTCTTCCAAAACAGCTTGCCCATTGGATAATAGCCAAGGACAAGACTGTGGACATTGACGAATTAAAAAAAGACATAAAAAATGAAATAATTTACACTGTTGTGGATGCATTAAAGTACTACTGATTTTATGAAAAATTTCCGGAAAAGATGGGGCTGGTGAGTCGAACAACCTGTTTATTCACCAAGAAAAAAGTTCACCAAACGTCTCTGCCTGAACTTGTGTACTTTTCCACCGTTTTTCCAATTATAAATTGTCATATCGCTTACGCCTGAATATTCGGCCAGTTCATAACCGGTCCAACCTAACTTCATCCTTTCTGTTTTTATTTGTTCTCCAATAGTTGAAGGTGGTAACGGTTTGGGATTTTTGATGATTATAGTAAATCCCACCTTTTGAGGTTTTTGTGTAAAGAGTAAAGAGTATCGCATCCATGTGGCTGTGGCCTGAAAATCCGAAGTCTTCGCTTATCTGGTCCAGCAATGTTGGTTACATGGAAATACACCAGATAACCAGGAACGCCACAAGAGCGGACAAAAAAAGGACGAGGGTCAGGATTTTAACCACAAATGTTGGAATCATGGCCACGTCAAGGACAGCCAGCTTCACGTGCAGGTGGTTATAACGCCAACCCGCAAGCAGGAATGCCGCCGTACTGACCAAAATAAGCAGTGCGGAGATGATTCTAATACTCCAGAGCGGCAGAGTGTCAGGCATGAAGCGCGCTACTCCCAAACCTGTGGCAAGGGCGGCCAGTCCTGTCCGAATCCAGGCTGCATACGTGCGCTCGTTGGCAAGAACAGTTCGATCAAGGGCAAGTGTGGTACTGTCTGGTTGATCGGTCATAACTCCTGAAAATTTTGTGCTCATCTCAAGCTCCAGTACATGTAACCAAATAAAACTCCTTGGAATGGTGAGGTGTAAAGACAATCAAAAAGAATAAACATTATTTACTCACAGAGTGAACATTGTCTTCTTTCAGGCCAACCCGGGAAAGAGTTGTTGCAACCCTTCGGCAATCATCTGAATACCGATAGCCGAGAGCAAAAGTCCCATGATACGGGTGGCGATGTTAAGGCCGGTAACCCCTAACCGTTTGCCGATGGGCTCGGCAAGACGCAGGGTCATCCAGACAACGGCGGCAACGACAACAATACAAAAACTGATCAACAACCGGTCCGGCAAACCTTCCGCACGCTGACTTTCGACGACCACAAGACTGATCGCGCCCGGGCCAGCCAAAAGAGGTATGGCCAGCGGTACTACGGCGACATCCTCTTTATCACTGTCCGCATCTTCTTCTTCCGGGCTGCGTTTGGCTCTGCTCTGCTTTGCATGCATCATGGCAATGGCCATAAGGAGAATCAGCAGACCGCCACCGGCGCGAAAAGATGGGATACCAATACCGAAAAACGCAAGAAGCCCCTCCCCGGCCCAGGAGGATATGAGAAGAACCAGGCCCACGGCAATTCCGGTTATCCTGGCGATGGACCGGGCCTCTGTCTGTGACCGGTCTCCGGTTAGTGAAAGAAACACCGGAATTGCACCCAAAGGATTGACAATGGCCAGAATACCGACAAGTGTTGTTATGAACGCAACCTGTTCCATGAAAATGCCCTCCCCAGATCTTTCTTTCTCTGTTCCATGAAAATGCCCTCCCCAGATCTTTCTTTCTCTTTTCCATTCAGTTGGTAAGGCTATGCAACATAATATCAAGCAACCTTATAAAAAAAGAACCCTATAAGTACCCCTCCTGCAAGGCGTCCTTCCTCTGACCTAAATCCTGCAGTTATCCGGCATTCGAACGTCGATACAGGCACATCTACTGTGTCGGCTTCACGAATTTCGTGCTCGATGTACCAACAGTACA
>JANTGH010000335.1 GCA_024763055.1 Desulfobulbaceae bacterium
CCGGGCTTGCCAACCTGCGCCAAAAGTGAGGTGGTCGAAGCCGGTGGCCCGTACACTGCGGGCACCGAACAGATAGATGAAACTCTAAACTCTAGCTCAAGAGATATACCCCTCCTTAAAAAACAGGTTGAGGAGTTGCTTGGTAATGTCTAGTACGAGAGGACCGGGTTGGACGAAGCTCTGGTGTCCCAGTTGTTCCGCCAGGAGCACCGCTAGGTAGCTATGTTCGGAATGGATAACCGCTGAAAGAATCAAAGCGGGAAGCCAACCTCAAGATTAGATTTCCCTGGACTTTAAGTCCCTAAAGACCCCTTGGAGACTACAAGGTTGATAGGCCGGGTGTGTAAGCGTAGCAATGCGTTCAGCTAACCGGTACTAATAGGTCGTGAGGCTTGACCATATTATATCAATGTTATTTTTTAGATGAGAAATTCTCTATGTGATTTGAAAACTGCATTCCAGTTTTCCTGGTGATTATAGCGAAGAGGTCCCACCCGTTCCCATCCCGAACACGGAAGTTAAGCTCTTCAGCGCTGATGATACTGCAATTTTGTGGGAGAGTAGGTCGTCGCCAGGAATTTAATTACGATAGCCCCGATAGCCTTTTGACTGTCGGGGCTTTTTTTTGGGTAAGTTGTTGCCCATAATTTTATTACGAGCCTCAATGGTTAATTCCATTGGGGTTTTTTTGCCCTATAATAATCGTGACAAATAAAAAATTGGCTGTTATATTGTAAGAAGAGGGGAGGGTGAGTTGAAATGACTATTGATACCATCGAGCATCACAGGAAAGTTTTTGGCGCACACAAAATTGAATTGGAGAAAAGATTTCAAGTTAAGTCTCTGTCGATTTTCGGCTCAGTGAGAAGAGGGACGGTAAAATCGAGCAGTGACCTGGATGTTTTGGTGCGTTACCATAAGACCCCTGGAATGTTTAAGTTTTTAGACTTGAAGCAATATTTGGAAAAGATTGTTGATCGACCTGTCGATTTAGTTACTGAGGCGGCTTTAAAAAAACAGTTGCGGGAGAAAATTTTGCAGGAGGCTGTCCGTGTCGCCTAGAGCATGGAAATTTCGTATCGAAGATATATCCGATGCGTTGGATAAAATTAACCTCTATGTTGAAGGGCTGACTTTTGAAAATTGGCTGAAAGACCAGAAAACTATTGATGCGGTTGTGCGTAATTTTGAAATTGTCGGTGAAGCAGCGGCACGTGTCCCTGCGAATATTCAGGAACAAATTCCTGAAATCCCTTGGTACCAACTGAAGGCAATGAGGAACGTCCTGATTCATGAATATTTTGGAGTTGACAACGAGGTTATCTGGAGAACTATTCAAAATGATTTACCACCGTTGCGAGATAAGATCCGAAAGATTCTGATCTGAAAACTACATTTGAATCTCTCTCTCGCTGCTCCTCCTCCCCCCCCCAAAAAAAAAATTAAAAAAGTCTGCTAAAACCAATTCAGAAAAAAGAGAAAAAAAGGAAAAAAGGTAAGAAAAAAAGGGTCACAAAAAGGGTCAGACACTATAAATATTCAAAGCCTTGCTGAAGTGTCCGGTTGATCTGGTTATGCCGAAAGCGATTAAAAATAATCGGATCAAGAACTACATCCTTTCTGATGTCAGGAATCTTTATGCCGCATGATCCTTTGGTTTGTATTGAAGATGCCATTACCGCTGAAGGAGATTGTATAATTCTTCAATGTTACTGATCGGCACCTAGATGTCATTATTTTAAGGGTTCTGACCCCTTTTTTGCTTTCCTTTTTTGCTTTTTAAGCATCTTGATCTCTGGGATATCTCACCGCCGGTTGAACCACCTTCGTCGCGGTCAATTGTAGACGACGAAACGGTCTATGTGCCGTGTGATGACGGCTGGCCGATTTACGAAGAACCATTTATTGAGGTGCAATAGTCAAGCTTTCCGATATGGAAGGGTAGGGAGAGTTGTATTTAAAATTGCTGTATTTGCAGTGTGAATCGGGTTGAAATTCGGAAAAAACCGAGAAAGCGAAAAGGGGTCAGACCCTATAAATATACCCAACAGCAACAATGGGATAGGCTGTATGGTTTTTGTCCTAATCCCAAAGTCACCCGGTGTCCACAATCCCGCGTGGAGGACCGTGGCCGCCGTCTTGACATACCGATGCAGGATGTCATGGTGCTCGATTGGACTGCTCAGGGAATATGGCTCTCGTTCACAGTAGCGGTATGATTCGCCCCGCCGCTTACCGTAGAGCGAAGTGCTTCAGCACTGTTTCCCACACCACCACTGACAGTTGAACTGGTACCAGTGGTCCTGTTCGTGTCGCCACCGCTGATTGTTGACCGCTCACCCACTGTGAAATCATATGGATCCCCGGTTATATTGTAGATACCGCCCAATATTGAGGAATAATTGGCCCACGCGACGTTGCCATATTCGTATTGGGACGAACCGCCACCGGTAACGGAAGAATAAGAAAGGGTGTTGCAACGTAGTCAAATTTCAAGTTGATAAAGAAGTCTGTAGCCATAAAATGGCTTGCTTTTAGTTGTTTTTCGCTCTGAAAGTTGTGATTCAGTCCGCTGATTTTATTTTTTGCTAATTTTTTAAACCCTTGCGTCGGGAATATAGCCTTTTCAGGGCGCACTGAAACAACTGCAGATAAAAAAACGGCAGCTGTGTGTTGACTATAATACTTTTTATCAATTACATGTTGGCAGCTCTTTCCAAAAAGTACATGGGCTCTTTGACAAGTTTTCTCTTTTTTCGTTTGCCAGCCATCTTTATAAGTAAAACGGCGATTGTGCCGAATGTGCATCTAGCCATGGTGGCGTGTTGACTGCGGACTCTGAGTTTTTCAAGTCCTGTCT
>JANTGH010000336.1 GCA_024763055.1 Desulfobulbaceae bacterium
GATTGCCTGTCTCGAGGAAATAGCCTATCGCCTCGGGTATATAGAAAGGGAGCAGGTAGAACGTCTGGCTGTATCAATGAAAAAAAATCAATACGGCACCTATCTGCAGGATATGCTCAAGGACACCATTCCCGACGGGTCAGCCGAACAATGAACATCCTGATAACAGGCGGAGGAGGACAGCTCGGAAGGGACTGCGCCTCTCGACTCACCTCCGGCCACAGGGTAACGGCCTGTACGTCCTCAGAGCTTGATATCACGAATGCGGCCCAGGTACAGACCCGGTTTTCACAACTTGAGCCGGAAGTGGTGATTAACTGCGCAGCGTATACAGCGGTTGACCAATGCGAGCAGGACAGAGAACGTTGCTTTGCCGTCAACAGTACCGGCCCGAAAATCCTGGGCAAGCTATGCCGGCAAGTGGGATCACGTCTGATCCATATTTCAACGGATTACGTCTTTGACGGCAAGAAAGTTGTCCCGGAGCCCTACCTTGAAGATGACCCGACCAATCCTCTTTCAATATACGGTAAAAGCAAACTTGTCGGAGAGCAGGCGATTGCGGAATCGTTGGAAGATTATCTCATTGTCCGCACGGCCTGGCTGTACGGCATGGGCAGCGGCAATTTTCTCAAAACCATACTGCGGTTAACCCTGGCCGAACCAGGTCGCACTCTGCGAATCGTCAATGACCAGTTTGGTTCCCTGACCTGGACGACAAGGCTGGCCGAACAGGTGAAGGCTCTGTTGGGTTCCGACCTGACCGGCATTGTGCATGCCACGGCCGAAGGTTTTTCCAGCTGGTACGAGGGCGCAGTTTTTTTCCTTCAGGCCATGGGAGTAGAGGCACGTCTTGTCCCCTGCGCCAGTGAAGAATACCCGACACCGGCCCACCGACCGGCCAATTCCATTCTGAAAAATGCCCGGCTGATGCAGGCCGATCTCAATACAATGGTTCCCTGGCAGCAGGACGTACAGTCCTTTGCAAAGCAAAACCGGGAAGCGCTGCTACAGGAGGCTCTGGCAAAAAAAGAGCAGGCGTAGAGAAAAATTATTATCCTGCCATGCCGATCAGTTTATCTGAAAATGGTGCAGAGCGCCGAACGATATGCAGCACCACGCATGCTGCGTGGTGCTGAAAGAACTTTTTCCTTGTTACATCGCCCTGCGATGTAACATAGTAATTTTCGGCATATAGACAACATTGCATACCCGCTTGCGGGTAAACAGTGAATTGTTTGATGCACTTATTTTCATAACAGCGAAGCGGTGTCATCGTTGTGGCTGTGGTCTGAAAATCGGGTCCAGCCATGCCGGTTGCTCAGGTCTCATGTCCGGAATCAAGCCGCACCAGCTGCACTGCTCCCCAGGCGCCTAATTTTTCCCCGGCAATCAAGACAACTCCGGTCACGTCCTCCATCTTCTGCGCGATGGTCAAAGCGTTGTTCAACCCACCGGCGCCGTCACGCACCTCGTTACCAAGTCGTGTCGCCAGGGCATCGGCAAAGGCTGCCTGTGGCGCTATCACCACCGCCGCGTCCGATTTGCCAAGACTCAACGAATGACCAATAGCCGCAGACGAGGTGCAGACACCGCATGGCATCTGCTGCGGCTGCAACCGGAGCCCAACCCTGCCGCTCAGCGGAGACTCTCCGGCATAAATGGCGATGGTGCATTGCTTTTCTCTGTGAACGTAAACATCACCGCCGTTTTCCACGATGATCTCGTTGTGACCGTCTTTTTCAAGCCCACGGCCCACGGCTTCGGCAACGGCCCCGGCCACTGCCGCCATGGGTCCGACACCGGCATGAATTCCTGCGGCTAACATGGAGCGAATGATCTCCGGCGCGGTTTCATCATCGGGCAAAGGAACCAGGGAATGCAAAAAATCAGGATTCTCCGCAATATAGTGCTCAATTTCGCCCCGTGCCGCAGTTGCAAGGGTCAGGGCCGCATCCGTAACCAGGGTCCGGGCCATGATGTGCAAATCCGTTTCCATCAGCCGCACACGGCTTACAACAAGACCTGACTGCGGCAACCGACGATATGACCTTTCCCGGTAGGAATACGGATCCTTTTTCCGCTTTCGTTTTCTCCCCATGCAACCGCCCTTTTTCTCTCTTCCCTGAAAAAAACCTTGCCCATCGACGGAAAACCTTTACGATGAGAAAAGTATTTCTTCAATCAATTTCTCATTACTATGGGAGCCTTGAAAAATCAGAATTTTCGTTAAAGGTCAAGTAATCGGGCTCGTGAAACTCCGGGAGATTGGACGAGGTAAACGAGGACCGAGACTCCGAAAAACAATTTTTCAAGGTAGCCTTATGACAGATCATATCATCCTGTTCACGAGATATCCTGAAGCCGGCAGGGTAAAAACACGGCTGATTTCGGCCCTCGGCAAAAAAGGCGCGGCAGAACTCCATAAAAACCTGACCGAACATTGCCTGGCCCTGCTCTCTCGCGCCGCCACGCCGCTCACTGTTTTTTATACCGGCGGCACCGTCGGACAGATGGCCGACTGGCTGCCGCATCTCCCACTGATCGAGCAGAAAGGCACGGACCTGGGGCAACGAATGATCGCGGCCTTTACTCATATCAGGGCTCTTGACAACGGACGCATACTCCTTGTGGGCTCGGACTGCCCCGATCTTTCCGGTCAACTGATCAAACAAGGGTTAAAAGTTCTTGTTGACCATGATCTTGTTCTTGGCCCGACCTTTGATGAAGGGTACTATCTGATAGGCATCAGCGCAGACTTTTCGCCGGCTGATCTGGTACTATTGATGGCTGATATTCCCTGGGGAACGAGGGAAGTGTTACAGACAACCCTGACCCGTATTCAGGCTGCAG
>JANTGH010000337.1 GCA_024763055.1 Desulfobulbaceae bacterium
TTCATTTTTTCTGCCTGAGATTCATGCATTTCTTCCATCTTACTTCCTTCGCTGATGTGTGATCGCGACCTTATAGTGGTCATTTGTGGTATCGCATGGTACCCAATATGGCCGATTCCGTTCATAACAAACCTCCTTTGCTGCTCGCAGGCAACGTTGTAGTTGTACACAGGCATACAGATGTTTGTATGGATGTGCGTAAATCATTGCAAGCAATTTACAGATTGAAACTTAGGGTAGACTTAGCGACTTTCTATTTCTCCCACTACTGTCCGGTACAAAAATTGAATAAAGTTTGGGTACCTATTCAGCGTGAGTAGAAAAACACCGAACATTGATGTATTTCAGTACATTCCGGGGACATAACCTGATTTTCCGGCCGTGTCTGCCGACAGACAGAGGGAAATCGGGATTGTGTACCCTGAATTTACGGGTCAGCTGAATAGTTACAAGTTTGGTTGGCTAAAATTTTCGTACATATCGGGTGGATCAAGTTTCGGATTGAGTACATGTTTCGGATTGAGTACATTGACAATAGGAAGCTACTCAAAAAGATTTACTTTGATGATTCGATAAACTTTTCAGAGGGAAAATTCTGATTCTGACAACCTTTTCAGGTAGGCAGTTGAGGATATACTGCCAAGATACAATAACAGCCAGGAAACGGTTATACTTTTACCTGTCTTCGACAGTCGTAGAAGTCATCTTTGATAAATCATCAAAGATGGCATCTGAGGATCGGGAACAGAGCAATTTATAGACAGCATCATTCTTGCAAGTACCATCAAGAACCGTTCTGAAAAAAGTGGGGCCAAAAAGATATGCAGCCATTTTATCAGCGTAAGCTCTAAATGAAAGGTCGGGATGTTCCTGAATGGTTCTTGAACTGGCAAAACCGAAGGCATAGGCACCATCACAAATCTCTCCGGCGAATACCGCATCATCTTCTGAAGCTTTCAGCCGGAGATATTCAGAAAGAAAAAAATAGTCATTGGCATTTTTCGCATAAACATGATTGGCGCGAAAAAAAGGTACTGTTTTATGCCAGCACTCAACGGCATACTCTGAAGTCAGATCCCAGGGTACCGCTTCAAATTCAACATTATAATATTCGGCTATCTGTCGTCCGCGTTCTACTTCAAAAGAATTTGGACCCGGTACTTCTTGAGAAAAAAGTATCTTTCCGGACAGAGCTCTGATTCGCTGGGAGCCGAAATACTTAACGAGAATGGCAAGGATGGCCGAAGAGTCCCATCCCCCAGTCAAATATACCCAATTACGATTATGAGAAGCTCTGATTACGATGGCTTCTTCCAGCAGTTCGGCATACCTCTCAAGATCTTTCTTATTATAATCTTCAGTTGAAACCGGGCTGAAACAGAGCCTTTCTATCCGGCATTGTCCGGATAATATTTGCAGACGTTCTCCAACTCCAAGACGGTTAACATTTTTATAAATGGTATGTTTTTTGGGTGTATAATTACCAAAGATGGTGAGCAGGTTGGCTAAAGCTGCTTGATTGTATTGCCGGGAACTACAGGTAATTACACCAGAAAGATCACATGAAGCCACGACACCGGCCTTGGTAATCGAGTAAAAACCGTCCTTGCGATTATAAGTATTGGCGAAAATAGTCAATTTATCTTCGGCATGGATCAGGCAGGCAGCATAAAAACCTTCCAAGCTGTTTATCACCGCGGACAGATCTGGATTCAAAAATAATTGTGCAACTCGTGATCGACTTTCTTCTGCACTTAAAGAGATCGGTATTAACTTGCCATCATCTTGAATCAGTGCATAAATATTTCCGAAGATTAAAAGTCGGCTACCGTTTTCAAGCCTGATCGCAGTATGTCGGGACTGTGCCGCAATCAGTAAGCCAGGCTTATCGTAGACTATACTGTTACCGCCCCCAGATCACACTTCTTGCTGGAGGCGAGTTTCTCACCATAATATATCTGCATCTATACCTTTTAATTGTTGCTGATAATCAAACGGTATAAAGCAGTATAGAGTTCAAAACTTAGGGGAAATTAGAGGAAACTTAGGGGAAATTAGAAGAAACGATGTTATCCGTATATCAAAGGGCTTTATGCCATGACCGGAGCCTCATCCAGCAGATGTTTGATTTGACTGATGAGGAAACCGTCCATCATTTCTCCTTTGATATCTCATGGCACTATGCACTGAGTATTACCGACTGTTCCTACGAGAGTTCCTATCTCAGCCTGAAAACAGGAAAACATCTTCTCCATGGTAAAACCTTCGGAATCATCTCGTACACTGGAAGAATTATCCCAGGATTTGTTTTTTCTGGTTGAGCGGTTTTGCAAGATAGAAAAAGTCAATTCCATGACCATCTATCAACGGTTGGTGGGTGTTTTACAGGAACAGTGCCTGGTTGAATGCGACAACCAGAATGAGCCCCGGGTGGCGGCCAAGAAAAATAGCGATGTCTCATCCTCCTCGTTACAGAATCCTTCTGATCCTGATGCCGGATATGATGCTTACAAAGGCAAGGGCTACCAGGTACAGCTGGCAGAAATCTACTCGACAGAAACCGATGCCGACGGCAACCGCCCTTTATCTCTTTTGACCTATAATGATTCGTCCGGTGACCAAAGCCGCTATGAACCGAACCCGAACATTCTGCAATGTATCCCTGGCAATAAAGTCAGAAAGTTGAGCATGAAATTTTCAACATGGCCCCCGGCAGCCGTCACCTGCCGGATCAGCTTCCGGGATCACGCAGCCGGCTGCCGGAAAAATATCCATATCAATGTCAACCCGGCGCTCAACCGGGACTTCCAGCATCTCCCAACCGGCAACCGTCGCCATGACCA
>JANTGH010000338.1 GCA_024763055.1 Desulfobulbaceae bacterium
ATGTTGTTCCGGAGTATCGGCTGCACCTTTTATTTTTTCCTTATATAAATTCTTCTGGCGTCGTCTGAGTCCAAGCAGGCTTACCCAGGTATCACCAAAGGTATAAAAAATACGATAATCTCCAACCCGAAGACGATACACACCATCATAGACATGCAGTTTCTTTTTCAGCTTGCCATCCGGAATAGGATCATCAACAAGGTAGTTTATTTTTTCCCATAACTGGGCCGTATTACCCGCAGGATATGCCTGAATTTCCCGCATGCAGCTTGGTTTTATATTTATTTCTCTTTTTGTCGTCATTGTTTACCCCAGGATACCAAGCCGTTCTATCATTAACTCCGACACCTCTTGCCAAATTGCGTTATTCAGCTGAAAGCAGAAATAATCACCATATTTTCCGATAAATTTTCCCTTTGTAATCAAATACCTATACTCAGCATTGGGCAGGAAACCACCAATTTGAATTTGGGTTTTCTTTTTCTTTTTCTTTTTCGTAATTTTACAGGAGATGCTCGCCTCGTTCAGCCTATCCAGGGCAAACATTGTCCGATTAGCCTCATCTGCCGATAGACGAATTTGCTCCACCCGCTCAGGGGAATCTCCAGCCGTCCAGCAATAAATCGGCCAACCGCGTTCATGCCAGATGCGCCATAGGTTGCCCTGTTCCCCTTGATTATCCTTATGCCACCGTGCTTTTTGCAATAATTTGGCCTTGTCAGGTTGATAAACTTTCCATTCATCTCTGGTTTCCTGATCAAAACTTCCGGCAGATACAGATTCCATCAAAAGCCGATTATTTAAACCGTCCAGCCAGTTCTGATCGGCAGCACCAACCTTATCCAACCCTGCCCAACGTTCGGGGGAAAGCTCTATTCCTCCAAGCTCAGATAAAATATGATTCCATTCGTGTCGGTCATCACCTTTAAGAGTCAAAATTCGAGTTGCCCCGACAGTTAATTTACTTTCATGTAACAGCATAGCGATCTGGCCATGGGGTATTGAGCCAAAAAGCTGATATTTTTTCTCTGCCAATTTAACAGCGCGTAAAGGTGCGGCGGCAATCCGGCCCTTAGGCCCACCACTAATATCTCCAGCCTTTTCAAGGGAGAACAGAACATCTTTCACTTGATCCCTGGACACAATACCCGCTGACTCCAAAAGTATAATAATCCGGTCACATAAACTCCGGCGCCCGCTTATCCTCCTGGCGGCCAGTTCACTGCGCAACAGCTCAGCTATTATGTCTTCCAGAGACGCAGAGGGAAACCCCAATTGTTGCTCAACAAACTGTGCGCTATCCTGCTCCGGGATCAGTACAGCCTCCATCTACCACACCCCACAAGAAGACAGAAAATTCTCAAATTCGTCGCTCTGTTCCTGCCTCCCGATTTCGAAGAGCGAATAAACCTTGTCCTTCATTTTTTTCCCGACTCCATGCTGCATCCAGTGAATCCCGTCACTGATGATGGAAAAAGCCACTCCGTGCTGTCGACATAAAAAATCAGCATACTCCCAGGTTGAGCCTTTTCCTTTTTGTGTAATCAGCTTCTGGTCAGAAACTAAAACAAGGATACTGTATTTTCCTTTTTCAATAGCACCAGTTCCCTGCCGTACTGTTCTGTACAGTATCAAGGCCGTTGTTCCGCCAGGAGCAGCCTGTAACTCTTCAACACCAAACTCCTTACAGGACAGTCCCAGCAAAGGAAATAAGGGTTCAAGCCATACCTGTTTTAAAAGTTGATATTGCCCAACCAGGCCAGGCAGACTCTTTTCTTTTTCCTGCAAAAGACGACGAAAAAGAACCAGCAATTCATCCGGATCAGGATTGCCGCCATGTTCAATGACAATTCGCCCCAGTTCGTTAAAATCAAATACCCAGTTCCCGGGCTGAAAACTCTCCCTCTTTTTCCGGGTGCGAGCCAGTAAGGAGTTGCTGTCAAGACCGCCCGCCTTACTCAAATAGGTTCTCTCAACCTCACTGGTGACATTATCCTGCCAGAACGTATAAACAGGCCATAATGGTGGGCCGCTGATCCGCAGAGTTTCATCCGTCAACGCACCAAGCTCACACTCCCTGGTAATCATTGCCTTTCGGCCTACATTTATTTCATTGTCCGCAACATCCAGGCAAACTTGCGCAGGTACAGATTTAGGAAAACCCTGCACAACAAAAAAGGGCAGCGCCGCCGGTACCACTGCAGTTTTCTTATGTAGAAGCTGAACAAGAACAGGGCCAACCGGGAGATCCTGCAACTGCACAAGCCACTCCTTCCCTTGGGGAAGCTCTTTTGAGGTCAACTTATTTCCAGCTCTGACAAACAAAGTCATCTCTCCCGGGAGAGCTGTTTCTCCGGATACCTTTATAACAGGCGCCTGGCGAATATGAAAACAGGGTAGCGTCCTGCCCCGGGGGGTCTGTTGATAATCCACCGGAGGAATGGCGGCCCATTGCAACAGAGGGACGGACTTGCCCAATTTCACCTGCAAATCCGCAAGTTGCAGACGAACAGACTCTGCGACCTCAAGGGGAAGGGTGAAATCCCACAACTGCCAGCCATTAAGGAAGCTGTGACATTCTCCAATTTCTGTGACATCAAGACGCAAAACCGGTGGAATGAGAATCCGGTACGCCTGACCGGGAGACAATTCATTACTCTGCTGTTTTCGGCCAATCCCACCGGCATCAACCCTGAACACCGTTCCACGATCATAGAACAAACCGGGAAGAGCCAGAGACTGCAATTCCTCGCCAACATCGTCTTCAAAGCCAGGAGCCGTAAAAAAATATTCATCCCTCGAGGGTGGCACCATCTGTTGCCAGGTTAA
>JANTGH010000339.1 GCA_024763055.1 Desulfobulbaceae bacterium
CTTAAATACGCATCTTCATGACACAAAACTGATTTGTAGCGGTTTTGAAACAACTGGCCATGGCGGCGGTGGCGCCGGTTAAAGCTGACGGCATATCCGGTCAAAAGCCGTCGCATTACTGTAGCAATCGGAGTCGTCCCTGTCCTCAATAACAAGTGCAGACGATTGGGAATCAAGGCCCAGGCAAAACAGGGGGTATCGCTTTCGGTTAAAACGATGCCGAAGCGTTTGATAAAACTTTCTCGATCCAAATCATCATAGAAAATCCTTCGTTTCTCAATACCCCGAACAATGACATGATGCAGTGCACCGGGAGTGTCTATTCTGGCTTTTCATGGCATTCATTTCCATTATCATATGTATGGTTCATTGTAAACCAATAATCCAATGGACGTTATATAATAAAATAACAGAAGGTTACGCCAGGCAACATGGCATAATAAAAATTTATTTTCGCGTAGATAAAAAAATAACCTCCTGATAGCATAGAGTCGAATTTTCCACAATTCTAAACCCTTAGCTAAAAGGAGGTTAATCAGATGATTGAAGACGTTAGCAGGTATAAACAGTTTTGTCAATTTCGATCGACGATTCGCAGCGCCACGGATACTTTGATTGTCGGAATTGATATCGCCAAGGACCGGCATCATGCCTTTTTCGGAACCCCCTTGGGAAAAACCCTGTGGCGCAGACTGATCTTTGACAACAATAAAGCAGGATACGACAAACTTATCACCCAGGTAAACAGTTTATGTGTGCAACACAGGCTCTCCAAGATCGTATTTGGCCTTGAGCCCACCGGCAATTATCATAAACCCCTTGCCAGTTGGTTGATTCAAAAAGAATTTATGGTGATGTTAGTGTCCGGCAAAGCGGTCAGCGACAACCGGGATCTGCTAAATGGCCGATGGGATAAAAATGACACCAAGGACAGCGCCAATGTAGCAGATCTAGTAGGACGGGGTAAATGTCAGTTTTACGATAATCCAGGACCTGAAATCATGGCTCTTCGAAACCTTCTTTCCTTGCGTAAAAGACTTAAGAGAGAAGAACACAGTATTCGAATGCGCATACGCAACAGCCTGCTATCCAAGTTCTTCCCTGAGATGGATCGTCACTGGCGCAGTGCACTGGAAGAAAATCTGGCGATCATTAAATGGTATCTGGATCCCCAAAAAATAGCCGCCACTGATTTTGATACATTTGTCCGCCATGTCACCAAAACCGATCGAGGGATACCTCAAATCCGCCGTCTGAAAACTATTTATGATGCCGCGGAAATTTCTGTGGGAATGCCGGTTACCACCTCGGATCGGTTTGAGGCAAAAATGCTTGTAGAGAAGGTCGGACAGGTCAGGACCATGATAAGCAACACCATGGAGCAAATTGAAAAAATCAGCAGTAGTATGCAGGAGAATAAACTGCTGCAAAGCATACCGGGATTTGGCCCCTATATTGCCGCTCTGGTTCTATCTGTGATCGGCAATCCATTTCGTTTCAATAACCGCAAGCAGATCATCCGCCTGTCCGGTTTCGATTTAAATGCCAGCCGTAGCGGTAAAACAAGTAACAGCGCTGTGCCGGTCATCTCGAAACGGGGAAACGGAGATTTGCGATATGCCCTTTACCAGGCCGCCTTGATCGCCTCTTACCATAACGAACATTTTCGACGAATTTACCATCGGATGCTGAAAGGCCGGGAGGCTGAACGGGGCATAAGGACCAAAATGAGGGTAAAGCTGGCAGCTAAAATGTTGATCATTGCCTGGACATTAATGAAGAAAAAAGAAGTATTTGATCCGGCATATTTAAGCAGTTGACACAGTGATCTGGGCAAGAGCGCTTTCAACCCCGTTAGGATTTGTATAATTTCGGGAGGGACAATTCGCGCCTTGCCCAGCCTTTCTTGTTCGGTGAAACAGAGGCAGGCTCTGCTGGGGAGCAACCTGCCAAGGGATAACCGGATGTGGGGAGCATTGAATAATGCACCTGGGGAGGCCGTTGCCGCGGCTTCCTGCTCCTCATATATTATTCAAGGTTTCCCACCCATGCCTTAAAAAACCCATAAGATCAGAAAGAGCGAAGCGATACATTTTAACATTTTCGGCTTGAGAGCCCGACTATGGGCGTTGAGGCAAAAGACCTCGGGAGGGACAATAACGGGCCTCTCTTTTGAACCCCTTATGCTGGATAAGGAATGATGGGTGGTCATGCAAGTGCATGGGATACCGGATAAACGTAACGATCAGCATTGGTGTTCGCCGTGAAGAGAAACTGCCGAAATACTTCTTTCATTTACAGCCGGTGAGGTATGCCCTAAATTTTTAAAAAAACTATAACCTATTGATTATACAGAAAATAAAAATATGTTGACATAAGAGGGTATAGAATGTCCCCCATTACAAGGTTTGAACCCAGGCCCTCACAACATAACTAAACTCGCAACAGAACGTCCCCCATTGTTAAACGAATAGTTAATATTTAAGATGTGACCCTGTTGTTTTCACTATGCAACTATGAAGAGATGGGGGAAATATTGAAATAATGCAGTTAAGTAGCAACGTCCCCCATTCCACGGTACGGAACCGACAGATTTCTGGGGTCGATACAGACCAGGGGCCGGTGTATCCTGTAGCGGTTTTACAATACACCACTGCCTTAATCCAGATGGGTGACCGGTGCGGATCAGCTATTGTCTGACCGTAACCAATAAAAAAGAAATAGCGGGTGCAGATG
>JANTGH010000340.1 GCA_024763055.1 Desulfobulbaceae bacterium
CGAAATGACAAAAGCAAGCCGTGCTACCTGTTATCGTGAGATCACCGATCTCTTGAACAAGGGCATGCTCAGGAAAAATCCAGGTAAAGGGAGAAGCGTCAGTTACACTTTGAATTGGCCGGTATAAAAGCAACAGAAGTAATTGGCCGCCATGAGGTTTGAAAAAAATGTCCGTGAATAATAAAAACTTTGCTCCAGGATCACGTGTAGTTATCCGTGATGCCGAATGGCTTGTGCGTAGAATCGATAGAACATCGAGTGGAGGTTACGCCCTGAGTGTTGTCGGTATTTCCGAACTGGTCAAAGATAAGGAATCCATCTTTCTCGATGAGATTGATACGGATATCGAACTCCTTGATCCTGCAGACACAAAACTGGTTCCGGATACTTCCAGTTCCTTTCAAACCTCTTTGCTCTACATGGAGAGCCTTCTGCGCCGCACCCCACCCACTGATGAAAATCTGTATATAGGCCACAAGGCCGCCATGGACCCGGTACCCTATCAACTTGATCCGGCAATTCAGGCTTTACAACAACCAAGGCAACGCATCCTGATAGCCGATGCCGTCGGCCTCGGGAAAACCCTGGCCTGCGGTATTCTGCTCAGCGAGCTTATCCAGCGTGGTAAAGGCAAACGCATTTTGGTTCTTGCCGTCAAATCCATGCTTACCCAGTTTCAAAAGGAGATGTGGAGCCGTTTTACCATCCCCCTTGTCAGGCTCGATTCTGCTGGTATACAAAGGGTCCGCTCCCGTATTCCAACCAACCACAATCCGTTTTATTACTATGATAAGGCCATCGTCTCCATCGATACCCTGAAGCAGAATATTGAGTATCGGACCTACCTGGAAAATGCTTACTGGGACATTATTGTCATTGATGAAGCCCATAATGTGGCCCAGCGCGGCAAAGGTTCATCACAGCGGGCACGTCTTGCCGAGCTGCTCTCCAGCCGCTCTGATACTCTTATAATGCTTTCCGCCACCCCCCATGACGGGAGGGCAAAGAGTTTTGCCAGCCTTATGAATATGCTTGATCCCACGGCTATCGCCAACCCCGAGGAATACGGCCCTGAAGACATTAAGGGGTTGTTCATCCGGCGTTTCAAAAAAGATATCCAGGATCAGGTAGAGCATGCTTTTAAAGAACGGGAAATAAGCAAGGCAGGCTGCATGGCCACCGCCGTTGAAGAAAATGCGTATGATGTTCTGACCAGTCTGAAATTTACCCGGATGGACAAAAAAAGCGGCCAGCAGCTTTTCAAAACCACCCTGGAAAAAGCCCTTTTCTCTTCCCCAGCCGCCTGCCTGCAGACCATCCATAATCGTATCAATCGCCTTAAAGACAATGTTGAAGCGGACACAGCCGCGGATATCAGGAAGCAGGAAGCCTTTGCCGACGCAGTCTCAGCTATTACCCCGGAATATTTTTCCAAATACCGGAAGCTCATAACCATTCTGAAAGATAAAAAAAGCGCTTTTGGCTGGCCGGGGAAAAAAGCAAAGGATGATCGGCTGGTTATCTTCACCGAACGTATAGAAACGCTCCGTTTCCTGGAAAAACATCTGCCGAAGGATTTGAATTTAGACAGTAAGCATGTCGCCATCCTGTATGGCACCATGTCCGATGTTGACCAACAGCAGGTTGTGGAGGATTTCGGCAAGGAAAAATCGCCCATCCGGTTGCTCATTGCCTCGGATGTTGCCTCGGAAGGTATTAATCTTCACTACCTCAGTCATCGGTTGATCCATTTTGATATTCCCTGGTCTCTTATGGTCTTTCAGCAACGCAATGGCCGTATTGACCGTTACGGGCAACATAATACACCGTACATCCTCTATCTGGTCAACCAGAGTTCCAATCCAAAAATAAAAGGGGATATGCGCATTCTGGAGCTGCTCATTGAAAAGGATGAAGAGGCGGTAAAAAACATCGGTGATCCTTCCGCCATCATGGGCGTGTATGATATTGACCAGGAAGAACGGATCACAGCCGAAGCCATTGAGCAGGGAACAAGCGCTTCTGAATTTGAAAAGAAATTTGCTGGTGAAACCATTGATCCCCTTGCCCTGATGCTCGGCGAAACAGCTCCTCCCGTCGGCAACCTGGCCATGGGCAGAACAAGAGAGATAGTTTCTCTCTACCCTGACGATTACCACTATCTCAAGGCTGCCATTGAATCTCTTAAACAGAGCCAGACCCTGCAAACCGAGTTTGATGACGACGCCCGGCAGGTAACCTTAACAGCCACCAAAGAACTTAAATCACGTCTCCGTTACCCTCTGCCCCGTGAAGTATGGCCAGAAGACGATATTTTTATTCTTTCTGCCGACACTGACACAATCCAGGATGAAATAAGACGTAGTCGAAAAGATGAAAAGGCCTGGCCCCGTATTCACTATCTCTGGCCCCATAATCCGGTTATTCAATGGATCAACGACAAGGTCATCGCCGGGTTCGGCCGCCATGAAGCCCCTGTTCTTTCCCTGCCGGACGCTCTCGGGCCGGAAGAAACAGTCTTCATACTTTCCGGCCTGATTCCCAACCGTAAAGGTCATCCTCTTGTCTTTCGCTGGTTCGGTGTCACCTTTCTGGAGAACGAATTCCTGGAAATTGAATCTTTTGATGATTTGCTTAAGCGCACCGGCCTTGGCAGAATCAGTTTTCCGAACAGTGGTGCCGGTATCGACATTAATCCTATCAAAAAACTCCTGCCGGATGCC
>JANTGH010000341.1 GCA_024763055.1 Desulfobulbaceae bacterium
AATGATCAAGAAGAGTTGTCCTGCCAAGGAGCTGAAAGGTGTTTTCATCCCAGCTGCCTTCCACATCATTTTGAATATTGACAACCGAAGGACATTCACCTTCTTGGTCGAGCAATTTCAATATCTGACCACAAACCGCCTTCTGTTCCGGAAATTTATTAAAAAAGGGCCACTCGCAAATTTTCTCCATAAACTCATTTGCTCGCTTATTTTGCAGTTTTGATAATTCTTCTACCGGCTTATTTTCCTTTTTATTCCGCCATAGGGGAACAAGTTGTTCAATATCAATTGTGCCGCGCTTCTCCTTCTCCCATAACCCGGAAAGCTCCTCCAGGGTGATTTGATTGATAACGACAAATTCTTGCGGCTTTTCCCGACCAAAGAGCAATACAGTCGCAGCGACCAATGCCAGGACAAACGCCACCCCGAACAGGGAAAAGGTAAGAATTGGACTTGCAAGCATCAGCTCTCCATCGTTACCCTGTCCAGGTCAGGAAATTTTACTTTCAACCTGCTCTCCAGTACGGTTGCCGTCTTTCCCTTGTATGTACCGGAATAGGTGCTCAGAAACAGCTCCCGGGGAGCCATGTTCAGAATCTCGGTATGTTTGATCCGGACATCCTCGGTTTCCCGGATCGACAGACCTCCTCCCACTGAGATAATCGGAGAAAATTGTCGCTGCTCACCAAGGTGGCGTGAGACGTACAGGGCCGTGCTCGCGTCTGGTACCCGCATGAAGAGTTTGGTGTTGCAGTTATCCAGAATGGTATTGGCCCGGTCTTCACCAACCTCGGCATGGAGCTGGCTTATGGACTGGCAATAGCCGTGGATATACACCCCGGCCCCGCCTGCTTTGGCAAACAGGTCCTCGATACCGTGGTAAAGTACCGACTGGGCCTCGTCTATATGCATAACTAGGGAAGGGGTTACATTCTTGCCGCTGGAATAAACCCGCCCGACAAAGGCCTGGATCATGGAGATGATCACTTTTCCGGCAGTATAGGCTGCCCGCTTGGTCAGCAGAGAGCCCAGTTGCACCACCAGGATAATCCCTTTGCCCTGTTCCAGCCGTTTGATGAATCTGTTCTCATCTGCCTTGCCGATGATCCGGCCCACGTTGCCGGAAGTCAGTTCTGTGAGGGCAACCCGCAGGGAACTGGCCACCTTGGAGTAATAATCCGGCGGGGTGGCCAAGATCTTTTTCATATCCAGGACCAGCTGTTCAGCCTCGGGATGATTGAGATATGCCAGCCGGTCCTTGAGTCGTTCAAGATCCTGGTGGCTAATATGGTTCTTGATACTGTTGAGGTTAAACGACGGCTTCCTGCCGTTGGCTTCCGCCAAGAGGATCAGGGCCTGCACCACGATCAGGCTGACTTCGTAGGCCACCCCGAAAAAGTACGGTTCCCGCCCCACTGCCACTCCGGCGGTGATATGACCAACCAGCTCTTCAGGCATATAATAAGAGGAAAGGGGATCAAGGATGGCACTGTACTCCGGAAAAATCGGGGTGATCAGCATCAGATCCTTGAGCCGTTTTGTATCACCGGCCAGAAAGGTGATTTTGGAAAAGAGATCGATATCCCCCTTGGGATCAACGACCACCACCGAGTACCCCTTACGGATATCCTGTTCAAGAATATGTTCCATGAGCCGGGTTTTCCCGACCCTGGTCGTCCCGAAGCACCAGAAATGACCTTTGCGATAGCTGTCCGGAAAGCCCAGTTCCATGATGGTTTCCGGATGATCAAGGTGAACACCGGTACCGATATGGGTCCATCCTTTTTTATACTCCGGTTTTTTTCTCTTCCATTTCCAGAGCTTCATAGATTTCTGTCAACCTTAACCTGCATGTGCTCATTCAGTTCCCTGGTTACTGCCATTATCGCAGGCTTGGGAATTCGCCGGGAGGTAACCACAAAACTTTTTTTTCCCACGTATCGCCTGAAGCATCGGATAGTTATCTTTTCCGCGGAATATCCAAGCTGCTCTTTCAGTAACTCCTCGACAAGGGTTTTGGATACCCGGTCAACCACCACCTTTAGCCGTGGCGTACCGTTCAGGAAAACAGGATCAACCCGGCGAACATGAAATGCCCGCTTCTCGCCGATGGAAAAATCACTGGAACTCCGTTCATGAAGCCCAACACGGTTAAGCGGACATACAGCTGTCATTGTCTCCCCCGGAATAACCTCCAACTCAACGTGATAGTTCTTCTCCGCATCAATGGCCGTGATCTCACCCCAGCGCAGTTCCTGTTCATAATATTTATACTGCCGGGTCTGTTTGAGAACAGAGGCCTTCTGCAGGTTTTTCTTCAGATGCTTCTTGATAGTATTCCAGCCGCTGATCCTGGTTACATCAATACTCTTTTGCAGTAGCACTCCATCAATCCTGCTATAGGCTACCGCCTCCAAATGATCATTCAACTGCAACACAACCATGATCTCAAGGCCGTATCGCCGGGAAAAAACTTCAGAAAAAACCTTCTCAATCTCGACGATGACTTCACTTCTGGTCAATCCGTATTTTTTGGTAAAAAGAGATATGGTTTCCTGCATGGTTCCCTTCCAGTGGTTACCTTGATGAGACGGAGATATGTATGGCACTCCTATATTCTCTTTCCAGGAGGGGTGACGTAAAAATTCTATACAGGCAATATCTGTTGTCACTTATTTTGTCCGAATACCCCACGATC
>JANTGH010000342.1 GCA_024763055.1 Desulfobulbaceae bacterium
CTTCACCACCTTTCGTCACTTCTGCGCCTAAACTTTACCACTTTTTTAATAGCCTCCTAAAAACTCCTTCTACTGGCGTTGCAACCTTCACTCACGTTTAAATAGATAGCAACATCCGTTCCAACACTGGGAAAAAGAAGGCGGTACTTTATATTATCTTTTGTTTTCAGGTAGTTAAAGAGATATTAATGTAGAGATCATGATTGAGGAAATATTTGAATGGAGATTCTCACTTGGCAATAGTGACAATCTCGGGCAGGGGAAGTGACAATTTTTGTCAGTTTAAGGAGTTTTGGAAATTTTACTTTTCCGGGGAATCCTGGAAAAGATTTTCTTCCAGCTGGTGGGATGAGATGGCCCGGGAAAATTCTTTCGGTTCCGTTCCTTCCTTGAAGCACTCAAAAATGACCTGCTCACTCTGCGGCGTCGCCAGCAGGCCGGTTTTTTCATCAATCTTGGCAAAAACAATGCCGGAAGGCACCGGAAAGGTCGATTTGGGGAAATCTTTAAGCGCCTGGCGCATGAAATCTATCCAGATGGGGCAGGCCGCCCGGGAGCCGGTTTCATGCCTGCCCAGGGGCTTCAAGTCGTCAAATCCCACCCAGACACCGGCCACCAGCTGCGGCGAGTAGCCGAGAAACCAGGCATCAAAATAATCATTGGTGGTCCCGGTTTTGCCGGCCAGCGGCCTTTTCAAAACCCTTGCCCGCCTGCCGGTTCCCTGCTGTATCACACTTTCCATCATGCTGGTCATCAGGTAGGCGGTCTGGGGAGATATGACCTGTTTTCCCAGAGCTGAGCCCTGTTCACCAGTCATTGCATCAGAATCACCGGTATTTCCGGCAACCGACAACCCCCAAAAGGGTTCATTATCTTCTAGAATCTCGCCATCACGGTTCTCTATCCGTTTGACGTAAATGGGACCCAGCAACTGGCCACCGTTATCAAAGACGGTATAAGCCCGGGTCAACTCCATCAACGACACCCCTGAAGAGCCCAGGGCCAGGGTCAGATCGGCATTCAGCGGTGAATCAATCCCCAGTTTTTTTGCATAGTTAATGACGTAAGGGATACCGATTTTTCGCAGCACTTTGATAGTCACCAAATTCCGCGAATGAACCAGCGCCTGGCGCAAGCTGGTGGGCCCATAAAATTTCTGCTCATAATTGCGCGGTTTCCAGACCTGGTCCCAGTCATCGTTATTCTGATAGATGATCGGATTGTCAAGAAAGATGCTGGCCGGCGTCAGACCATGATCCAGACCGGCTGCGTAGATAATCGGTTTAAAGGCCGAACCGGGAGAACGGCGTGACTGGATAGCCCGGTTGAATTCGCTCTCCTCATAGGATTTGCCACCCACCAGGGCGCGGACCATCCCGCTTTGGGGATCAAGGGCAACCAGGGCCCCCTGCACCAGCGGCTCCTGATCCAGCTGCAGGCGAATCCCGGCAGCCGGACCGGACTGCGTCATTGAACTGATCCTGGCCCACACCACGTCACCGGGGTTAAAGGTTTCCGATGGTTTTTTATTCTTTACTTTTGTCCGGGGGAAAATCGTCCCATCGGCAGCCGGTCTTTTGCCCCACTTGTAGTCATCCGGCAGCATGGTGGCAGCCACTTCACCCAAAGACAGCGTCACCCGCAGATGCCGATCATCCACCTTTGTTACCAGGGCTTTGACCAGCCGGCCAACAGCCAGAGATGCAGCGGGGCCATTTTCCCCCGCCAGTTGTTTTTCAAAATCCGCAAACTGATCAGGGTTCACGGTTTCCAGCGGCCCGCGATATCCCTGCCGTTTATCAAGCGCCCGCAGCCCGGCGTCGATCGCTTCCCGAGCCGCCTGCTGATCGGCAACCTTTACCGACGTATACACCTGGAGGCCGTCACGGTACAGCTTGTCGTAACCATATTTTTTTTCCAGGTAGCGGCGAACATGCTCGGTAAAATAAGGAGTCAGTTTGAATGGATCCGGCGGCGTATTGATATGAATCGGCGTCGCGGCTGCCGCCTCCGCCTCGGCGTCGGAAATATATCCCTCGGCCACCATTCTGCCGAGAACGTAGCGCTGGCGGCGGGCAGCGCGGGCCGGGTGGGTGATGGGAGAATATCGGTTTGGAGCCTTGGGCAAACCGGCCAGCAGGGTCATCTCCGCCAGGTTGAGATCACGGGTTTTTTTGCCGAAATAGGTCCGGGAGGCAATTTCAACCCCGTACGCTCCATGGCCGAGATAGATCTGGTTCAGATACAGGAAAAGAATTTCATCCTTACTCAAATATTTTTCTATCCGGTAGGCCAGGATCGCTTCTTTTATTTTACGTTTGAGTTTGCGCTCGGGCGACAACAGCAGAGACTTGGTCACCTGCTGGGTAATGGTACTGCCACCCTGTACCACCCGGCCGGCGGCAATATTTTTCATCAAAGCCCGTAAGATCCCCGGGAAATCGAGTCCCTTATGTTCATAAAAACGGGAATCCTCGCTGGCAATAAAGGCTTTTTTCAATAAATCCGGAATCTCTTCTATGGAAATTATTTTACGCTTTTCAATAAAGTATTGGCCAATCAGCTCACCACCATCCGCATACACCTCGGTAATGGTTGCCGGACGATAATCCCGCAGGGAG
>JANTGH010000343.1 GCA_024763055.1 Desulfobulbaceae bacterium
TCTGAGTTGCACCCAGGTTACGCTGGGCATTAAGAGACATTACGTTTGTGTTAATTGACAGACCCATGATATTCCTCCTTGAATATGTTGTTGGGTTACTCTAAAAAGTGGCATCCTTGCCGGTTACAGTAAAAAATGGTGAAAAAAGAAATTTTCGCTGGTTAGCGCCTCCCCGGATAAGTTTGTTATTTAGTTTATTTGTATTTTATGCCAAAAGTTCGGAAGATTTTCTCCCTTATATTGCCTATCGAACTTCTTCGGGAAAAAGTTTAGCTTTTTTTTTAATAAAAATGAAATTATCTGTTGTTTTCATTTTTGTGCAGTGGAATTTCTTTGATTTCGGGTAGATATGTAAAAAGGCGCTGAGTGCAAAAATATCCTCATCCCGCAAGCTCCCCTTTGGGTCTTCATCCGCAGTCTCTCCCTCTGGTCATTCCCGCGGTCTGTTGGGCGGGAGGTAGGCGGAGCGTAGCGGAGACTCCGATCCATGGTGCGGGTAATGACCGGGTCTTATTCTCAGGATGCCCGTCCCCGACAACTACATTCGAGGATGACGTACTGCATTCGGGCATGACGGTACATAGAAGAAATTTTTCACAAAAAAAAAGCCATTATCCCGGGGAAGTGGGATAATGGCATGAATAAGAGAAGAGAGGGAAAAAAATATGGATATGCTATTGCCAGGTGCCGGAAACACAATACTCCTTTTTTTCATCCCGGGTATACAATCTCTCTTTCTCCACAGAGACTAACTTTGCCCGACTCAGCTTGAATACATCTTTCATCGCAAATTCTTCATCCGACAGAAGTGTACTCTGTTGGATTGCCGAGGTGGCGCGATTATATTTAAAGGTAATAATTTTCATGAAATATGCCTGTAGTTTCGGTAGAGGTGACAGCAACCCTGATGGGATGCCGTCACCTTGTAGCTGGAAAATTATCCCTGCAGTAACTGCAGTGCTAACTGCGGGGTCTGGTTGGCCTGGGTGAGGATGGAAACACCGGCCTGCTGCAGGATGTTGGCCTTGGTCATTTCCGAGGTCTCCTGGGCAATGTCGGCATCCCTGATACGGGAACGGGCCGCAGTCAGGTTCTCGGCCACGTTTTTCAGGTTGGCGATGGTGGACTCAAACCTGTTCTGCAGGGCACCTAAATCGCCACGCTGGGCATCAATTTTCCCAAGGGCTGCATCAACGATTTTCAGGGCATCATTGGCTCCCTGAATATTGCTGATGTCTATGGTTGTTACCTCCTCAAGGGCGGCAATGGTACTTGAATTGGCTATCCCGTCGACTATGGAACCGCCGGTTGTGCTTGCCGCGCTGGAGGATACGGTATATGAATCCTGGGAAGAGAATTCTATGGACCCCGCAACCCGGGTTGAGTCGGCACCCCCCTGGGTGAGTGGTTCAGCATGATTATCAGCTCCGGTCACGTCAATGGTCTCACCTGAAGCACCGCTGTGGTCAAAATCGCTGATGACAATATCTTTGCCCTCGGCCTGGGTCAGGGTCAGGGTACCGGCATTGACCGTGGCGGTGACTCCGGTGGTGCCGCTCTGATCATTGATGACAGTGGCCAGACCACTAAGATCAGTCATTGTAACCGATGCATTTATGGTTGCGGTATTGCCGCCTGAGCCGATGGTCATGGTGACAACGCCTGGAGCTGAAAGACCTGAAAGAGTTGCCTCCGTACGCGCGGTTGCCGTTACCCCGGTCTGTGAGGCGGTGTTGGTGACCTGGGAGGCTATCTCCCAGGCTGTTGCCCCGGCTGCAACCGTAATTGCCGGCACGGTGCTGCCCTTGGCGCCGGTGATGGTCAGGTCCTGGCCGCCGATTGTATTGGCAGCAGGCGGAGTGGCATTGGCGGCTGCCGAGGAGCCTGTACCCTGGTTTGCGGTTGTATTGACTGCGTCAACAAAGTATCTGCCGAGATCATCGGCGGCCATGGACTGAATGGAAACCCCGATAGTTTCATTGGCGTTGGGTCCGACCTGGAACTGCTGGGAAACAAAGGAACCGTCAAGGATGCGCAGTCCGTTAAAGGTGGTGGATTGAGCGATTCGGTTCATCTCGGTTTTGAGCTGGTTGACTTCCGCCTGCAGGGCTGATCTGTCTGCGGCAGAGTTGGTGGCGTTTGCCGCCTGAACCGAGAGTTCTCGCATCCGCTGCAGGATATTTGTGCTTTCCTGCATGGCACCTTCTGCGGTCTGGGCAAGGGATATGCCGTCGTTGGCGTTACGGGCGGCCTGATTGAGACCCCGGATCTGCGAGGTCATGCGGTCGGAAATGGCGAGGCCTGCGGCATCGTCTTTAGCAGAATTAATGCGAAGACCTGAAGAAAGCCTTTCCATTGATGTGGAAAGTTCACCCTGGGTACGGCCAAGGTTTCTCTGGGCATTAAGTGAAGATACGTTCGTATTGATCGTTAAAGCCATGGTTATCCTCCATGAATTTTATAGCCTTGGTCGTCAACTGTTGACCAATCGGCTTACGATACAAACGTAACATCTCTCAGATACTGCCCTGTAGGATCCCGGCTGATTTTTTCGTGACCCTTTACCGTCTCTCAATCCACTCTTCGGACATTTTGCAATGAGAGTTAAGTCTTTTTTT
>JANTGH010000344.1 GCA_024763055.1 Desulfobulbaceae bacterium
TTATCAAAGGATATTCAGGTGAAAAGACTGGTGCTGGAAAAGCCGCAACTCTTTCTGGAAAAATTGAAAAATGGTCGGGGTAACTGGGAGGGTATCGGTCAGCCAGGCCATAAAGAAGTTGCGCCACAGAAGCAAAAATCTCCGGAAGAATCAGCTGCCGGCCTGCCCATTACATCGCTTGCCGTTGGTGAAATGACCATCCGTGATGGCAAGGTTTCCTGGCAGGATCAGACATCCGGGCTTAAGAAGGAAGTTGCCGCCATTAACCTCCAGATAAGAGATGTTTCTCTGCTTGCACCGGTTCACCTTGAGTTCTCTGCCATAGCTGATGGGCAGCCCCTGAGTATTGTCGGCAATATAGGCCCTTTAGGGAAAGAACCTGGGAAAGGAAGCGTCCCCATTGATATTACCTTGAAAGCGATGGATCAGCTTGTGATGACGGTGAAAGGTCAGGTGATTGATCCTCTCAGCAAACAGAAATTCGATCTGAGTCTGAATCTGTCTCCTTTTTCCCCCCGCAAGCTGTTTTCTTCGCTAGGAATGGATTTCCCCTTACAGACGGCTGACCCCAAGGTTTTGAGCCGTTTTGAAATCCGGGTCAAGGTGGTTGGGTCCCCAACAGATATTGTCCTCAGCAAAGGAAGTATGAACCTGGATGATTCCAGCTTGATTTTTTCTGCTCATGTCAATGAATTCTCCCGGCCGCGGATACAAAGTGAACTGGATCTGGACCAGATTGACCTTGACCGCTACCTGCCGCCAGCAAAGAAAACTACCGAGAAAAAAACCGTGTCTTCCCGCAGTGGAAAAAAGAAAATCAATTATAGCCCTTTGCGGCGGCTGGCTCTGGATGCGGGCCTGAAGGCAGGAAAAATAAAGGCCCATGGCGCTGTAGTCCATAATGTTGTGGTGAAGATTACGGGCAGGAAGGGTTTCTTTAAACTTGATCCCCTGTCCTTGAACCTTTACCAGGGAAAATTCCACTCTACCGGAGTCTTTAATTGTCAGCAGGATGTTCCCCGGAGCAGCATTAACCTGCAGCTGAAAGACGTTCAAGTTGCTCCATTACTGAAAGATTCTCTTGACCAGGATATCCTCGAGGGAACTCTGGCTTCTCAGCTGTCATTAACCATGTCTGGTGATGAACCGAAAACTATAAAACGGAGCTTGAACGGCAGGGGGAAGATTATTTTGAAAGACGGAGCAATTATCGGAGTCGACCTGGCCAAGATGATACGTAATGTCAAAGGTGGTTTGGGACTGGCTGAAAAAAGTGCTCAAAAAACACGCACCGATTTTGCCGAAATGCTTTCCCCGTTTACCATCGCTAATGGTGTTATTTATACCCCGGGAACAACGCTGAAATCTCCTCTTTTGCGCCTGAGAGCCTTTGGTAAAGCTTCTTTGCCGGATGAAACGCTTGATTTCAAGATAAAACCTAAGATTGTGGATACGATCAAAGGGCAGGGTGATACCAAACAGAGGTCTGGATTGATGGTACCGTTGGTGGTCAGCGGGACGTTTTCCGCCCCGAAGATCAGGCCTGATCTGAAAGGGATGATCGGTAAGGAACTTCCTGGGGCTGAAGACTTGAAAAAGCTGCTTCCAGGGGATGGCTCAACGGACGAGAAAATCAAATCACTGCAAGATGATGTCAAGGGGCTGTTGAGAGGATTCTCTCCGAGTAAATAGCTCTCTTTTTTGTAAGGGCAATAGACTTTTTCTTGTCGTGCTTGTCTGCCTGTTCGCGGTTTTTCCACCATATCTTTTAATTTGATGTTTATATGTTTATTGTTAACCTGCTAACTTGACAAATAATATCTATTTTGTTATGTTATGAGAGTAGGACATAATAAACGGCTGCTGAATAAAAAATGTGAAGTACCGGCAGCCGCATTAATCTTTACTGTGGAGGATGAAATGGCTGAAAAAGTAAATGAAATTTATCGTTGTGAAATTTGCGGCAACATGGTGGAGATTCTCCATTCCGGAGTGGGGGAAATTATCTGCTGTAATGAGCCCATGTCGCTGGTTGAAGCCGGCTCTGTTGACGCGGCCCAGGAAAAACATGTACCGGTAATTGAAAAGGTGGACGGTGGCTATAAAGTCAAGGTTGGCAGTGTTGCCCACCCTATGGAAGAGAAGCACTATATTGCTTTTATTGAATTGCTTGCCGACGGCAAATTGTATCGTCAGGCATTGAATCCCGGTGACGCACCGGAAGCATTTTTTGCCATTGACGCGGCCCGGGTGGAAGCCCGTGAGTACTGCAACCTGCATGGACTCTGGAAGGCTTCCTGCTGATTGTTAAAAAATATGTCTATGATAAAAGCCCGGCTGACAAATGTCATCCGGGCTTTTAGTTGTAATAAATGTGTTTGCTTAAGCGCCGTCAAGACCTCCATGTTCCATCTTCTGGTACCACCCGGCCGGGTCTAGGAAATATGCTTCCGTTTCTTTCAGGGAATCCAGATGTTCGAAATCTATTTTGGCCATCAGGGCAAAGAAATCCTTTTCTTTGGGATTAGTGGAGGCATCCCGCAGTTCTGGCTTGCTCTACGGCGGCAAGTGACACATAACGTTAGATGAAGGAGTATGAGGTAG
>JANTGH010000345.1 GCA_024763055.1 Desulfobulbaceae bacterium
GGTGTGTGTGCTATGCCCCCCTTTTTGAAACGTTTTTTTGCCCCGATACTTTTGGCGCTCGTTGCACGTGGAGTTTATCGCTGGTATCAAAATGCCAGGCTTGGATTGCTCCAGTATTGACCAGCTCATCCATTGCCCTGCGAAGACATCTTCGAAAATCTCCCATCCGTTTACAATCCGAACCGCATAACCGTCTTATGGTTATAACTTTCATCGGATATGGAGCCTGGTGACTGGCATAGAATCCATGAAGCCACTTGGCCAGGTTGGTTTTCAGTCGGAGTCTTTGCTGCCATTGCAGCTGAGTCCAACCGGCATCGAACAGTTCAGCAAATTTCGGATTGATTTTCAGAAAATAGGTTTGTTCCTGGCCGTTGTAGTAAAATTCGTCGACCAGTGATCCGGCATAGGTGTATTTCCCGCTTTGGAGTCTCTTGTTGACATCGAGATTGATCTCCACGGCAGTAGCGGTCAATCTTCGGAAACAATCCTTAAGCCATTCCCGGCCCGATTTTCCCGATTGACGACCTATGGCGCGAAGAAAGCTTTTAACCTGAAAACGTATAAAATAATCAGGTGTTCTTTCGATGTGGCGGGCTTGTAAATGAAGAGCTTGTACCAGGACATCAAAGTCTCCCTGATCCAGTCTCCATCCCGTGTAGCGAATATCAAGCCCTTTGACTGCGGCAATTATTTTGCCTTTGACGGCCCTTCGCCGACCTCGCTTGATTACCCCGAAGAGCGCGGACCGAAGGCAGAGGTTGGGTATGCCCCGTATCTTTCTCGGCCATTCGGGCAGATTTGGAATGTGCTCCAGTTCACGAATTTTTTTCTGTAACTCCGGGGAGAGGCGATTGATGTAGTGGTCTTGAATCGCCTTGGTTGACCGCGAATCCTGCGGGACCTGTGCGACCTGTTTTCTGATTGTTGCGGGCAAAGTTGCCGGTGATGCATCATTGGTAGGCAAGATCTGGCACTGTCAGTCTCTATGATGAATTGCAATACACCTTCGAGGCCTGCCGGTTCGTACCGCCTGAATTCGTTTGCTTTTAAACCAGGTGCTGAGATCCTCTTCCAGGACCAACACATTTTTTCCCGGCTTGTAGGCGGGGAGGTCACCTTTTTTTATTGCACGATGGATCGTGTGATAACTGCATTTGGCCAAGTCAGCTGCTTCGCCCATTGTTAAGAGTTTGTCCCGCATCATTTTTCACACACCCCTTGACGATATTCGCCTTTATTTCACCAGAGACTCCTCGCAACCGAAGACTCGGTTTCCGCCGTTTATTCTCTCCGTGTACAAGGCTGAAAAAAAGAGCTTGCAAAAAATATAAATACAGGTTTCTTTGCTTCAGGTTGCTCTTTTATGTGCCATCTGTTGTCAAGATGATCAGTGCATATCATTGAATGGCCCAGTACGTTGCCTGCTTACCGTCTTTATCGTTAAATGTCAAATTAATTACGCTGTAACAATATGTTACAGCAATACAACTTGTCGACACTCAAGATCATTTCGCCTTGTTTTAGGCATTTCATATTGCTTTTTCGTAAAGGCAAGATGTCTATGATTCGTGCCAATATGTCTTTTGGTCTGCCAATTATGAAGGGAGTTGTCTTAGGAGAATGCCAGTCAAAAAATAGATGGAACTTGCATATTGACAGGGGGAATTTTTTTCTTGTTTGACTGAATTCCCCCGAAGAAATTTTTGAAAGGGGGGATTATGAAACTTGAATGGCGATTAAAACAGTTACTGGAACAATATAACCTCTACCAATATGGTGTGGAAACGCAAATTGCCCGGGAGTGCGGGCTTCACCGGCATACGATAGGAAAATTTCTCCGGAACCGGATGCAGAGCCCCAAGCTTGAAGTTTTGGAAAAAATCTGTGGTTGCTTGATTGAAAAAGGGGTGCCGGCGGATATTTTACCGGGAGCCCTGTTCGGGATAAAACCGTCCGGTTTATGGCAGGCCATAGGGCAATCAAAAGAAATCTTGATTTGTCTGGGTGAATATCACCTCAAGGGCAATATGATTACGACTCCTCAGATTTCACCGTCAATTTCCCGGCACGATTCGGTTGTTTCATCCAAGATCATCCATTACCTGTCCACAGAAGCGGAACTTCGTGACGCAAGGCCTTCGGTAAAGATGGTGTATGTTCCATTTTCCTTTACTCCCGAGGTAGTACGGAACAGTGGTGACGGGTTTGAGCAAGACCGGAAACGAGCGCTTCGTATCTTTAACGATATCAGAAATAACAGGAGAAAAAAGCTCTCTGTAATTATGATAGGAAGCCAAAGGGTAAATTATCTGGTTGAGTACATGGTGGCGGATTTGTTTCATTGTAAACCCTTTGTTCCTGCCAATGGAGATCCTAAGGTGCCTGTATACCTCTGTTACAGGAATTTTGATCATCTGGTGCCCAGTTGTTTCGGCGGTCAGAAAAACCCTTTATATTTAAGTGAGGAAATTCGACACGGTACGTATTATGTAGATGAGAATTTTGAGTGGCGTTCTTTTGAATGGCAGGAAGGGAAGGATGATTCAGGAGTTGTAATAATCATTCGAGAAGCAGATAGTGTTGAGTTGGCCGT
>JANTGH010000346.1 GCA_024763055.1 Desulfobulbaceae bacterium
GGAATTGCCGAAAATTCCGGTGCCAGCAGACTTTTTTGGATTTCTGCCTTGAGTTTGTTGCGGGCGGGAATGCTTTCCCAGAAACCAGTCAGTTTCAGCTCGCGCTCAACAGCCAGGAATACCTTCTGGGTGAGGTCAACTAACAGGCCGATTTGTTCTTCCCCATTGACGCTGCCGTAAGATGCATTATTTTCAGCCGTTCCTGCTGCCCCAGCTCTTTCCCCAAACCCACTCATACCGAAAAGCTCTCGCTTAAACATGCGAAAAAAAGGCATCTGCTTTTTCCGGTTTAAGCCATACGTTGGTTCTTTGCCGGCGTTCATAATCCGGGTTCGCAATTTCTCCAATTCTTCATATATTTTTTGCCAGTTCTCGTGGAAATCCGTAAAAATCCTTGCCAGTTCCTCAGCAAAAGAGGCCTGTAAATCATTGTCATCCAGTTCAACGTCGAGATAATGGCGAATGGCATGTTCTACCTCGGCGGCTTTGGTTTTAACCCGCTTTCGTTTGCCGACATCTTTCTCGAAATCTTGATCGAGGATGGAAATCGGAGCAACCTTGATGTCGATTCCTCTGGATTTCAAGTGCTTATCTGTAATGGCCCGCAGTTTAGGAGGAATGCCTTTCATGCTCAGCCGCTGGTCTCTAAAGTGTTTTCCCGCAAGTACATTGATCTCGGTAAGCGCCTGGTAGTCATCCATATAGTCAAGTGCCTGCCGGGCCGGGAAAACCAGATTCAGGCATTTGGTCAACTTTTTGAACGCCAGCATATAGTCAAAACGCAGGTCTTCATCATAGAAGATGTCGAAAAACGCATCGTGATCAGTCAAATCCGACAGCCCGTTCTTTTTTAACAGCAACATGATGTCTCTGTGACTTTCTTCAAGTTCCCGCAATTCATCCTCGGGGAAGCTTAAGGCGTCGACAACCTCTTTTTGCTCCCGTTCATCATAGGTGTCTATCGCCCTTTTGAGATGGTGCCCAATGCCGACGTAGTCGACCACAAAGCCTTTTTCCTTGTTTTCGCCACTCACCCGATTTACCCGGGCAATTGCCTGCAGCAGATTGTGGGCGACAACCACCTTGTCGAGATACATCACCTGTTCAACCGGGGCATCAAAGCCGGTCAGCAGCATATTGTTAACGATCAGGATGCCGACATCGCCCTTGATACCTTCTTCTTCATGGCCAAATCCCAATTTGAAGCTGGCTATGCTGGTTTTGTGTCTGGATCTGTCAGCGTACTCTTTCAAGTGGGGCAGATCGTTATGCCTTCCGGAAATAATAACGTCGGTCTGCATTGTTTTCAGTTGCTCAAGGTCCAGATCCAGCGGATTGTCCCGCTCAAGATCAGCAAGTGCATCGCTTATCGCTTGATCAATATATTTTTTATAACGTACCGCCGCTTCGCGGGAGGTGGCTACTACCTGGGCTTTGTAGCCATTTGGGTAAACCTGGGCCAGGTAATGGTCCACCATGTCTTTGGCCTTGGCTTGGATGGTTGGTTCTGCTTCCAGGTAAGCATCGCGCGATCCGTAACCGAGGATTTCCAGACGCTGTTTGAGGTTGTAATCGCTGAAGACATCTGCAAACATGGCGTCCATTCCCGGTTGATCCGGTACTTCAGCGTTGTGTGAACGGCCTTCATAGACAATTTCAAGTGTGACGCCGTCTTCTATCGACTGACGCATGGTGTATTTATCGATGTACTCACCGAAAACCCGCTCAGTTTTGTCGATGGGAGTGCCGGTATAGCCAATTTTTGCCGCGTTGGGAATCCCCTTGTCAAGGTTGGCCCCCAGCAGTTTATATTGTGAGCGGTGGGCTTCGTCGGTCATGACCAGGATATTGGCGCTTTGGTTCAATACCGGAAAGGTTTCGCTCAGATCAACTTCACGGAATTTATGGATCATGGCCATGACCAGATCGGAGGTGTCAGAGCGCAGCAGTTCTTTTAATCTTCTGATACTGTCGGCGACCTTTACCGTAAAGCCGATGCTTTGGCTGGTTTCTGCAAGTTGTTCCTCAAGCTGGGTGCGGTCGGTAACAAAAACCACCTTCCAGTCGCACAACCGGGGATGACGGTACATTTCACGAACCATGAACATCATGGTCAGTGACTTTCCGGAGCCCTGGGTGTGCCAGATGATGCCGCTCCGTTCCCTGGGGCTCTTTCCCTCCAGCAATCTTTTGACTGCGAGTTTGACCGCCCGGAACTGCTGGTAGCGCCCGACAATCTTGATGGTCTGTCCCTTGTCGTTGGTTGAAAAGAGGGTGAAGGTCCGTATCAGGTCCAGCACATTATCCCGATCAAGCATTCCCGCCACCAGGCGCTGCTGGTCATTAGGGGAACCGGAGCCGTGTTCCAGGTCGTCAACCGTTCGTGGGTACGGGTCGGCCCAGCGGTAGAAATATTTTTCGCTGTGGGTCGTGATGGTACCAAACTTCGCTTCCTGGCGGCAGGTGGCAATGATGAATTGATTGTAGAAAAAGAGCGGGGCACTGCCTTCGCCCTTGACGCCCCGCTGTTCACTGTAGCGCAGCATCTGATCAATAGCCTCGGGGATGGCATCCTTGACTTTTGGTGACTTGC
>JANTGH010000347.1 GCA_024763055.1 Desulfobulbaceae bacterium
GCTGCCACCTGCTTTCTGGTGTGAGAAACGCGGTGTGTATGGCTGTTCGGAACGGCGGTATTCCTTGCTTATGCAGTCGGTCAAACCCATGGGCGAGTGTAGATCAGACGTAGACATTCTCCTTGATTTTGCAAAAAGAATGGGGGTTGATCCCAAGGTCATTCCGTTTAAGACCGTTGATGATGTCTGGGATGAGTGGCGCGAGGTCAGTTCTATAACACCATATAACTTCAAGGGAATGACCAGGGCCCGGCAGGAAAAGGAATCCGGCATTCGCTGGCCCTGTCCCACTGAAGATCATCCCGGTACCAAGCGACGTTATGTCAGGGGAGAAGATCCCAATATTCCCAAGGATTACAAGAATAAATACTGGTTTTACGGGTACCCGGACGGGAAGGCCAAACTCTGGATGCGCCCCTATGCTCCGGCAGCTGAAGAGCCGGATGCCAAGTACCCGATGGTCCTGACCACCGGCCGGGTTATTGATCACTGGCATACCGGTACCATGACCATGAAGGTACCTGAGCTGCGGCGATCTTTCCCCAAGGCTTATGTGGAGGTCAACATTGATGATGCCAAAAAGCATGGTATCAAGAACGGCGATAATGTTCTGCTTGAAACCAGGCGGGACAAGATGGTCTTTCAGGCCAAGGTCAGTGATGTCTGTCGTCCGGGCCTGGTCTTTGTTCCCTGGTACGATGCCAACCTGATGATTAATAAGCTGACCCTGAATGCCTTTGACAAGGGATCAAAACAACCGGAGTACAAGATCTGCGCTGTTCGGATCAAGAAGGCATAACTAATGGCTATTATGGGATTTCTGGTCCATGCTCTCAAAGAAGATGTGACTGAAGTTGAGGCCCGGATACGGCAGATGCCTGAAATGACGACTTATGGCATCCATCAGGGGCAATATGTCGTTGTGGTTGCTGAAGCCCTCTCTGATCGGATTGAGAAGGTGGTGGACCGGGTTAAACAGTTGCCGGGCGTCTTGACTCTTTACACGACCTATTTAACCATAGAAGATGAAATGGATGAAAACGGTACTCTTGAGACTAACCTCAGTTTGCGAAAACTGATGAAGAAGAAACCAGGAATTGATATTTAGTCCATTTCATCGGGCACAACGCCGGCATGGCGTTGTGCCCATTTTTTTCATTATTATTGAACATATGCACGATTAGTTGAGAGCAGAAAATTGCCGGTTGTATGCTGAAAGACGCTGTCTTTCAGCATACAACTTTCAATTTCACCCTATTGTGAGGTCTCTCCATGAGTGTGAGAAAAGGTTTGCTGCGGCCTCCTGGTGCTCGCAGTGAAAAGGAGTTTTTGTCCCGTTGTCTTCAGTGCGGCCAGTGTGCGCAGGTCTGCATATTTGACTGCATCAAGATGCGGCGGGGTTTTAACTTTTTTGTCGCCGGTACACCGGAGATTGATCCCAAGGAGGCGCCCTGCCATCTCTGTATGCGCTGCAGTGAGATCTGTCCCTCTGATGCCCTTCATGACGTCCCCATAGAAGAAGTGCACATGGGGTTTGCCGTATTGGACCGCAAGAAATGTTATACCTGGACAAATCATCTGCTCTGTCGTTCCTGCTATGAACGTTGTCCGATAAAATGGCGGGCCATGTATCTTGAGGAGGGAACTAATCCGGTCATTACCAAAGACTGCGCCGGTTGCGGTTTGTGCGAGCACGTCTGCCCTGCTGATGCCATTGTCGTTACTCCGACCCGGTTTCAGGAAGTTCGCCAAGATAAAGCAGGGGTGGAAAAATGAGAAAACCGACCCTGAAGACGTATCGTCGGGCTTTTCAACTACTTATAGCCGTTGCCTTTATCGTTATCCCGATCCTGAATCGATCCCGCTACAGTTATGTATACGGGAACTTTCTCTCTTTTCATATGTTCGGGATTCCATTTGCCGATCCCCTTGCCGTCCTGCAGCTTTCAGTAAAAAATCTCTATCTTACCTTCGACAATATTATTGGGGCGTTGCTGCCCCTGCTGCTGGCTTTTTTCCTTGGTACGGTTTTTTGTTCCTGGATGTGTCCTTTTGGTTTCTTGTCCGAACTTACTCAGGGCTTGAGTAAAAAAATCATGGGGCGCAACTACAAGGGGCTGGATCTTACCTGGAAAGGGTTTCCGTTGAAGATGACGATCTTTACCGTCGGCTTTATAGCCTTTTTTATTTTTTCAACCACTCCGATTTTGAACCAGCTTTCCCTGCCGGCCTGGTATGCCCGGTTTTTTCAGTATTATTTCGGCCAGGATTTTATTTCTCTCTGTTTCCTTTTTCTGCTGGCCGTGCTGGCTGTGGAATTTTTTGCGCGAAAGCGTCTCTGGTGCAGATATATCTGTCCCCAGTCCATTCTCATTACCCTGACAAAAAGGCTAAATTGCAATCGTCTCAAGGTTGTTTTTGACCAGGGAAAATGTATCTGCAAGCCGGGACATGAACGCTGTGAAACAGCATGTTCCCTGAGTTTACATCCTAAAATCCTCTATGAACAGGCTGAACTGGAGTGCAGTAATTGCGGGGATTGTGTCGTTGCCTGCAAGAAGATGGGTAATGC
>JANTGH010000348.1 GCA_024763055.1 Desulfobulbaceae bacterium
CGGGTTCCGCCGACCCGTTCAAATTCTCCCTCCTGGAGAATCCGCAGGAGTTTGACCTGCAGCGGCATCGGCATATCACCGATCTCGTCAAGGAGCAGGGTGCCGCCGTCGGCCATTTCAAACCGGCCCATTCGTCTGCTTCGGGCGCCGGTAAAGGCGCCTTTCTCATGGCCGAACAGTTCCGATTCAATCAGCCCTTCCGGAATGGCCGCGCAGTTGACCCGGATATAGGGCTTTTTTGCCCGCTGACCAGCTAAGTGCAGCGCCCGTGCCGCCAGTTCCTTACCGGTCCCGGATTCGCCGGTGATCAGGACGCTGGAATCGGTGGGGCCGGCCTGTTGTATCCGTTGATGGACCTGGTTGATGGCCTCGCTGTCGCCGACAATTTTCCGGCGGGACTGTCGGCAGCAGTCCTCAAAAGATGCGCAGCGGGCCTTGACCGACTGCATTTCGAAAATGCGGTTGACGCGGATAATGAGATCATCCATGTCAAATGGTTTGAGAATGTAGTCGGAAGCGCCTTTTTTCAGGCAGCCAATGGCATCGTCCACGCTGCCGAATGCGGTCATCATGATGACATCGGTGTAGGCGGCAAGTTCCTTGAGGGCTTTGAGAAGCTCAAGTCCGCCTAATTCGGGCATGCGGATATCAGAGATCACAAGATGATATTTTTCTGCCTTGATTTTTTTCAGGGCTTCCATGCCGTTCACTACCGCATCAACTTCCCAGTGCCGCCGTTCAAGAGCGTCCTGAACGGTGATCCGCATGATTTCATCATCTTCCGCCAGTAGTATTCGCGGCATAATCAGTTATCGGGTTGTGTGTTTTTCAAAGGACAATCCTGATTGGCCGGCAGGGTGATGGTGAAGACAGCGCCATGTCCTTCCTTGCTGCCGGCGATCAGGGTGCCGCCCATTTTTTCAACCTGGGCATAGCTTACGGCAAGTCCAAGGCCGGTGCCGACCCCGACATCCTTGGTGGTGAAAAACGGATCAAAAATTTTATCGAGGATAGCAGCGGGAATACCCGGCCCGGTATCTTCAATGCTGATTTTCAGGCAGTTTTCCTGCGCCTTGCTTCGTACATACAGGGCCCCTCCCTCATCACCCATGGCCTGGATCGCGTTTAATCCGATGTTGACAATGGTTTGCCGTAATGCCTCCACGTCAATACAATATTTTTCCTGAAGACCCGGCTCAAGATGCAGGTCAATGTCGCGCAACCGGTAGCCAAGCAGTTCAAAACACTCGCCGATGATCTGGTCAACATCGTGTTTTTTCAGATTAAGGGGGGTGTTGCGGCCGAAATGCAGGAGCTGCTGCATGGTGTGTTCAATACGGTGCAAACCCTTGTCAAGCAGGGGCAGGTAGCGGTCAAGGAGTTCAGGGTTACCGGGGTCTTCCTGCAGGGCTTTGACGCAGTTGAGTAAACCGCCAAGGGGGTTGTTGACCTCATGGGCAATGCCCGATGTCAGCAGACCGAACGCGGCCATTTTTTCATTTTGGAAGGCCAGTTGTTTTGCCTTATCCAGGGTGGAGCGGGAGGCATCAAGGCGGCAGCACAGGTCATAAAAGGTGTCGCTGATGGTATCAATTTCATCCTTGACCTGTTTATGTTTTGGTTTGGCGGCCGGCTGGTCGGGATAACGATCCATGGTTTCCGTCAGTTGGGCGATGGGGCGGGAGACAAGGGTTGAAAAAAGCCAGATCAATGTCGCGGTAACGACAAGAATGGAAAGGAAACCGTAGAGCATGATTGAACGATTATTTTCGGCAATCAGCCTGTCTGCCCAACTGATGGGAATGGTGATGCTCAGACCTCCCCGAATATCACCAAGATGGTATCCCTGGCGTGCATGACAAATCAGGCATGGCTCCTCAACTGCAAGTGGTGCTACATAGCGAAGGATACGACCTTCCGCGTTATTTTCAATGGAAATAATTTCATTTTTATTTTTACGTTCGATCTGGAGAAGGCTGGCCCGTTCGAACGCATCCGGCGCATTATCCGGGTTTATCGGCTTGAGGCTTGTGACCCGGAACATGCACCAGTTGTCTCGGGCGGCATATTCAGAGAGCTCTCGAGTAACCATAGCCGGATTACGTTTGACATATACCTGACCATTGACACCGCGGACAACCGGGCTGTCAAGAAAGGGATTGGGTCTGGTCGCATCGGTTTCTATCAGATAAAGGCCATGATGATCGGCCACCCATTTACGGGTGAGCAGTATCTGCTTATGGAGCATTCGGGCCTGCTGCCGGGCCTGACCGTAGATCAGGTCATGCTGGGTGCGGGAGGAGTTGAGAAGGAGAAGGCCATACGAAACCAGCAATACGGCACCAATGGCTATTACGAATTTTCCCTGTAGTTTCACAGTAGAACCCCTGAAAAGTCATGGTTACATGTTGAAGTCCGCCAGATTAAAATAGAAAAATCGTTACTTGTTGGTAACATATTTTATAGAAAAATGATACCTCCTGGTAACGATACACTGTCTTTTTTTAGAAACATATTGAAAATACAAGGTTAATTTATTGGAATGTTTTTTGCTGGCTAAA
>JANTGH010000349.1 GCA_024763055.1 Desulfobulbaceae bacterium
TATGTTATATATTTTTCCAGCTCATACCTCACGGCAGTGTATTCATTTGGATCACAATTTGCTTAAACTATGCTAACTGAATAAATTATTGAACCCAGCAAACAGGAATATGAAAAAATTACCCTATCTCCCCAGCCATCAATCAGGTTTTACACTCATAGAAGTTGTTGTTGCCATGTCAATCCTGGCAATAGGAATCATGGGAACGTCTACCTTGCTCTACAGGGTGACCAGAAATAATACAATGGGAAACCTGACGACCCAGGCTAACCTGTTGGCCGAATCAAAAATGGAAGAACTGAAGCACACAGCTACGGTATCTACTCTTACCAACGGCAATGACGTGGTTGACGCCCTGGGTTCAACCGGCGGGGCCGGCAACTTTACACGGACCTGGACAATCACAAACCCCATGGGGGGAAATATTTCCCGTTTTATTACGGTTGCGGTAACCGCACAATCCGGGATGGGGCAACGAACTATTACTGTCAACTCACTGACACAGGGATCCGGAATATGAATAATTTATGGCATCCTGAAAAATCGCTTGACCGCTCCGGCTTCACCCTCATTGAATTGCTGGTAGCCATTGCGATGGCATCCATAATCCTTGTTGCCATTGCAGGGCTATTTCAAAGACTTTCCCGCTCTTACACAACCCAAAATGCTTACGCCGACCTCCAGCAGGGAATCCGATCGACCCTGGATGTTATGGCTGATGATATCCGCATGGCCGGGTATAATCCAACACAAAGTGGAGTATCCTTTGGTATTGAAAAAGCGGAGGCTTTCCGTCTTCGCCTCACAGTCGACAGAAACGAAAATGGCCTGATCGATACTGCTCCAGCTGGAAATGAAATAATTACTTACCTCTACGCTCCCGCGCAAAGATCTGTTCAAAAACGCTGGAGTGAGGGAAGACCGCAGCAAACCTCTCAACCATTATTTGGTGGTACGGATAACCCGGTAAATGTTATTTTTTTAAGCTTCAATTATCTTGATGGCAATAACCAGCCGACTACCATACTTTCCGCAATTCAAGCCATTGTGATAACTCTGGTCGCCGAAGAACCTGCCGGTCGTGCAAACGATCCCACTGCCAGCAGCGCCGGCATGGTGCGCAGAACATATAGAACACGAGTTGAATGTCGAAATCTGTGATAATGACAATGAGCAAACTAAAATAATGAACATGGCAAATACAGCAAAAAATACCTGGCTGGCTTTCACACGATCCCCTGTAGAAAATGATCAGGGCATGGTGCTGGTTATGGCCCTGATGGTTATGGTCATCCTGTCGCTCCTTGCAGCCTTTGCAACGACAATGAGTAATACCGAACGAATGATTGCCGCAAATGATGAAATATACACCCATAATTTTTATGCCGCTGAAGCAGTCTGTGTTGAAGCCGGGGCAAATCTTGAAGTTATACCAAATAACAACTTGAAAACTACAGTCACCTGGGGCGTGGGTAATACCTATCCTTGGCTTGAGTCTGCTATGCCCACCGATCCAGACCCGGACGGAGACGGTACACCCGGCACAAATCTTGAGCTTCAGGCTAACTGGCCCATGGCCGGTGCTCCGCAAGTCATCCCCGCCACCACCGCGCAGGCAAACATTACGCCTCCAGGCAGTGCTCCGCCCGATCGTATTCAATATGCGTCCCAGAAAATCGGTGTTACGGGCAGTTTGATAATGGGTCAACCGCAAACCCACGTCTTTGCCCTGTATGGAATGTATGATGTCAACCGTGGCGCCGGCAAAAGTTATACCGGAAAAGTTCTCATTGCCATGGGGTTTAAAAAACTCGTTTATCCGTAAAAGATAAAAGTCCTGCCTGTTTTATTGGACACGAATTCACACTAAATGGACTCTTAAAAAGTACCAAGGCAGTTAAAGTCTTCAAATCAGTCATCCCCAAGGTAGTACGTCATCCTCGAGTGCTGTTGTCGGGGACGGGGATCCATAAAGATAGGAAACAACTGGATTCCCGCCCAACAGACTGCGGAAATGACAAAATGGGCTGGAAAAAAATCTTTATCTTCGTTCATCCCGCAGTCCTTTAGCGAAGATACAGTGCATTTTATGACCGGGCAGCTTCCCTGGATGCCCGACAACAACATTCGGGCATGACGAAAAAAAAACGTGGTTTTTACAAAACCATCACACTTTATTATTGAAAAATTAGCTTATAAGGACAGGAGAAAAAACATGGACGCACAAAAAATAGCACATAATACACAGGTCCTCCTGCTTGTGCTGTCACTTCTACTTTTCTCTGTTGGTTCATCTTTTGCTGCCGATTATACCATGACGGCCTCAGGCGCCGGGGCAACGGAAGGAGGTCAGGTAGTGTTTACCGTTGGACTTAATCAATCTGTCCAAAATGGAGATCAGGTCCATGTCACTTGGACAACATCAGGAGGGACAGCTACAGCTGGCAGCGATTTTTCAGCAGACAGCAACACACTGATATTTACTCATGGAGAGCAGACCAAGACAATTCATGTAGATACAACGAA
>JANTGH010000350.1 GCA_024763055.1 Desulfobulbaceae bacterium
AATGACCGTCACCACAGGGCTCTCGGCCGGATCCACCAACAGGCCAAGCTCTTTTTGGCGTTGGAATTCGGAGGCATAAATGCCTATGACGTTTTTTTGAAGATCCTCAGCGCTCACCACGCAGTAGGCCTCTGCCTCAGTTACATTTTTCGGTAAATTGTAGGAACGGAATCGATTAAGAGCCTGCATATGCTGGCGGTAATCTTGTTCCATCAACTGTGACTTAAAGCAGGCCATGGCCTGGGCTTTCCTGGAGGAAATGCTGGAGATGTCCAACAACCGATTGGGCTGGAGGGGATTTCCCACTTCATACATAACGAGGCAAATTTTGTCGCTACCCTTTCGACGTACCGCTTCCGCCGCGGCCATGGCCAAAGCGCGGTGATCGGGATGAATCTCCGAGAGTGAAGGTGTAAAAACCAGCCGCGCATTGTATTTCTCTATCGCGTCGAGGACGTCCTTAACCAGACGTTCGCCGTATATAAGCCCCCGATCCGGAATCCCCCAGAACTCTGGCTGGCCATATCCCAAGACTGCCGCTGCAGCGATGCTCTCCCTTTGACGCACCTCAACATAAGCCTGTCGCTGATCGGCAGTCTGTTCCTCGCGTCGGTAACCGCCGTCAGAAACAATGACCACGTGCACATCGTCTCCGTCTCCTACGTGTCGAATGATCGCACCGCCGCAGCCGAAGACCTCATCATCTGGGTGGGGGGCCAACACCAGTACAGGGCCCGGTCCGATTCGCGTGACAGCCTCTATCGGCACCAATAAGCACTCCATTTCAGCCAACCTCTGTCAATCAACCTACGGATCCACCACTTCGAATGGGTTCTCCTAGGGGCAAAACAGAAAACAGGTAGAGAGGATTTCCTTGACTTGCGCCTGCAATATATTGGGTTTGGGCTTGTTTGTCAATGCCCGCTGGGGTTCCCAAAAAACACCGCCGGCCAAATCCGGGGACATGAGGGTATTCCACTATCTTAGCATTTCCGATTCTCCCTCAAAGGGTACGCACCTTATCAGATCTACGTCATTGCGGCAACAATAGTTTTCACAAGCTGGATATCCGACATAACCCCAAGTTCAAATGGTACGGCATGGTTATACCGGTATATTTATTGCAAATAACATAAATGTTTGACCGAGGCTGTTTCAAGCAACCTTCGGGTCAAAGACTGTTGCTTTTTTCGACAAACAGGGTATCAAGCACAGCTAAAGCATCACTGGGCACCTGAATACCAGAACATTAGCAGACAGTCGTACCTTTAAAATAATAAATTTCAAAATTGTTCCCCCGCATTGATTTTTGTCAGGAATTTTTCTTTAAGTTTTATTTTTGTTTTGCCGATTGCGGGAAATAAGCTCGTGCATAACCTGAAATAAATGAATTTTTTTAACTTATTTGTGGGAGGATGAAGTCATGAAATCAATAAAACTGCTGCTGGCGTTCGGGATGATTTTTAGTCTTATCGCCTGTGGACAGGTGGTGAAAGAGACCGTAACCCCTGTTCCTACCGCTCAGATTCCGCCGGCTGGGAAAAAAGTAGTCGTTGTCCCCTTTGCCGATTACACCCCGAATTCCCGGCAGGAAAATTATTGGCGGCGCAATGTCCTGGTCATGGAATCTCTACAAGATGAGTTCGCCAAGTATGGTCTCATGACCGCTATCGAAGAAGACGTGGTCCGCTACCTGATGGATGAGAAAATCATTGAACCGCCGGAAGTCTTTTTTGGTCATTCACCCATGAATGAATACATGAAGGGCATGGCAACCAATGAAAAATGGTCAACCTACATGACCCGGGAATTGCAAACGGCAATCAGTCATAATGAACAGATTGAGACGGCAAAACACCAGCAATCAGACAAAAACAAACCGCAGGGTTTACAAAGTGCAGCCCTGACCGGAGGACAAGTTATCCATCTGGGCAGCAAATTTGGCGCCGATTATATTGTTCGTGGACGCCTGATCGAGTTCGATCAGGGAGCGGCCAAAGATGTTTTCAACCCTTTCCAGGTAGGGATATTGCCTTTTGTCTTCAATACCGGCCAGCGGGCGGTATTTGGGGTTGCCAAGTCGGACAATTATGAAATGATGGATAAAATGGCCCTCGGTGGTCTTGGGGGTCTAGCCTATGGAAGGAGCAACCAGAATTCTCCTTTTGACGAAGACGTGGACCGTCAATCAGGTGGACATCCGCTGTTTGATCCCACCATCATAGATAAAGATGATTATCACGCACTCAACACGGCTTTCTGGGGTGCGGCTGGTACCGGTCTGGCTTTCCTAGCTCACAAGGGTGGAAAAGTTCCCCGGGCGGTTGTGCAGATCCGGGTGATGGTTCAGGATGCCCTTACCGGCCAACTCTTGTGGACCAACAGATCCCAGGTTGAAGTAGTACCGAAAAGTGTCTATTCTGCTCAGGAATACCGGGTTCTGGTATCCCAGGCAATTAAACGGGCCACCAGCAGCCTGGTAAGCAATTTCATTGCTACCGTTGAACCTGCGTTGGCACC